>NZ_JBICTE010000037.1:0-76500 GCF_043197485.1 Micromonospora sp. NPDC049102 | reverse complement strand
ACCTACCGCGCAGCATTGATGCCGCGCCCGATCCATCGGTCGGTGTTGCTGAAGTCGACCTGCTTCGACCTGGGTGCGCCCGGTAGGGTTCGAACCTACGACCTTGGGATTAGAAGTCCCCTGCTCTATCCGCTGAGCTACGGGCGCGCGGCGTGGATGTCGCGCAAGAAGGGTACCGCCGACCCCGGGCACGCCGGGGTAAAGGGTGCCCCCGTCCGCGTCGTCGAGCAGGGTCTCACGAAGGCCGGGCGACCGGCATCCGGGTTCCCGCAGGTCGACCACGCGGCAGCCCGTATCCTCGGCTGGTGTTGCTGGACCCCGACGCCGAGAGCAGCGTCGCCTACGAGCTGTGCCAGGTCGTCGGCCGCGCGATCCTGCCCTACCGGACGGCCGACGCCCACGGCACCGCCTTCTTCTTCCAGGGTGGCGACGACCCGATGGGGGAGGCGCTGCTGACGGCGGCTGACCTCGTCGGTGCGACCGGCGGTGAGCTGGGCCTGCGGGCGAGCGTCACCGAGCCGGCCGGCGTCGCGCCGGACGCCGTCGCGGCGGCCGACATCGTGCCCGGTTGGGCCCGCTTTCCGGGCGACGGGGTCGCGGTGCTGCCGACCGCCGGCCTGCACCGCTACGCCGGTGACGGCGGCTGGCGGTGGCGCGTGCAGCCGGTACCGGCGGGGATCGCCGCCGGGCCCGAGGCCGTCGCCGACCTCGGCGCCGACGGCAGTTCCGCTTTCGTGCTGGCCCATGGGGTACGCGACGACGGCTCCCGCCCCCTGGAGGTGGCGATCGAGCGCGTCGTCCGAGACGGGGACGACATGCGGATCACCACGGAACTACCCCCGGGGTACGTCGGCGCGCCCGTCTTCATCGTGCAGGCCGACGCCGCCGGCGACGTGTCGCTGTACTGCCTCGGCCTGGTGCTGCCCGGCGTCGACGGTCACCCGGTGGCGACCTTCGACCGGATCGGCGCCGCCCTGTCGGCCGTGCAGGGCGACGCCTGAACCCGGCTCGACCGCTCAGTCGTCGGTAGCCGTCGCCTCGGCGCGGCTGGCCGGCCGGGTGTGCCGGATCAGTCGCACGAGCGCACCGACGCTTTTGGGGCTGCTCGGTCGCCGAGCGCCGTCGCCCCGGGGTGTCCCGCTCGTTCGGGCCGGCGGATGAGTCGCTGACCGTAGCCCCGGCGCGGGCGGTCGTCCGAGCTCGGACGGATCAGTCGCCGACCGCCGTTGCCTCGGCCGTGTCGGTCGACGGGCGGCGGCTCTGCGGCAGCGTGGGCGCGTCGGTGTCGGCATCGTCATCGGCCGGAGCGGTGGGGCCGGCGGCCAGGAACGCCTCCGCCCAGCGGTCGACCTCGTCCAGGACCTTCGCGCGTACGGCCGGTCCGGAGAGCGTGAGGTCGTGCAACCCATCGTCGAAGCGGGCCAGCGTGACGTGCTGGCCGAGGCGGGGCGCGTACCGGACCATGTGCTCGACGTCCAGCACCGCGTCGGCAAGGGTGGCGTTGTCGTGCCACTTCGTGCCCCGGAAGGAACGGGTCGAGCAGGCCAGCAGCACCGGCACCGGGATGTCCAGGCCGGCGCGCAGCCGACGCTGACCGGTACGGATCGCATTCAGCCAGCCGGCCCGCACCGGGAACCCGGCCAACGGCTTCCACGCCAGGTCATAGGCCCACTCGCCGCGGTGGTCGGCGTGCAGACTCTCGCCGTACACCGTGCCCAGGCTGAAGGGCAGGACGCGGTGGGGCGCCCTGCGGCCCAGCCGCGCGACGGCGGCCGCGAGGGGTCGACGGACCGCCCAGGGGGCGTTCAGGTCGAAGAAGGGGCTGTTGAGGACCAGTCCGTCGACGATGCCGGCGTCGCGGCGGGCATCCGCCCAGAGCGAGATGATCAGGCCGCCGGTGGAGTGGCCCATCACCAGCAGGGTGTCGTGCCCGTCCTCGGTGCGGATGATCTCGGCGGCGGCGTCCAACTCGGGGAAGTAGTCGCTGAGGTCGCGGCAGAAGTTCGGCGTCTGGTGCCCGAGCAGGCTGCGACCGTACTTGCGCAGGTCGAGCGCGTAGAAGTCCCAACCGCGCTCGGCGAAGAAGTCGGCCAGGTGGGTCTGGAAGAAGTAGTCGACGAAGCCGTGCACGTAAAGGACCGCCCGCCCGGTGGGGCGCCCGGCCCGCCGCCGGACCAGTGTCGCGACAACGGGACCTTCGTCATCGGTGCCCAGGCCGATCGTCTGCCGCTCGTACGGCGGCCCCAACACGTCCGGTTCCACAACGACGACGCTACGCCCGCACCACTACCGAGCGGTAGCCCCGCGCCCGCCCCCCCACCCCCGCGATCTTGCACTTTCTGTTGCGACATAAGCCTTGGGGATGCTCATATCGGCATCCGAAAGTGCAAGATCGCGGGTCGGTCGTGGGTGGGTCAGGCCGTTTCCGCGTCGACGCGGGCCGGGTCCTGGTCGATCGGGTCGGGCTCGCCCTGCGGCTGCGGGATGTCCCGCAGGTGCTTGTTGTTGCGCGGCTCCTGCTTGGTCTTGGCGTCGTTGAGCTTCCGACGCAGGTCGTCGCGAACGTCGTTGAGGGCGGCGTGCAGGTCCTCCTCGGTGGAGGTGGTGACGATCTTCTGCCGGCCGGCGATCCAGCACTCCAGGGTGACCTTCTGACCCCGGGCCTCCCGGTCCTTCACCGACACCTCCAGCTCGGTGGCGTCGGCGTGGAAACCGGCCAGCCGGGCGTCGAGGGTGGCGAACTGTTCGGCGATCCAGTTGCGGTCACCCTGGGAGAAGCCCGCGCCCACCCGCAGGCACTCGCCCACGGTCGCCGGGTTCGCCACGGCGCTCATCGCCGCACCTCGGAGGTGGTCGCGGAGCCGAAAGTAGTGATCATCATGGTGCTGACCTCTCGTCGACGTGGAGCTTGTCGGTGGTGCGTTGATCAAATCCATACCCAGTTCGGGCGGTTCCGGAACCGCCATCGGCCGCTCGGGTGGGTCGGCCGTACCACAACAGGGGCTTGATCAGGGCGTTGTCCACAGGTGGCCCGTTGTCCACAGGTTCGGGTGGCGGCGCTGGCGGTGGCCGTCGACATCGCACAGGCTCGATGCCGAGTCGACTCGCGCTGGCAGACCCCGATCCCCTGGAGGGACGATGTTCGACACGTACGTCACGATCGTCGGCAACATTCTGACGGCGCCCGAGTGGCGGCGGACGAAGGAGAGCAACACCCTGGTGGCCAACTTCAAGGTCGCCTCCACCGCCCGTCGACTCGACCGCGACAGCGGCCGGTGGGTCGACGGCAACTCGTTGCGCGTCCGCGTCAACTGCTGGCGCAAGCTCGCCGAGGGCGTCGCCGCGTCGGTGATGGTCGGCGACCCGGTGGTGGTCTGCGGGCGTCTCTACACCCGCGACTGGACCGACGAGGCCGGCAACCACCGCACCCTCTACGAGCTGGAGGCGGTCGCCGTCGGCCACGACCTGTCCCGGGGGCGGGCCCGCTTCCTGCGCAACCGACCCACCATGAGCACCAGCGCCGTCGAGGACGCGGCCACCGAGGGTCGCGTGCACGGCGAGCCCACCGAGCCGGTACCCGCCGAGGAGGCACCGGCGCTGCCCGACGACGGGCCGCTCGACGACGACTTTGAGCTGCCCGAGTACGCCTCGCCGCGCACCAGTCCCCTCGGCCACGGCCCGCTCGACGAGGTCTCCCTCGGTGACATCGGTGGCCTTCCCGCGGCCCTGGACGACGACGAGCTGACCCGTGCGGCGGCGGACGACGTCGACCCGGAGGACGACCCCGACGACGAGTTGGGGCCGGTTCCCGACGAGGGCCGGCCGGATGGTCCGCCGTCCGGTCGGGGCCGGCGGGGCCGAGGTCGGGTTCCGCAGCCGGCGTGACCGTCCGGTCCCGGGGCGGCAGCAGCACCGCTGCCTGAGGTCGGTGCCGGCGACGTTCGCACCGACGGCACGACGGGGGCGGGGTGGCGGCGTGGTCGGCGTCGTCACCCCGCGTGAGCGGAACGGGTCAGAGGAGGTTCCGATGGAGTACGGCAGGCGCGGTTGGCTCATGCGGCGCTCGTCTAGGCTGGCCGGCCGGGGGGTGGTACGCGTGCGGCAGACAGCACCGGTGGCGAACGCGGTGGGCCTGGTGGCCGGTTACGCGCTGGACAGGCTGCTCGGCGACCCCCGTCGGTGGCACCCGGTAGCCGCTTTCGGCCAGGTGGCCGGCGCTCTGGAGCGTCGCCTGCACCGGCCGGACCGGACAGCCGGCGCGGTGTTCACGGCGCTGGCGGTCGGGGGGCCCGTGGCGCTCGGGGCGGTCGCCGCGGTGGCCACCCGGCACCGGCCGGTGAGCCGCGCGGTCCTCGTCGCCGTCGGCACCTGGACCGTGCTGGGCGGTCGTACGCTGCGGCGCGAGGCCACGATCATGGGTCGTACGCTCCGTAACGGCGACCTGCCCGCCGCCCGGGAACGCCTCGGCAACCTCTGCGGGCGGGACCCGTCGACCCTGGACGAGTCGGAGTTGGCCCGCGCCACCGTCGAATCGGTCGCGGAGAACACCTCCGACGCGGTGGTCGCCCCGCTGCTCTGGGGTGCGGTCGCCGGCCTGCCCGGGCTGCTGGGCTACCGCGCCGCCAACACCCTCGACGCGATGGTCGGGCACCGATCGGAGCGCTACGCGCGGTTCGGCACCCCGGCCGCTCGGCTGGACGACCTGCTCAACCTCGTGCCGTCCCGGCTGACCGGGCTCCTCACCATCGCCGTCGCACCGGTTGCCAACGGCGACCGGGACCGGGCCTGGCGGGTGTGGCGGCGGGACCGCAACGACCACCCCAGCCCCAACGCCGGCCAGTGTGAAGCGGCGATGGCCGGGGCGCTCGGCGTCCGCCTCGGTGGCCGCAACATGTACTTCGGACGCTCCGAGGTCCGCCCGTTCCTGGGCGACGGCCCCCGTCCCGAGGCGCGACACCTCAAGCGGGCCGCGCGCATCTCCGGCGCTGTCGGCCTGGCCGCCCTCGGAGTGGCCGCTGCCTACCCGGTGACCGTCGGCCGCCTGACCGACGCAGTGGCGCGCCGCAGCTTGCGAGCCGTGACGGGACGGCGCACCGGCCGTTCAGCGACCCGGGAGGCGTTTCGAGGTGGCCGGTCGGGAGGCGGCCTGCTGCCCCTCGGGTCGGAGCATGGCCGGGTCGGGGGCGTCGTGGGGCGGGAGAGCGGGCGATGAGCGGTGGACTGTTGGTCGCCGGCACCACCTCGGACGCCGGCAAGAGCGTGCTCACCGCCGGCATCTGCCGCTGGCTGCACCGGCGCGGCGTGAAGGTGGCGCCGTTCAAGGCGCAGAACATGTCGAACAACTCGGCCGTCGTCGTCGGGCCGGACGGGCGTGGTGGGGAGATCGGCCGCGCCCAGGCCATGCAGGCCGCCGCGTGCGGGCTCGCACCGGACCTGCGCTTCAACCCGGTGCTGCTCAAGCCGGGCAGTGACCTCGCCAGCCAGGTCGTCCTCCTCGGCGAGGCGGTCGACACGATCACCGCCGGCACCTTCCGGCAGTTGCGGCCCCGGCTCGCCGAGACCGCGTACGCGGCGTTGGCCGAGCTGCGCGCCGCGTACGACGTGGTGATCTGTGAGGGCGCGGGCAGCCCGGCGGAGATCAACCTGCGGGCCGGGGACTACGTCAACATGGGGCTCGCCCGGCACGCCAACCTGCCCGCCATCGTGGTCGGCGACATCGATCGGGGCGGCGTCTTCGCGTCGATGTTCGGCACGGTCGCCCTGCTCGATCCGGCCGACCAGGCGCTCGTCGCGGGCTTCGTGATCAACAAGTTCCGGGGGGACCTCGGTCTCCTCCAGCCCGGGCTGGAGATGCTGCGGCACGTGACCGGCCGGCCCACGTACGGGGTGCTGCCCTGGTCGCTCGACCTGTGGCTGGACGCGGAGGACTCGCTCGCCTACGGGCGGGTGCTCGGTCGGCCTGCCGCCCCGCACGGCACCGAGTGGCTGGACGTGGCCGTCGTCCGACTGCCCCGCATCAGCAACGCCACCGACGTGGAGGCGCTCGCCACCGAGCCGGGTGTCCGCGTACGCCTCACCGTCGAGCCTGCCGAACTGGCCTCTGCCGACCTGATCGTCCTGCCCGGCTCGAAGTCGACGGTCGCGGACCTCGCCTGGCTCCGCGAGACGGGCCTCGCCGACGCGGTCGCCGCCCACGCGGCAGCCGGTAAGCCGTTGCTCGGCCTCTGCGGTGGCTTCCAGATGCTCGGCCGGGCCATCCACGACCCGGTCGAGAGCCGGCGGGGCAGTGTGCCCGGGCTCGGCCTGCTGCCCATCGAGATCACCTTCGATCCTCGCAAGACCGTCCGGCAGTCGGTGGGCGCCGGCCCCGGCGACGTGACGGTCCGCGGCTACGAGATCCACCACGGGTACGTCTCGCAGGCCGACCCGGCACTGACCCCGCTGCTGACCGGGGTCGACGGCGCGGGCGAGGGGGCGGTGCTCGGCGCGGTGCACGGCACGCACTGGCACGGGGCGTTCGAGTCCGACGGATTCCGCCGCTGGTTCCTCACCGAGGCGGCCCGGCTGGCCGGACGCAGGGGATTCCGGGTCGCGCCGACCACCAGCTTCGCCGCCGCCCGGGAACGCTCGCTCGACCTGCTCGGCGACCTCGTCGAGGAGCACCTCGACACCGACGCCCTCTGGCGTCTCATCGAGACCGGCGCGCCCACGGACCTCCCCTTCATCCCGCCCGGCGCCCCACCCACCTGAGCGCGCCACGCCTGCAAGAGGCCGCCCGAGCGTCACCCTGCGACGGGCCGCCCGCCGACAGCGCATGATCGGCCGTCTAGGCGGGCTCCCCGGTGGCGTCGTAGAGCGGGCTGCGGCAGCGGGCGGGTCAGAGGCGGATGTCGGCGGGGCGGTCCGTGGTGGGCAGACCGGCGGCCAGCCACGCGTCGACGCCACCGATCATGTCGGTGGCCCGGCGCAGGCCGAGGGTCTGGAGGCTGGCGGCGGCCAGGCTGGAGCTGTAACCCTGGCGGCACACCACGATGATCTCCCGGTCGTAGGCGGTGGCCTCCGGAATGCGCCAGGCGCTGGCCGGGTCGAGCCGCCACTCCAGCACCGTGCGGTCGATGACGACCGCCCCGGGAAGATCACCCTGTTCGCGGCGCTGTGTGTCGGTACGGGTGTCGACAAGCAGAGCGCCACCGCGGACCACCTCGACGGTCTGCTGTGGAGTAAGTCGGTGCAGCCCGGCGCGGGCCTGTTCGAGCAGGGCGTCGATGCCGGGGCTCATCACGTCTCGGAGCACCACCCGATCATGCCGACTCGGGTACCGGCCCGCGCGCCGAACGGTCCGCCCGTCACCCGTCGCCACCCCAATTCCCCCGGACGTGCAAGTGGCCGCCCGAGCCGGCTCAGCCGGACGTGTCACAGCCGTCGGGACCAGCGTGATCGACTCGGTTTCCGTGATGTCGGACCGTCCTGGCCGGCGGGACACCCCGACATCCGTGAACCCGAGTCGATCACCCCGTCCGGCGGGCTCGGACCGGGGGCATACTGCGGTCGTGCACGGAGTCGTCGGCAGGGAACCGCTCGACCGCGGCGGTCCGCGGCGGCGCGACCCGGGTCCGCACCAGGGCGAGGGCGGCCACGCCGGCGGGCCGACCGGGCCTGCCGGCGCGCAGGTGGCGCAGGTGGTGGTCGTCGAGGCGTACGCCGAGGTGGCGCGGCGGGTGCTCGCGGGCCCGGCGCGGTTGGGGCGGACCCGGCTGGTCGCCGTCGACGGGCCGAGCGGCGCGGGCAAGAGCCGGTTCGCCGCGCACCTCGCGGATGCCCTGGCGGCGCTGCCCGGCGGGCGACCACCGGTGGTGCACACCGACGACCTGCTCGACGGCTGGGACGACCAGTTGACCTTCTGGCCCCGGTTCGACGACGAGGTGCTGGTCCCGCTGCGGCGGGGGGAGCCGGGCGCGTACCGGCGGTACAGCTGGGTGCGGCGGTCCTTCCTGCCGCGCCCGGTGGCGGTGCCGGTGACGCCGGTGCTGATCGTGGAGGGGGTCAGCGCCGCCCGTGCGGTGATCCGGTCGGAGCTGACGCTCGCCGTCTTCGTGACCGCGCCGGCGCCGCTGCGGCTGGCCCGTGCGGTCGAGCGGGACGGGCCGGACATCCTGCCCGAGCTGCGCCGCTGGCATGCGGGGGAGCGCATGCACTTCGCCGCCGACGACACCACAGCCCACGCCGACCTGGTGGTCGACGGCGCGCCGGCGCTGCCGCTCGACACGTCCCGCTACCTGGTGCGGGTCGGCGGGGCGGGCACGGGCTCCGCCGGCACGCCTGGGTAAGGCCGGCATACGATGCCGGTCATGACCTCACCGATCATGTCCGAGTCCGAGGTGCGGGCCGCCGTCGAGCGGGAGATGCCCGGCGTGCGGGCCGACCTGGAACGCCTCGTCCGCATCCCCGGCATCGCCTTCGACGGCTTCGACCACTCGCACGTCGAGCGGTCCGCCGAGGCGGTCGCCGAGCTGTTGCGCGGCTGCGGCCTGGACGTCGACATCGTGCGTTCCGGCGGGCAGCCCGCCGTGATCGGCCGTCGCGCGGCCCCGCCCGGTGCGCCAACCGTGCTGCTCTACGCCCACCACGACGTGCAGCCGATCGGTGACCGGTCGCTGTGGGAGTCCGACCCGTTCGAGCCGGTGGAGCGCGACGGCCGCCTGTACGGCCGGGGTGCGGCCGACGACAAGGCCGGCATCATGGCGCACGTGGCGGCCCTGCGGGCGTACGGGGACGCGCTGCCGGTCGGTGTGGTGCTGTTCATCGAGGGCGAGGAGGAGTTCGGCTCCGACTCGTTGGAGCGGCTGCTCGACGAGCACCGCGACGAGATCGCCTCGGACGTCATCGTGATCGCCGACTCGGGCAACTGGGACATCGGCGTACCGGCGCTGACCACCTCGCTGCGCGGCATCGTCAACTGCTTCGTCGAGGTGCGCACGCTGGACCACGCCGTGCACAGCGGCATGTTCGGCGGTGCCGTGCCGGACGCGCTGACCGCGCTGGTCCGGCTGCTGGCGACCCTGCACGACGACGCTGGCGACGTGGCGGTGGACGGGCTGGTCGGCCGGGTGGGCGCCGTCGTCGACTACCCGGAGGACCGGGTACGCGTCGAGGCCGGGCTGGCCGAGGGTGTGCAGTTCATCGGCACCGGCCGGCTCACCGACCGGCTCTGGACCAAGCCGGCGCTGGCCGTGCTCGGCATCGACGCCCCGGCCACCGGTGAGGCCCCGAACGCCCTGGTGCCGGCCGCGAAGGCGAAGCTCAGCGTCCGTCTCGCACCGGGCGACGACCCCAAGCGGGCGTACGCGGCGGTGCGCGCCCACCTGGAGAAGCACGCGCCGTGGGGCGCTCAGGTGACGGTCACCTTCGAGCACGACGGCGACCCGTGCGTGATCGACGCGTCCGGGCCGATGTTCGACGCCGCCCGCTCGGCGTTCCGCACCGCCTGGGACGGCACCGACCCGGTGGACATCGGCGTCGGCGGCTCGATCCCGTTCATCGCCACGTTCCAGGAGATGTTCCCGCAGGCGGCGATCCTGGTGACCGGCGTGGAGGACCCGCACGCCCGCGCGCACGGTCCGAACGAGAGCCTGCACCTCGGCGAGTTCGCCAAGGTCTGCCTCGCCGAGGCGCTGCTGCTGGGCAAGGTGGCCGCAGCGGCTGAGTGATAACGGCAAGTTTGCGTCTGATCTGCGCGTTTACGGCGTGTCGCCGATGGGATTGCTATAGGCTTTCGAACATGAGTACGAACGAGGTGATGGCCCGCCTGGGGGCCGCCGTCAGCGCACTGGGGGACGTCGACGTCTCCGCGTGGTCCGAGGACACGCTCAACGAGCAGCTCGGTGAGCTTTCCGCCGCCCTGGTCGCCCTCGACTCGGTGCTCTCCCGGGTGGCCGGCGAGGTCCGCGCCCGAGGGTTGCGCATCGAGGAGCCCGTCTCCGCCTGATTCCCGCCGTCCGTCAGTGCCTGTTCCACAGGGGCAGCCCGCCTCCGTGGACCAGGGCCTGGCGGGCTGCGGCACCGCGCCGACACCGCCCGGGCACGGCAATGCCCGGGCGGTGTCGGAGGTGACTGGCAGGATGGGCGTCGTGCGGTTCATCGACCTGGCGGCCACCTCCGCCGCCGTGGGCGCCACCAGTGGCCGGCGGGCCAAGGTGGAGCTGCTCGCCGACGCGCTGCGCCGGCTCGACCCGCCCGAGGTGGAGCCCGGCGCCGGCTATCTCGCCGGTGAGCTGCGGCAACGCCAGACCGGCGTGGGCTACGCGAGCCTGCGTGACCTGCCACCGCCGGCCGCCGAGCCGACGCTGACCGTGGCCGCCGTCGACGCGGCCATCGAGCAGATCGCCGCCGTGCAGGGCACCGGTTCGCAGGCTCGCCGCCGGGCTCTGCTCGGCGCCCTCTACGCGGCGGCCACCACCGACGAGCAACGGCTGCTCACCGGCCTATTCGGCGGCGAGCTGCGCCAGGGTGCCCAGGCCGGGCTGCTCGCCGACGCCGTGGCGCGGGCCGCCGAGGTACCGGTCGCCACCGTCCGTCGGGCTCTGCTGCTCGCCGGTGACCTGCGCGCCGTGGCGGTGGCCGCGCTGGCCGGGGGCGAGGCCGAGCTGGCCGGTTTCGGCCTGCGGGTCGGCCGGCCGTTGGCACCGATGCTCGCGCAGAGCGCCCCCTCGGTCGACGAGGCGCTGGCCGCGACCGGCACGCCCGCCGTGGTCGACGTCAAGCTCGACGGCATCCGCATCCAGGTGCATCGCTCCGGCGCCGACATCGCCGTGTTCACCCGCAGCCTCGACGAGATCACCAACCGGGTGCCCGAGGTCGTCGCGGCGGTTCGCGCCCTGCCCGGCCGGGAGTTGGTGCTCGACGGCGAGGCGATCGGCCTGGACGAGACGGGCCGCCCGCTGCCGTTCCAGCAGACCTCCAGTCGGGCCGCCCGGCGCACCACGCCGAGCACCACCGGCCGTACGCCGGTCGCCCCGGCGGTGCTCGCGGCCGCCGCCACCACCGGCACGACGGTGCTCACGCCGTACTTCTTCGACCTGCTGCACCTCGACGGTGAGGATCTGATCGACCTGCCCGGCCGTGAGCGGTGGGCAGCTCTGGCCGGCGCGGTGGATGCCTCGCTGCTGGTCGGGCGCATGGAGGTCGACGGTCCGGAGCAGGCCGCTGCGGCGTTCGCCGCCGCCCTCGACGCGGGGCAGGAGGGTGTGGTGGTCAAGGCGCCGGACGCACCCTACGACGCCGGCCGTCGAGGCGCGGCCTGGGTCAAGGTCAAACCGCGCCACACCCTCGACCTGGTGGTGCTCGCCGTCGAGTGGGGCAGCGGCCGGCGCGAGGGCTGGCTCTCCAACCTGCACCTCGGTGCCCGTGATCCGCGCACCGGCGACTTCGTCATGCTCGGCAAGACGTTCAAGGGGCTCACCGACGAGCTGCTGCGCTGGCAGACCGAGCGCTTCCTCGGCCTCGCCGTCGAGCGTGGTGACTGGGTGGTCCGGGTCCGCCCCGAGCAGGTCGTGGAGATCGCGTTCGACGGCGTGCAGACGAGCACCCGCTACCCGGGTGGGATGGCGCTGCGGTTCGCCCGGGTGGTGCGCTACCGGGAGGACAAGTCCGCCGCCGAAGCGGACACCATCGACGCCGTCCGCGCGATCCACGCCGGCCGGCCCACCGGCTGACGCCGGGCGCCGGGCGGACGGTTCAGGCGGACGTGCTCGGCGCGGGGTCGGCCGCCCGGTCCAGCGGGGCGGTCGTGCCATCCAGGCCCGCGGCCCGGCGTGCCTCACGGCGGGCCACCCAGCCGTAGCCGAAGATCGCCATCGCGGCGAAGAGCCACCACTGCACGACGTAGCCGAAGTTCTGCCAGTTGTTGGTGTGCCCCACCGGAACGGCCTTGAAGACCGGGTCGGCGGCCGGGGTCTGCTCGTCCAGCAGCAGATAGCCGCCGTAGACCGGGTAGGGCAGCTCGCGGGCCAGACGCGGTACGGCGATCCGCCGCGTCTCCAGCCGCCCGTCGCGGCGGTCCACCGCGCCGGCGCCGCTCTCGGTCTCGTGCACCCGGCCGTTGACCGTGACGTCGCCACCCGGCGGGGTGGGCACCGACGGCTGGGCGGTCGCGTCCCCCGGAGCGGGCGGAATCCAGCCCCGGTCCACCAGCAGCGCGGTGCCGTCAGCGAGCACGAGGGGGGTGAGCACCTCGAAGCCGACCCGGCTGTCGACCGTCCGGCCACGGACCAGGACGGTGTTCGACGTGTCGTACCGGCCGGTGGCGGTGATCCGGGTCCAGACCCGGTCCTTCGCGGGGGCCGGACCGGCGGTGCCGGGGCCACCGGTCGGCGGGCGGAACGCCTCGGCCAGGGGCGCCGCAGGCATCCGCTCGCCCGCGTCGATCCGCTCGTTGATCTCGGTACGACCTCGGTAGCGGTCCAGCTGCCAGTTGCCGAGCCACACCATGACGGCGGCGGCGACCAGGGTCAGCGCGAGGGCGCCCAACCAGCGTGGGCTCAGCAGGAACCGGTACACGGGACCGAGGCTACCCGTATGACCGGGACCACTCACCGCGACCGGGCCGGGACGGTCCGCCGACCCCCGGTTGGCGGTGCTCGCGCGTCGGATCGGACGGGTATCGTCACGCCGACGGATCGACCCCCTCGGTTGTCCGTCGTGTACCCGCCACCGCCCGCGAGGAGTCGATGATGACCGTCGTGCCGCGCCTGGTGCTCAGCGCGCCGTCCTCCGGGCACGGAAAGAACGCGCTGGCGATCGGGCTGCTCGCCGCCCTGGCCGAGCGGGGTGTCGACGTCGCCGGGTTCAAGCTCGGCCCGGACCACGTCGACGCCGCGTACCTCGGTCTCGCCGCCGGTCGGCCCGGCCGGGTGATCGACCCCCGGCTGGTCGGCGTCGACCGGCTCGCCCCGCTGGTCGCGCACGGCGCCGCGGGCGCCGGGCTCGCCGTCGTGCAGGGCAGCATGGGCCTGTACGACTCGGTCGGTGGCCGTCCCGAGCAGGAGTCCACGGCCGCCGCTGCCGCCGCGCTGCGCAGCCCGGTGGTGCTGGTGGTCGACGTGGCCGCGATGGGCCAGTCGGTCGCCGCCCTGGTGCACGGTTTCCGCTCGTACGACGAGCAGTTGTGGCTGGGCGGGGTGATCCTCAACCGGGTGGCGTCGTCGCGGCACGAGGGGATGCTGCGCGAGGCGCTGGACGACGTGGGCGTGCCCGTCTACGGCGCGCTGCGCCGCCAGGACCTGCCGGCGGTGCTGCCGTCCCGCCGGCACGGGGTGGCGCCGGTGGTCGACTCCTCGGCCGACGCGGTCCGTGCCGTGCGCCGCCTCGGCGAGGCCGTCGCCGCCACCGTCGACCTGGAACGCCTGCTCGGGCTGGCCCGTTCCGCTCCGCCCCTGCCGGCGGCGGCCTGGTCCGCACGGGACGTGCTCGGCGAGCTGGTCGTGCCGGCTCAGCGTCCGCTGGTCGCGGTGGCGGGCGGGCCGGGTGGCAGCTTCAGCCACCCGGAGACCGCGGAGTTGCTGTCGGCGGCCGGCGCCGAGGTGGTCACTGTCGATCCGCTGCGCGACGAGGCGCTGCCCGTCGGCACCCGCGCGCTGGTCGTCGGCGGTGCGCTGCCGGAGACGTACGCCGAGCAGCTGTCGGCCAACCGCCGGCTCTGCATCGCGGTGGCCGAACTGGCCCGTACCGGCCGGCCCGTGGTCGCGGAGGGTGCCGGCCTGCTCTGGCTAGCCCGGGAGCTGGACGGGCTGCCGATGTGCGGTGTGTTGGACGCGGTCGGGGCGAGCCGCGACGGTCTCGTGGTGGGCTACCGGGAGGCGACCGCCCAGACCGACAGCGTGGTCGCCGCGGACGGCACGGTGATCGTCGGGCACAAGGAGCACCGGGCGGTGCTCACCCCGCGCGCCGGTCAGCGGCCGGCGTGGAGCTGGGACGGCGGCACCCCGGAGGGCTTCGTCTGGCGCAACGTGCACGCCTCGCAGCTCGCCCTGCACTGGGCCGGGCATCCGGCGACGGCCGCCCGGGTGGTGGCCGCGGCCGTGAGTGAGCCGGCAGCCGAGGCGGTGTCACCGCCGGTGGTGCCCGCGTGATCGGTCAGGTGGCGGTCCGTCGGCTCCGCCGTCACCCGACGATGGCGTCCGACGGTGGCGTGAACTGGCGGGTCGGCGTGCCCTTCAGGCCGTCGCGCAGTGTCTGCGCCACCGCCGCGATGGGGATCTGGGACTGCCCGTCGCCGACCGCGTTGAACGGATTGTCCGGGTCGGAGATGAAGCTCGCCGCGGCCAGTTCCGGTGTGTACCCGACGAACCATGCCGACCGGGTGCTGTCGGTGGTGCCCGTCTTGCCGGCGACCGGGCGGCCGACCGTACCCCGGACGCTGTCGGCGGTCGACCAGCCGCCGCAGCCCCCGCGTGCCGGGGTGTCCCCGGTCGGGCAGCGGGCGGCGTCGGTCGCCGCGCGGGCGGCGTCGGCGCTGACCACCTGGCGGCAGCGTGGCTTCGCCACCTCGCGCTGGATGCCGCCGGGGGTGGCGTACGTGGCCGGGGTGCCGTCCCGGTTCATGATCGCCTGCACGGGGATGGCCTCGCAGTAGCGGCCGTCGGCCGCGATGGCCGCGTAGGCGTTCGCCATCTCCAGCGGGGTCGCGTCGGAGACGCCGAGCGTGAACGCGCCCCACTTGTTGGCCTTGCCGGGCGACGCCTGCTCCCGGTCGACGTCGGTGCGCCAGCGCAGGCCGAGCTGCTCGGCGAGCCGGACCGCCCGTTCCGCGCCCACCCTCTCCTCCAGCCACACGAAGTACGTGTTGACGGACTTGCCGAAGCCGGACCACATGGTCTGCTGGCCGGTCATCGCGCCGCTGGCGTTGGAGGGCGCCCAGCCGTCGTAGACGGACGACTTGTAGCGGTACGGGGCGTTGAACGAGGTGGACAGCGTCATCCCGGAGTCCAGGGCGGCCAGCATCGGGAACATCTTGAACGTCGATCCGGCCTGGTAGCCCGGCAGGTCGCCGCCGCCGAGCAGCGGCGCCACCGTGTTCGGATAGTTGGCCTTCACCTTCGGCCCGGCCTCCGGGTTGGAGCTGGGTGGGTTGTCGGCCAGGTCCAGGGAGTAGTTCCGGTTCACCGCCATCGCCTTCACGCGCCCGGTTCCCGGCTCGGAGACCACGATCCCGTTGGCGAATGGGCTGCCGGTGCCCTCCTTGGCGCCGACGTTCTTCTCCGCCGCCTCCTGGACCTTGGGGTCGAGGCTGAGCACGATCCGGTAGCCGCCCCGACGCAGCTTGTCCATCCGCTCCAGCCGGTTGGCCCCGAACGCGGGCTGCGAACTCCACCAGTTCTTCAGGTAGTCGCAGGCGAAGCCCCAGCTCCGGTACTTCTCGATGAGCGAGGCGCAGTCGCTCGGCGGGGTGGTGAGCTTCAGCCGGATCGGCTCGGTCTTGGCGGCGGCGGCCGAGTCGGGGGAGAGATAGCCGAGCTGACTCATCCGGTCCAGCACGTAGTTGCGCCGCCCGGTGGCGTCCTTCTGGTCGGTGTCGGCCGGGTCGTACTCGGAGGGGGACTTGACCAGCCCGGCGAGGGTGGCCGCCTCGACCGGGGTGAGGTCCTTCGGGGTCTTGGAGAAGAAGATCTCGCTGGCGGCGTAGATGCCGTACGCCCGGTGACCGAAGTACGCCGAGTTCAGGTAGCGCTCCATGATGTCTTCCTTGCTCATCTCCTTCTCCAGGTCCAGCGCCATGCGCATCTCCTTGACCTTGCGCAGGCTGGTCTGCTGGGTGGCCTCCTGGACCTCCTTGGGGGTGGTGGCGCTGTCCCGCAGGGCCATCCGGACGTACTGCATGGTCAACGTCGAGGCACCCTGGGAGCCGCCAGAGCGGGCGTTGGACACGAAGGCGCGGGCCACGCCCTTCGGGTCGACGCCGTGGTGCTGGTAGAAGCGGTTGTCCTCGGCGGCGACGATCGCCTGCTGGATGTTCGGCGACATGTCCGACAGCTTCGTGTACTGCCGGTACTCCTCGTAGAACATGGTCAGCACGGTCTTGCCGTCCGGGGCGTACAGGTAGGAGGTCTCGGCGGGCAGGGCTTTGGTCAGCAGCCTGGTCTTCTGCTCCGTGGCGTGGGCGGTCGCCTTCGCGCCGAGCCCGGTGAAGGCGACCAGCGGGTACGCGGCGGCGGCGATCACGATGCCGGCGATGAGCCCGGCGCGGAGAAGAGGGACGAGTCGACCAGCGGCAGCAAGGGGTCGGTTGCTCACGTCGCCAAGTTATGACATTTCCGATTCGTACATGAGAAGAACTCATAAACCCGCGAGGTGGTGACATGGCTTACGCCGACATCGACTGTCCCGCCGGCCACCTTCCCGGCAGGATCGCGGACATGCGTGATCAGCCGTGCGGGGTGCCGTCGTACGCCAGGGCGGAGCCGGACCTGGCACACCACGGCGACGCCGAGGTCGGCACGGGGTTGGTCGACCTCGCCGTCAACGTTCGCCGGGCACCGCTGCCGGCCTGGCTGGCCGACCCGATCGCCGCCACGCTCACCGACCTGGCCCGCTATCCGGACCCGACGCGGGCCCGCGCCGCCGTCGCCGCCCGGCACCGGCGTCCCCCGGACGAGGTACTGCTCACCGCCGGCGCCGCCGAGGGATTCGTGCTCATCGCCCAGGCGCTGCGCGGCATCCACCGGCCCGTGGTGGTGCACCCGCAGTTCACCGAGCCGGAGGCGGCGTTGCGGGCCGCCGGGCACACGGTCGAGCGGGTGCGGCTCGACCCGGCCGACGGCTTCCGCCTCGACGGGTCCCTGGTGCCCGCCGACGCGGACCTCGTGATGATCGGCAACCCGACGAACCCCACGTCGGTGCTGCACCCCGCCCGGACCATCGCCGCGCTCGCCCGTCCCGGCCGGGTGCTGGTGGTCGACGAGGCGTTCGCCGACACCACCGGCGGCGCGTACACCGGCGAACCCGAGTCGCTCGCCGAACGGCGGGATCTGCCCGGCCTGCTCGTCCTGCGCAGCCTCACCAAGACCTGGGGCCTGGCCGGGCTGCGGATCGGCTACCTGCTCGGTGCTGAGGCCCTGCTGTCCCGCCTGGCCGCCGTCCAACCGCTCTGGGCGGTCTCCACGCCCGCGCTGGCCGCCGCCGCGGCCTGCGCCACCCCCGTCGCGGTCGAGGCCGAACGCGCGATCGCCGCCGAACTCGCCGCCGACCGCGACCACCTGGTCGCCCGCCTCGCCGAACTGCCCGGTGTACGCGTCGCGGGCCGTCCCGCCAGCGCATTCGTCCTGCTGTGTCTGCCCGATGCGACCCGGGTGCGGCAGGCCCTGCGTGACCGGGGCTGGGCCGTCCGCCGGGGCGACACCTTCCCCGGGCTCGGCCCGGACTGGCTGCGGGTGGCGGTACGCGACCGAAACACCACCGATGCGTTCATCGCGGTGCTACGCGAGATCATGGAGGCATGATGCTGGAGACCACGACGTCCGCGATCCGGCCACCGGACGAGGCGGCGATGGCCGCTGCCCGCGAGCTGCACGGCCGACTGACCAAGCCGGCCGGCTCGCTGGGCCTGCTGGAGGACCTGTCGGTACGCCTCGCCGGGCTGGCCGGGGTCTGCCCGCCGCCGGTGCCCGAGCCCGCCGCCGTGGCGATCTTCGCGGGCGACCACGGTGTGCACGCCCAGCGGGTCACCCCGTGGCCGCAGGAGGTCACCGCGCAGATGATCGGCAACTTTTTGGCCGGCGGCGCGGTCGTCAACGCGTTCGCCCGGCAGGCCGGCGCGTCGGTCACCGTCGTCGACGTCGGGGTGGCCCACCCGCTGCCCGTCTCCGAGCCCGCCGCCCCGAGCGACCCGTCCGCGCCCCGGCTGGTCAACGCCTCCGTGCGCCGGGGCACCCGGGACCTCGCGGTGACCGCCGCGCTCACCCGGGACGAGGCGCTGGCGGCGGTGCAGACCGGCATCCGGATCGCCGACGAGCTGATCGACGCCGGGGCCGGCATCCTGCTCACCGGGGACATGGGCATCGGCAACACCACTCCGGCGGCGGCGCTGATCGCCGCGTTCACCGGCGTCGACCCGCTCGACAGCACCGGCCGGGGCACCGGGGTGGACGATGCGACGTACGCCCACAAGGTGGCCGTGGTGCGGGCCGCGCTCGCCCGGCACACGCCCGACCCGGCCGACCCGCTGGGTGTCCTCGCCGCCGTCGGCGGCCTGGAGCACGCCGCGTTGGCCGGACTGATCCTCGGTGCCGCCGCCCGCCGTACGCCGGTTCTGCTGGACGGCGTGATCGCCGTGTCCGCCGCGCTCGCCGCTGCCGCTTTCGCGCCGGACGCGGTCGCGGCCATGATCGCCGGGCACCGCTCGGCCGAGCCCGGCGCGACGGTGGCGCTGCGACACCTCGGCCTCGACCCGCTGATCGACCTGGGATTGCGCCTCGGCGAGGGCACCGGCGCCCTGCTGGCGCTGCCCGTGGTCACCGGCGCCGTCCGGGTGCTGCACGAGGTGGCCACCTTCGACTCCGCAGGCGTGGCCGAGAAGTGACCGCGCCTGGCGAACGGTCCGGTGGTGCAGGGTGAGCGCCAGCCCGTACCCCCTCGGTCTGCGGCTCGACGGACGGCGCGTGGTCGTGGTGGGCGGCGGCGCGGTCGCCACCCGGCGGGTGCCGGCGCTGCTGGACGCCGGCGCGGACGTCCTGCTGGTGGCACCGGAGCTGACCCCGGCGTTGCAGGCCCGGGTCGACGCGGGTCGGCTGCGGTGGGTGGCGCGTCGGTTCCTGCCCGAGGACATGGACGGGGCGTGGCTGGTCCAGGTGGCGATCGACGACCCGATCGCGGCGGCGTCGGTGAGCGCCGTCGCCGCCGAACGGCGGATCTTCTGCGTCCGGGCCGACGACCGGACCGCTGCCACGGCCTGGACGCCGGCGGTGACCCGGCAGGGCCCGGTCACCGTGGCGGTGCTGGGCGGCGGCGACCCCCGCCGGGCGATGACCGTCCGCGACGCCATCCGCGACCTGCTCGCCGTGCGCGACGCCGGGCCGACCGAGGCGCACCCCGACACCGGGGCGACCGGCGGGCGGGTGGCTCTCGTCGGGGCAGGACCGGGCGACCCGGAGCTGATCACCGTGCGAGGTTGGCGACTGCTCACCGAGGCGGACGTGGTGGTCGCCGACCGGCTGGTACCCGGTCTGCTCCTGGACGAGCTGCGCCCCGACGTCGAGCTGGTGGACGCCTCGAAGATCCCCTACGGCCCGTCCCGGGCTCAGGAGGAGATCAACCAGATCCTTGTCGACCGAGCGCTGGCCGGTGCCCGCGTCGTGCGGCTCAAGGGCGGCGACCCGTATGTCTTCGGGCGGGGTGGCGAGGAGTTGCTGGCGTGCGCGGCAGCCGGTGTGCCGGTGACCGTCGTGCCCGGGGTGACCAGCTCGATCGCCGCGCCCGCGGCGGCCGGCATCCCGGTGACGCACCGGGGGGTGGCGCACGAGTTCACCGTGGTTTCGGGGCACGTGGCGCCCGACTCGCCGGCCTCGCTGGTGCGCTGGGACGCCCTGGCGGGCCTGCGTGGCACGCTGGTGATCCTGATGGGGCTCAAGAACCTCGCTGCCATCACGGCCACCCTGATCGCGCACGGTCGACCGCCGCAGACGCCGGCCGCAGTCGTTCAGGAGGGCACCACGGGCGCCCAACGGACGCTGCGGTCCACGCTCGACGCGGTGGCCGCGGAGGTGCTCGCCGCCGACCTGCGCCCGCCAGCCGTGGTCGTGCTGGGTGACGTGGTGGGCGCGCTCGACGGGTGACGACAGCCTGGCTGCGGTGGCGCTGCGGTGCGCGCTGCGCTGGGCCGGATTGCCGACAATTCCCCTCATCGGTCCGGGGCCCGATGACTGCGTGTCCGTCCTTTGCTCTGCTTCAACCCAGGCAACACCCGGTGTCCGGATATCGGACGGCGCATGTTTCCTGGGTTGAAGCAGAGCAAAGGACCACCACCACACCCCTGCCACCCGGCCGGCGTCACGCTCAGCGACCTGAGGCCGGACAACCAGACGAAGTCGGGGCCGGAGGCGTACGCGCCTCCGGCCCCGATCGTCGTGCGAGTCGATCTACTGCTTGAGCATGTTGTCCAGCAGCAGGGCACAGCGGATCAGACCGAGGTGGCTGTACGCCTGCGGGTGGTTGCCCAGGCCGCGCTCGGCCAGCGGGTCGTACTGCTCCGGGAGCAGCCCGGTCGGGCCGGCGGTCAGCACCATCTGCGCGAACAGCTCCTCGGCGTCCGTGCGGCGACCGGTGCGCAGGTACGCCTCGATCAGCCACGCCGTGCAGATGTGGAAACCGCCCTCGCGGCCCGGCAGGCCGTCGTCCCAGTGGTACCGGTAGACGACCGGGCCGCTGCGCAGGTCCGCCTCGATCTTCAGGACCGTGGACAGGAAGCGCGGGTCGTCACCCGGGAGCAGGCCGGAGAGGCCGATCCAGAGCGACGAGGCGTCCATGTCCTCGTCCCCGTACGCGACGCTGTACGCCTCGACGTCGTCGTGCCAGCCGTGCTCCAGCACGTTGGCGCCGATGCGGTCGCGCAGGTCCTTCCACTCGGGCCGGTCCTCGCCACCGTGCTGACGCACCACGTGCAGCGCCCGGTCGACGGTCATCCAGCACATCACCTTGGAGAAGACGTGGTGCCGGGGTGGCAGCCGTGCCTCCCAGATGCCGTGGTCGGGCTCGTGCCAACGGCGGCGGACCGCCTCGACCATGTTCTCCAGGACCCGCCACTCGTCGTCGCGGACCGAGCCGCGCGCGTCGGCGACCGCCGCGATCAGATCCGCGATGGGGCCGAACACGTCGAGCTGGAGCTGGTGGTTGGCCAGGTTGCCGACCCGGACCGGCCGGGAGCCGGCGTACCCGGGCAGCGTGTCGATGACCGCCTCGGCGCCCAGCTCGTACCCGTCGATGGTGTAGAGCGGGTGCAGCCGCTCCGGGTGGCCGCCGGTGCGCTCGATGCAGCCGTCCACCCAGCGAAGGAACGCCTCGGCCTCCTCGATGGAACCGAGGTCGACGAGCGAGCGGGCGGTCAGCGCCGCGTCGCGCAGCCAGCAGTAGCGGTAGTCCCAGTTGCGGACGCCGCCCAGCTCCTCCGGGAGGGAGGTGGTGGCCGCGGCGAGGATCGAGCCGGTGGTCTCGTGGCAGAGCCCGCGCAGGGTGAGGGCGCTGCGCGCGACCAGCTCACGGGAGGTGGACGGCAGCCGCAGCGAGGCCACCCAGTCCTTCCACGGCTGCTCGGCCGCGGCCTGCCGCTCGTGGATCGGCACCCGGTGGTGCTCCAGGCTGTGCGTACCGAAGCGCAGCTCCAGCACGACCTGCCCACCCGCGGCGGAGAGGTCGACGACCGCCTTGGCGGTCTCGTACCCACCGTCGTTGTTGACCTGCCACTCCACCCCGGGGGAGTAGAGAGCGACCGGTTCGTTGGAGCCGAGCACCAGCAGGCCGTCGCCGACCGGCTGCAACTGCACGGCCACCTGGCCGAACTCGGGGCGCGGAGCGAACTCCACCCGGACCCGCCCGTTGCCGCTGAGTACCCGGACCAGGGTCGAGTCGCCGGTCACCACCGCCGGGCCGTCCGGCGTCGTCTCGCGCGCCGGCTTGTCCAGCCAGTCGGTGACGGTGAGCCCGGACCACCGGGTCTCGACGGTCATGGTGCCGGAGCGGTAGCGCTGGCCCAGCGGAATGCCCCCACGCTCCGGGGTGATGCTGAAGTGCCCGGCCGGGCTGCCGCCGACCAGATCGGCGAAGATCGCCGCCGAGTCCGGCTTGGGGTGGCAGAGCCAGCTGACCTTCGCGTCGGGAGTGAGAAGCGCGACGGTACGACCGTTGGCCAGCATGGAGTGCCGCTCGATGGGCACCGCCCGCTCGCCGAACAGCCAGTGCCGGCGGGTCTCCAGGAGCAGCCCCAGCGCGCGGGCGGCCTCGATGGGCTCGGCCACCCGGAAGCTGGCCCTGGTCTCACCGGGGCCGATCTTGATGCCGAGGTCCGGTCCGTGCAGGTTGCCGAAGGCGTTCTCGTCGGTGACGTCGTCGCCGATGAAGAGCACCGCGCTGGCCGAGAGCTGGGTCCGTAGCTGGTCGACGGCCGTGCCCTTGTGGGTGGCCACCACGGACAGCTCGATGACCTCCTTGCCCTGGGTCACCGTGACGCCGTCGAAGCTGGCCGGGCCGTTACGGACGGCCTCGATGGCCGCGGCGGCGACCTGTGGATCGACGCCCCGGGTGTGTACCGCGACGCTGGCCGGCTTGCGTTCGAGCCGGATACCCGGGTGCTCGGCGGCGATCTCGCGCAGCGCGTTGCGCACCTGGGTGCGTACGGCGACCAGCTCGGGGGAGAGGCGCTCGACGAAGCCGATGTCGAACTCGGAGCCGTGGCTGCCGACGAGGTGTACCTCGCTGGGCAGCCGCGAGAGCGCGGCCAGGTCCCGCAGAGCGCGACCGGAGACCACGGCCACGCTCGTCTGCGGCAGCGCGGCGAGCGCGCGGATCGCGGCCACCGACTCGGGCAGCGGTACGGCGGTGCTGGGGTCCTCCACGATCGGCGCGAGTGTGCCGTCGTAGTCGCAGGCGATCAGGAGCTGTGGCACCCGGGCGATCCGGCCGATGGCGGATCGCAGCTCCGGGTCCATGACTCCGGTGGCGATCGCCGTTCCGTCGTTGACGGACGTGTTCACGCGGCCTCCGCCTCGGAAACTCCCAGTTCGGAGAGGAAAGACTTGGCCCAGTGCCCCACGTCGTGGGTACGCAGGTGACGTTGCATTGTCCGCATCCGGCGGCGCGCCTCGCTTTTTTCCACGTGCACGGCCCGGAGCAGGGCGTCCTTGACCGCGTCCGGGTCGTGCGGGTTACACAGGAATGCCTGGCGCAGCTCCGTTGCGGCACCAGCGAACTCACTCAGCACGAGCGCACCGCCCTGGTCGGCGCGGGATGCGACGTACTCCTTTGCCACGAGATTCATGCCGTCTCGCAGCGGGGTCACCATCATCACGTCCGCAGCAACGTACATCGCGGCCAGTTCACTGCGACTGTACGACTGATGGAGATAATGCACGGCAGGCACGCCGACTCGGCCGAATTCGCCATTAATCCGACCAACCTCGCGCTCGACCTTGACGCGAAGTGCCTGGTAGTGCTCGACGCGCTCGCGGCTCGGCGTGGCGACCTGCACCATAACGGCGTCCGGAACTGTCAACTTTCCGTCAGCGAGCAACTCGCGGAACGCCTTCAGGCGCAATTCGATGCCCTTGGTGTAGTCGAGCCGGTCCACGCCCAGGATGATCGTCTTCGGGTCGCCCAGTTCGGCGCGAATCTGCTTGGCCCGGGCCTGGATCGCCGGGTCGGCGGCCATCCGCTCCATCTCCTGCGTGTCGATGGAGATGGGGAAGGCACCCGCCTTCACCTGCCGACCGTCGACCTGGATCATCTGACCCTCGTAGCGGAGCCCGAGCAGGTGCCGGGCCAGCCGGACGAAGTTCTGCGCGGCCAGCCGCTGCTGGAAGCCCACCAGGTCCGCGCCGAGCAGGCCGCGCAGCAACTCGGTGCGGAACGGCATCTGCATGAACAGCTCGATCGGCGGGAACGGGATGTGCAGGAAGAACCCGATCCGCAGGTCCGGGCGCAGCTCGCGGAGCATCGCCGGTACCAACTGGAGCTGGTAGTCCTGTACCCAGACCGTCGCGCCCTCGGCCGCCACGTCGGCCGCGGCCTCCGCGAACCGGGCATTCACCAGGCGGTACGCCTCACGCCAGCGACGCTTGTACGCAGGTGTCTCCACCGCGTCGTGGTAGAGGGGCCAGATCGTCGCGTTGGACTGGCCCTCGTAGTAGCGCTCCAACTCCTCGGCGCTCAGCGGGACCGGGTGCAGCCGGATGCCCTCCAGGTCGAACGGCTCGGGCGCCGCGCCGGTGCCACCGGCCCAGCCGACCCAGGTGCCCTGGTGCTCGGCGAGTACGGGATGCAGCGCGGTGACGAGCCCGCCGGGGCTGCGTCGCCACTGCCGTCCCTCGGGTGTGCTCACCTCGTCGACCGGCAGACGGTTCGCCACTACGACAAAGGAGCTACGGACGGTCACGATCGGGCACCTCCGGGTACTGACGGGTCCACCGCGATGAGCGTACTGAGCGTAGCTGCGGTGTCTGGGCCCCCGTGCCGGAGTCTCCTACCCGCCCCGCAGTCGGCGAATCCTCAGGGTGATCTTGTCGACAGCCCGACGGTCGAGGGGCGGGCGGCTCGCCGCGTACTCCTCGGGCGGGGTGATGTGGGCGAAGCGCGCCGTACCTGTCAGGATTGACGATGGCGTGCGCGTGGCCGGCTCCCGGCCGGCGGCGGCGGGCGGAGGTCTCAGCCCGCGCCGCGCCGCCCACTCAGGCGACAGCAAACCGACGGAGGTAGCCCGCACCGTGGCCCAGTACATCTACGTTCTGGAAAAGGCGCGCAAGGCGCACGGCGACAAGGTCGTGCTCGACAACGTCACGTTGAGCTTCCTGCCGGGGGCCAAGATCGGTGTGCTCGGCCCGAACGGCGCCGGTAAGTCCAGCCTTCTCAAGATCATGGCAGGGCTGGACAAGCCGAGCAACGGCGAGGCCCGGCTCATGCCCGGCTACACCGTCGGCATGCTCGCCCAGGAGCCCCCGCTCAACGAGGCCAAGACCGTGCTCGGCAACGTCGAGGAGGCGGTCGCCGAGACCAAGGCCAAGCTGGAGCGGTTCAACAAGATCGCCGAGCAGATGGCCACCGACTACTCCGACGAGCTGATGGAGGAGATGGGCAAGCTCCAGGAGGAGCTCGACCACCTCGACGCCTGGGACGTCGACTCCAAGCTCGAACTGGCCATGGACGCGCTGCGCTGCCCGCCGCCGGACGCCGACGTGACCCAGCTCTCCGGTGGTGAGCGTCGCCGGGTCGCGCTCTGCAAGCTGCTCCTGGAGGCGCCCGACCTGCTGCTGCTCGACGAGCCCACCAACCACCTGGACGCGGAGAGCGTCTCCTGGCTGGAGCAGCACCTGGCCAAGTACGCCGGCACCGTCATGGCGATCACCCACGACCGGTACTTCCTCGACAACGTGGCCAACTGGATCCTCGAGCTGGACCGTGGCCGGACGTACCCGTACGAGGGCAACTACTCCACCTACCTGGAGAAGAAGGCCGCCCGGCTGGCCGTCGAGGGCCGCCGCGACGCCAAGATGAAGAAGCGCCTCACCGAGGAACTGGAGTGGGTCCGCTCCAACGCCAAGGCCCGGCAGACCAAGTCGAAGGCACGCCTCGACCGGTACGATGAGATGGCCACCGAGGCGGAGAAGACCCGCAAGCTGGACTTCGAGGAGATCCAGATCCCGCCGGGCCCCCGCCTGGGCAGCACGGTGATCGAGGCCAACCACCTCACCAAGGGCTTCGGCGACCGGGTGCTCATCGACGACCTGTCGTTCTCGCTGCCGCGCAACGGCATCGTCGGCATCATCGGCCCCAACGGCGTCGGCAAGACCACGCTGTTCAAGACCATCGTCGGGCTGGAGGAGCCGACCAGTGGGTCGGTCCGGGTCGGCGAGACGGTCTCGCTGTCGTACGTCGACCAGAACCGCGAGGGCCTCAACGGTGACAAGACCGTCTGGGAGGTCGTCTCCGACGGGCTGGACTACCTGATGGTGGGCAAGGTCGAGATGCCGTCGCGGGCGTACATCGCCGCGTTCGGCTTCAAGGGCCCGGACCAGCAGAAGCCGACCAAGGTGCTCTCCGGCGGCGAGCGCAACCGGCTCAACCTGGCGCTGACCCTGAAGATCGGCGGCAACGTCATCCTGCTCGACGAGCCGACGAACGACCTGGACGTCGAGACCCTGTCCAGCCTGGAGAACGCGCTGCTGGAGTTCCCCGGCTGCGCCGTGGTGATCTCCCACGACCGGATGTTCCTGGACCGGGTCGCCACGCACATCCTGGCCTGGGAGGGCGACGACCAGGACCCGTCCAGGTGGTTCTGGTTCGAGGGCAACTTCGAGGCGTACGAGAAGAACAAGATCGACCGCCTCGGCGCGGAGGCCGCCCGACCGCACCGGGTGACCTACCGCAAGCTGACCCGTGACTGACCGCTTCATCTACCACTGCACGCTGCGCTGGTCCGACCTGGACGCGTACGGCCACGTCAACAACTCGCGCTTCCTCACGCTGTACGAGGAGGCGCGGGTGGCGTTGATGTTCGCCGGCGGCCGGGCCTGGGGAGTCGGCTCGTTCGCCGACGGGGTGGTGATCCGCCGACACGAGGTCGACTACCTGCGCCCGGTCGACTACGCGCTGGGCCGGGCCACCGCGGAGGCCGCTCCCACGGTCCGCATCGAGCTGTGGGTGGAGGAGATCAAGGCGTCCCGGTTCACCGTCGCCTACGAGCTGTACGACTGTGACGTGCTGGCCAGTCGCGCCCGCTCGGTGCTGGTGCCGTTCGACCTGACCCGTCAGGTGCCCCGGCGGATCACCGTCGAGGAGCGGGACTTCCTGCTCACGTACGCGCCGGAGGGTGGTGGGGCGTGACGCGGCCGGGCGCGGACCGGGTGGCGGCGTCGCCGTCCGGCCACGGTCTGACCGGCGTGGCCGACGCGGGTGCCTTCCTGGCCCGGTTGGTGCGGCTGGACGCGGGGGCGCCGGTACGGCTGCGGCCGTCCGGCGCCCCCGGCCGGGTCGTCCTGTGGGCCCGGCTGCCGTGGCAGGTGCTGGTCGCCTCGACGGTGGCCGGCGACGCCGCCGGAGACGTCACCGTGGGCGCGGCCGACCTGCTGGCCGAGCTGGGACGCGGCGGTACGGCGCTGCCGGAGCGCCGGGACGCGCAGTGGCGTTGGCCGCTGCCGCCGTCGCGCAGCGAGCCCGTCGAGGTGCTGCCCAGCATCGAGGTGCGCCGGATCGCCGACGCGGCGGCCGGCACCCTGCGCACGGCGAGCGCCCAGGGGGTGGCGGGCCGCGCGGTGGGTCAGCGGGCCCTGCGCGACGCGCTTCTCGACCACGTGGCCGTGGTCGTCACACCGGACGATCCGCCGGGCCCGGCGGTCGAGGTGCCGCAGCGGCTGGTGCAGGGTCTGGTCCGGATGGGCTTCCTCGGCGCCGTCGACGACCCAGCCGGCCCCTCTGGGCATGCGGGAGTGCGGGTACGTGTCGCCGGTCGCTGGGTGGGCCTGGTGGGACCATATGGAGCGGCCTGGTTGCAGAAGGCCACGGACCTCGCCGTGACTCCCCTCACTACTCGTCCGAACGGATGACCCTCATTCATTCTTCCGGGCCGGTGGGCCTGTTGGGGGGGTGCTTCAACCCGGCTGTCCGGGTACCGTCCATCCTCGGATCCAACGCACCGTAGGCGGCTGGATCCGCTGGGGAGTGAGGTGCGACGAGCGATGCCGTGGTGGTCATGGCGCCCCGGTCCCGCCGACAGCGGTGATCCGGAAACCCGAAGCGGGATCACAGTGGAGAGCGCGGTCCGGGTCGGGCCGCCGAGTCCTCGCCAGCCGGGAGACGACTGCCCGGGCAGCGACAGACCTGCATTGACCGAGATGGCGGCCACCATCGAGCCGGTGAGCCTGCGCCGGGTCTGTGACGCACTCGACCTGCTCGACGTGCGTTACCTGGCCGACGGCGACGGCAACCTGCTGGCCATGTGGGAGCGGCACGCCGTGCTGGTGACCCTCGAGGGCCCGGAGGACGAGATCCTGGTGATGCGGGCCCGCCCGCACGCCACCGTCCCGCCGGACTGGGCCGACCGGGCCTACCGGGTGGTCAACGAGTGGAACCACACCCGCCGCTTCTGCAAGGCGTACATCGGCGACCCGACCGAACGTGGGCAGCTGCCGATCTACGCCGAGTTGCAGGTGCCCCTGGGCGCCGGCACCCACGACGCCCTGTTGGTCGAGATGCTCGACTGCGGCGCGGCGGTGGCCACCAGCTTCGTGGACTGGCTGCACGACGAGGGCGCGCTGCTCTGAGGCAGCCCACGGCCGGAGCGTCGGGCGCGCGCGGTCAGGCGCGCTCGGCCGGGTCCTCCATGGCGTTGACCATGAAGTACGCGGCCCGCTCCAGGTAGTCCCAGAGGGCGACGGCGAGCTGCGGTTCCAGGTCGAGCCGGTCCACCGCCTGGCGCATGTGCCGCAGCCAGGCGTCGCGCTCGGCCCCGCCGATCCGGAACGGGGCGTGCCGCATCCGCAGCCGCGGGTGCCCGCGCTGCGCGGAGTACGTGTTGGGCCCACCCCAGTACTGCATGAGGAACAGGGTCAACCGGTCGGCCGCCGGTCCCAGGTCTTCCTCCGGATACATCGGTCGCAACAGTGGATCGCTGGCGACGCCGACGTAGAACTCGTCCACCAGCCTGCGGAAGGTGGGTTCGCCGCCGACCGCTTCGAAGAGGGTCATCGACGCATCGGCACGGCCGGATTCACCTGCGGGGTTCACCGTTCCATCCTGCCAGGCGCGTCGGCCGTCGACCCGACTCGGAGGCCGTGCGCCGGCTCACGCCGCGGATCAGGTCACCGCGTGCCGGCGGCGGCCCTCGGCGGGTCGCGGCTCGGCGCCCTTGTCGCTGACGGCGATGCCGCCCGCCACACGGGTCGGCGCGAGGTTGGCCGCCGAGGCGGCCGCTACCGCCGCGTCCACCGTCTGCTTGTCCGGCCAACGCAGGGCGGCGACAGTCATCAGCAGCACTCCGGCCGCGCTCCAGAGGCCGACCACCAGCGGCAGGGGAAACCGTTCGGCGAGCAGTCCGGTGATCAGCACCGCGAGCCCCTGGATGACCTGCACCCCGGTGGCCATCACGCCGAACCCACGAGCCCGGAACCCGTTCGGCAATGCCTGGACGAACAGCCCGTTGGCCATCGGGAGCATGCCGGCGACCGCGAACCCGCACAGGGCGGCCAGGAACGCCACCACCGCTGGGGGCGGATCGAGCACCGCCGGCACCAGCACCAGCGGGGCGCACACCGCGAGCGGTCGCATCAGGGACAGCCGGCGGGCCGGGCCGCAGAGCCGGCTCACCAGCAGTCCGCCGAGGATGAAGCCCACCGGACTGGCCATCATGATCACCGCCTGTGCCGTACCGGCGGCCATGTGGCTCTGGGCACCCTCGTTGGCCCAGGCGGCGGCCAGCCCCTCCGGGACGATCGAGAAGAGCATCGCGCTGAACACCAGCACCGCGATGGCCCGCAGCACCGGCGTACGGAAGACGACGCCGAAGCCCTGGGCGGTCTCCCGCAGCAGGTGGCTGCGGTGGGCGGTGGTCATCGCGACCGCGTGATCCCGGACGCCGAAGCGCAGCAGCAGCGCCGAGAAGCCGAAGGTCGCGGCGTTGAACAGCAGCGCGACGGTCGGGTCGATCGAGGCGACGGCGGCACCGAACAGGTAGCCGAGGACCTGCGCGGCCTGCGCGATACTGCTGTTCAACGACAGGCCGACCACCAGCCGGTCTCCGGTGAGGATCTGCGGCATCAGCGCGGACTTCGCCGCCTGGCTCGGCGGGTTGGCAAGCGTGGTGGTGAAGAGGAGCACCAGCACCACCGGGATCGGCAGCCCCGGGAGGGCGATGAGCACCATCAGCGCCATCCGGATGACGTCACACGCCACCATCACCCGCCGGAACGGGTACCGCTCGGCAAGCGTGGCGAGCAGCGGACCACCGAGCAGCCACGGCAGGTAGCTGACCGCGAACGCGGCAGCGGAGAGCGCGACGGACCTGGTCTGCTGGTAGACGAGGAGCGTCACGGCGGCCTTGGCGACGTAGTCACCGACCCAGGACAAGGACCCGGCCGTGAAGACAGCCCGAAACTCACGTTGGGCAAGTACTTCGCGAAAAGTGGCCGGACCTTCCGTGGAAGGTCGCTCGTCGGGCACCGTCGCCTCCATCGGCCCCGGGTGCGGCTGCTTGTGGCCGCCGGGCCGGGAACGCTCGTCAGATCTGCGGATCAGCGAGGATGTGACCGCGCTCCAGCTGGAACGCGTGCTTCGGAATTCTGCCCGATCGTCGGACAACTGGCTAGGGCGAACGGATCGTTCGTCGCATCCCCGACCGAACGAACGGACGATACTCCAGGGGCCGCGCGGACCGCGACCCGTGTCTTGCCGGCCAGGGTGCCAGGTCAGGTGGCTCCACCCTGACCGGTCTCGCCGTCGGGCAGGGGCCGGCTCGGGACACCGGGATAGATGCGGGCAGCGGCGATCTGCGCGGTGATGCCCGAGTTCTCCAGCGCCTCCGCCAGCCTGCGACGCAGTTCCCGGCCCACCGCGAACTGGCCGTCGGCGGTCGTCTTGACCACCGTGCGGATCACGGCGCCGTCCACCGTCATCTGCTCGACTCCCAGCACCTCCGGCGCCTCCACGATCTCCGGCGACAGTTCCGGGTCCACCGCCACCGACGCGGCGGCCGTCCGCAGCACCGCGTTGGCCTCCTCCGTACCGCTGAAGCCGATCGGCAGGTCCACCACCACCAGGGCCCAACCCTGGCTCTTGTTGCCCACCCGGATGATCTCGCCGTTGCGGATGTACCAGAGCACGCCGCGTCCGTCCCGGACCGTGGTGACCCGGAGTCCGACCGACTCCACGACGCCCGTCGCCTCGCCCAGGTCGACGTTGTCGCCCACGCCGTACTGGTCCTCGATGAGCATGAAGAGCCCGGCGATCAGGTCCTTGACCAGACTCTGCGCGCCGAAGCCCAACGCGACACCGGCGATGCCGGCGCTGGCCAGCAGCGGCGCCAGGTCGAAGCTGAACTCGCGCAGGATCATCAACAGCGCGATGCCGAAGACGAACGCCGTGGTCAGGCTGCGCAGCACCGAACCGATCGCCTCGGCCCGCTGTCGTCGCCGCTCCGGCACGAACTCGGTCGGGTCGACCGCGGAGGTGGGCACCCGCTCGCGCAGCGGTCGCAGCATCGTCGGCACCGCGCCGTCGGTGGTCGTCCGGACCAGCCGGTCGATCGTCCGGTGCAGCGCCCAGCGGGCCACCATCGCCAGCGCCAGGATCAGCACGACCCGCAGTGGCTTGAGCAGGATCCAGTAGCTGCCCTCGGCGAACCATTCGGACCTGGTCATGCGGTAGAGGAACTCGCAGGAGGTGCTGCCCTGGCAGTTCACCGATACGGCGTCGGACAGGGCAAGGGGCGTCACGCTGGCGGCACTCACCCTGCCTTCGTACCGCAAGACCTCGGACCGGCCGCCGCCGACCCACCAGCCGGGTGAGATGCGTCCGAGCGCCGGCTCGGACCGGGGCGAACCGGCCATCGTGACAGGTGCGGGAAAGAGCTTCATATCCGACCCGGGATTAGTGCGTGCAATCCGGGGTCCGATCAGGGACTATTGGCGCAACGGACGTCGGTGATCGAACGGGCGTCGACGGTGCGGGCCCTCGTGCCCAACTCCGGTCGGCGGCAGGTTCGCAGCAGCCGCTGAACCGGGAGGGTGACGCGATGCCTGACATACGACCCACGGTGGGCTCCGGCGCGCTGGTTCTCAACGCCACCTACGAGCCCCTGTGCGTCGTGTCCGTGCGTCGCGCCGCGATCCTCGTCCTCTCCGCCAAGGCTGTCTGTGTCGCCGACGGCGACGGCATCCTGCACAGCGCCAGGGACGCCCTGCCGGTGCCGTCGGTCGTGCGGCTGACCCGCTTCGTCCGGGTGCCCTACCGCACCCACGTCGGGCTGTCCCGCCGCGCGATCTTCGCCCGGGACGGCTGGCGGTGCGCCTACTGCCGGGGGCCGGCCGAGACCATCGACCACGTCTTCCCGCGCAGCCGGGGTGGCCGGCACGCCTGGGAGAACGTGGTCGCCGCGTGCGCACGGTGCAACCACACCAAGGGTGACAAGACCCCTGCCGAGCTGGGCTGGCGGCTGCACGCCCTGCCGACCGCGCCGAAGGGCACCGCGTGGCGGGTCCTCGGGCACCGCGCTCCGGACCCGCGCTGGGCGGACTGGCTCGACCTGCGCGAGCCGGAAGCTGCCGCCTGACCCGGGCCCGCGCCGGACGGTCCCCACGACCTGCGCGAGCCCGGTCCGCGGCACGGCCGCCCGGGTTCAGCTCCGCTCGTCGGCCGCCCGACGCGTCGCGCGCTCGTGGCGGTCGACCGCCCGTCCGTGTGCGACCGCGAGCAGCCGATCGACCTCGGGCAGCAGCTGCGGACCCGGCATCACGATGCTGGCGAAGCCGTACAGCGCGTAGCCCGGATGCGGTGTGAGCGTGTCCAGCCGCGCGAAGTCGAAGGCGTCCCGGTGCTCCTCGAACGCCTTCGGCGCGAAGCCGAACACCTTCGCGAACTCGGCCCGGCCCAGGTCCAGGTTGAGGCGGAAGACACCGGGGCGGTCGAGCTGCCCGGCCTCGTCGAAGCCCGGCACGTCGTGCTCCACGATGGTCGCGAACGGTTGGCGGCGGTCCGCGCCGACGTAGAAGAAGCGGTCGCCCCACGCGCCCTCGGGTGATCCGTTATCCGCGCCCGCCACCACCTGCTCGACGTCGGGCAGCGCGGCGATCCGGTCGGCGAGCACTGTCGCGTCGACGCCGCTGGGGATGTGCAGCACCGCATCGGCGTTGTCGATGGTGGCCTGGTCCAGCGGGAAGTAGCGGTAGTCGTGCGTACGGCGCTCGGCCGGTGCGATGTCGGCCGCCGGGACGTACCCGGGGAGGTCGCCCTTGCGCTGGAGCCGGCCCTCGTACGTCGACGGGGCGGGCGCGCCGATGCCGAGCGCCGGGCTCACGCCGAGGCTGCCGGCGACCACCGCGTACCGCTCGCCCAGCAACGCCCCGACGATCGCGCCGGCGCCCGCCCACGACACCGTCGTCGTGCCCATCGTCATGGTGCTCGGATGCCGCTGGAGGTGCGTGTTGTGCGCGAAGACCAGCGTCGGTCCACGGTGTGCCTCGACCGCCCGGATCGCGAGCAGGTTCTCGGCCATCAGCGCGTCCCGGACGCCGGCCAGGCGCGCGAACCGGTCCTGGTTGTCCAGCGGGGCCGCGGCCGCGGCGTGGTAGCGCAGCAGGGCGACCGCCGACGTGGCGTGGACGTGTGCCGCCTGCCAGCCCGCGGACCGCCGGTGCGCCTGGAGGTACAGCTCGGTCAGCAGGTCGTCGGCGAGGACCCGCAGCCGCTGGGCGTCCGCCGAGCGTCCGACCGAGCGGCCCGGCTCCCAGACGGCGGCCGAATCGCTCCACCGGGCCTCGTCCCCGACCAGTTCGTCGATCTCGGCCGACCAGTCGAGGTCGAGGAAGTCGCACACCCGCGTCAGGTGCCGGCGCGGGCTCGGTGCCCCCTCGATCTCCAGCGGCGCGTCGAAACCGTGGAACCGCAGTCGTTGGTCGGCGGGGCGTCCGGCGTTCCACTCGCGCATGCGCAGCAACAGGTCGCGGTTGGCCGGCGCGCTGCCGAAGTCGTGACTGAACCCCTCGGCGAGCGCGCGGTCGAGCGGCACGGCCGCGCCCTGCACGAACTCGTCGGCGAGCAGTCCGGCGGCCCGGTCGCTCTCCAGGGCGACGGAGCGGTAGCCATGGTCGGCGAGCGTCAGAAGGGTGTCGTTGCGGACCTGGAGGAAGCCGGACTCACCATGCGTCGGCTCGCCGAGCGCGAGCAGGTCCGGCGAGCCGGCGAGCAGGTCGAGAAGAGTGGTCATTGCATCGACCGTATCGTTGAACCAGCGATTGAGACTTCGGGGCAACGGAGCGCGGTGGCAACCACAAAACCCTCAAACCCAGGGGTACGCCGACCGATCGACCTCGCGCGGCGGCACGGGCTGTCGGCGCAGGCCGTCCGCAACTACGAACGCGACGGCGTGCTGCCACCGGCCGAACGCGCCGCGACCGGGTACCGCCGGTTCACCGAGGTGCACGCCCGGGCGTTGAGCGCCTACCTCGCGCTCATCGCGGGCCACGGTCACGCGGCCAGCGGCGACATCATGCGCGCCGTCAACCGCGGCGAGGTCGACACGGCGCTGCGGGCGATCGACAACGGCCATGACCTGCTGCGACGCGACCGGGAAACGCTGGACGCCGTCGAGGCGGCGGTCACCACGCTCACCACCGAAAGACCCGCGCCGCCGAGTCGGCGGGCCGTGCCGATCAGCGTGCTCGCGCACCGGCTCGGCGTACGACCCGCGACCCTGCGCAAGTGGGAGTCGGCCGGGATCCTGCGGCCGGAGCGCGACCGGGTCACCCGTCACCGCGTCTACTCACCCGACGACGTCCGGGACGCCCAACTCGCCCACCTGCTGCGCCGGGGCGGATACCGGCTGAGCCACATCGCCGACGTGCTGCGTCGGGTACGGGACGCCGGCGGCGCCGAGCCGCTCGCCGCGTCGCTCGCCCAGTGGCGCGTGCGGCTCACCGAGCGCGGCCGGGCCATGCTCACCGGGGCGGCCCGGCTCGCCGAGTACCTCGACGCCGGCGCGGGAGGTCAACCGCCCCGGGCCTTGACCAGCGAGGCGAAGACCACCAGGTTGTCCGAGTAGCCGGTCTCACCACCCACCCACCGGCCGCCGCAGGTGATCAGCCGCAGGCTGGGGCGGCTGAAGTCGCCGTACACCTCGTCCACCGGCAGCCGTTCCTTGTCGAACTTCTGCACCGAGTCCACCTCGAAGACCGCCACCTGGCCGTCGGCGCGGGTGATGTCGACCTGGTCACCGGAGCGCAGTTCCCGTAGTCGGTGGAAGACGGCCGGCCCGGTGGTGGTGTCCACGTGTCCCACGATCACCGCCGGTCCGTACTGCCCCGGGGTGGGGCCCTGGTCGTACCAGCCGGCCTCCTGGGCGCGGCCCACGTCGGGCACGGCGATGGTGCCGTCCGGGGCGATGCCCACGTCGTGCAGCGGGGCCCGCAGGTCGATCGTGTCGATGGCGAGGGCGGTCGGTCGGCTGGCCGGCAGTACCGGGAACTTCTTCGGCGGCGGCCGCAGGCCCGCGCTGATCCGTTCCGGCAGCAGGCTCACCCCGGTCACCTGTTCGACGCCGAGCATCGCCACGATCAGCACCATCAGCGTGGCGATGATCAGGACCGGCAGCCCGGGCCGGTCACCGAGCCGACGCCGGGCCAGGGGTGGCCCGCCGGGACGGCGCGGCGGCAGCGGGCGGGCGTCCGGGTCGGTGGTGGCCACGCTGGCGGACACCGCCTGCCCGGCGACCCGTCGGAGCCGGCCCGAGACGCGGGCCACCAGCCGTCCGGAGGCGCGCAGAGCGGCGGCGGCCGGGACGCGGGCAGGACGATCCGGCCGCGCGGAGCGGGCACGACGGTCCAGCCACGCGGAGCGGGCAGGGCGGTCCAGCCGCGTACGCGCGGATCTGCGGGTCATGGCAGGTCCGGGTCAGGCGCCGGCTCCGGGCCGACGCCGGCCGCCCGCCATGCCGAGCGCGATCACGGCTGCCACCAGGGCCACGCCGCCGAGGACGAGGACCGAGCCGGTACCCCGGCCGCCCGCGGTGCCGCCGCCTCCGGTCGCCGGTCCCTTGCTGGGCGAGGCCATGTTGAGCACGGTCAGCATCGTCTGGGCCGTCTGGTTGTTCTGGCAGCGCAGGTCGACCTGGTAGTCACCGGGTTCCTTGTTGCCCGGAACGGTGACCTCCCCCTTGAGGAAGCCGTTGTCCGGCCTGAGCATGACGTGCCCGAACGCGTCGGAGCGCACGTTGGCCTGCCGATTGTTGTTGTTGTCGCAGCTCGCGCGGATCGTGACCCGGCTGCCGGCCGGGACGCTGTTCGGTGTCACCTCGACGAAGGTGTTCTCACCGGCCCGGGCTGGCGCGACCGACAGCAGGACGAACGCCCCGATGAGCCCCACCAGTGTCAGAACGGACGAGAGCGCGCGGTTGATCGTGCGAAGACCCTGCATGATTTCCCCCCAACCGGCGACGACCGCCGGAACCCTCCCCTGGGCACGCGCGCTGCTTTCCCCCCACCCCAACGGCAAACCCCCACCCCCCCGCACCCCCGCGCCCTGCCCCGCCCGGGCTCCCGCGATCTTGCACTTTCTGCGGCGACAAACCAGGGCGTAAGGGGCTTTTCGGTAACAGAATGTGCAAGATCGGCGCAGAAGGGGGCGGGGGTGCGGGGGCAGGCCCTAGGGGTGGGGGGTTATGGGGTGCCAGGGGAGGGGGGAGGACAGGACCATCGTGCTTGAGGGCTGGCCGTACGGGGCGAGACGGTCGATGACCGCCTCGAAGTCTCCGATCGAGCCGGCGGCCACCTTGAGCATGCTGCACGCGTCACCGGTGATCCGGTGGATCTCCAGGATCTCGGGCCAGCCGGACACCTCGGGGTCGTGCAGGATGCAGCGCGCCCCGTAACAGGACATCCGGATCAGGGCGACCACCGTGCGACCGGCCCGGGTCAGGTCGACGTGGGCGTGGTAGCCGGTGATCACTCCGGTCTCCTCGAGCCGGCGGACCCGCTCGGCGACCGCTGGTGGGGACAGGTGTACGCGGCGGGACAACTCGCTGAAGGAGAGCCGGGCGTCGGCCTGCAACTCGCGCAGCAGCGCCCAGTCCATGTCGTCCACGCGCGAACCTTACTTTCGTGAACCGAATTCGCCTAGCTGCCTTTTGTTCGTCAGGTCAGGTCAGCAAGTCCCGTTGATTCGGCATTCCGCAGGCCGATCCCACCGCGAGATCATGACGTCGGTAGCTTCGGGCAGAGGGAGACGACTGGTGGAATCGACGGAGCGGCGGGCGTCGAACCGTGTCGCCACGGTACGACCGGTGACCCCGCGACAACGGGCGGCCCGCGCCGCGCGCAACGGTGGTGAGCCGACCCTGGAGTTCGCCGACCTGGTGCCGTACGACGCGTACGTGCGGGCCAGCGCCCTGCACCAGTTGCAGCAACCGCTGAGCGACGATCCGGGCGAGATGTCGTTCCTCATGGTCAGCCAGATCATGGAGCTGTACTTCGGGCTGACCTGCCACGAACTGCGCGAGACCCAGCGCCTCCTGCGCGCCGACCGGATCTGGGACGCGCTGGCCCCGTTGCGCCGCGCGAAGCTGCACCTGGAAGGGCTGAACGCCGCCTGGCAGGGCCTGCGCTGGATGACCCCGGCCGACTTCAACCGGTTCCGCAACCTGCTCGGTGAGGGAAGTGGTTTCCAGTCGGCCATGTACCGGCATCTCGAGTTTCTGCTCGGGCTGCGCGACCCGGCGCTGATCCGCCCGTTCCGCCGGCAGACCGAGGTGCACGCCGCCCTCAGCGCCGCGCTGGCCGTCCCGAGCCTGTGGGACGACGTGGTCGCGCTGCTGGCTCGCCGTGGCTTCGACATTCCCGCCGACCTGCTGAACCGGGAGGTGGCGGTCGAGCACGAACCGCAGCCGGAGGTCGAGGCCGCCTGGGTGCGGGTCTACGCCGACGGCGGCCCGGACAACCACCTGCTGCTGCTCGCCGAGGCGCTCAGCGGCGTCGCGGAGGAGTTCGGCGACTGGCGGTGGAACCACGTCAAGGCGGTCCAGCGCACAATGGGCGCCAAGGTCGGCAGTGGCGGCTCCGCCGGGCTGGCGTGGTTGCAGCGCAGCATGGCCCGGGTGGTCTTCCCGGAGCTGTGGTCGGCCCGCACCGCGATGTGACCGGAGAGCGAGACACCCCTGTGGACACCCCTGAGAACGAAGCACGTCGGCGGGACGAGGCCGACCCGGGTAACCGGCACCTCTTCCACGTGCCGCCCGCCGACGGCGGCGACCACGCCGAGTCGGCGTACCTCGCCGGCAACTCGCTCGGCCTGCAACCCCGGGCCACCCGCGACGAACTCCTCGCCGACCTGGACGCCTGGGGGCGCCTCGGCGTCGAGGGGCACCTGGAGGCCGAGCGCGCCTGGCTGCCGTACCACGAGCTGTTGACCGGGCCCGCCGCCCGACTGGTCGGCGCCCGGCCCGCGGAGGCCGTGGTGATGAACTCCCTCACCGTCAACCTGCACCTGCTGATGGTCAGCTTCTACCGCCCGGCCGGCGCCCGCACCCGCATCGTCATCGAGGACGCGGCCTTCCCCTCGGACAGCTACGCGGTGCGCAGCCAGGCCCGGTTCCACGGCCTGGACCCGGACGACACGGTGGTCCGGTTGCGCCCCCGCCCCGGCGAGGACGCGCTGCGCACCGAGGACGTCACCGACTACCTGGCCGCCGAGGGCGACCGGGTGGCGCTGGTGCTGCTCGGCGGCGTCAACTACCTCACCGGCGAGCTGCTGGACATCCCGGCGATCACGGCCGCCGGTCGGGCGGCCGGCGCGGTGGTCGGCTGGGATCTCGCCCACGCGGTCGGCAACGTGCCGCTGTCGCTGCACGACTGGGATGTCGACTTCGCGGCCTGGTGCTCCTACAAGTACCTGAACTCGGGGCCGGGCGCCCTGGCCGGCGTCTTCGTGCACGAGCGGCACCTCGGCGATCCCGACCTGCCGCGCTTCGAGGGCTGGTGGAGCACCGCGGCGGCCACCCGGTTCGAGATGACGCCGGTGTCCCGGCCACCGGCCACCGTGGAGGCGTGGCAGATCTCCAACCCGCCGATCTTCGCGATGGGTCCGGTGCGTACCTCGCTGGAACTGTTCGACGCGGTCGGCATGGAGTCGTTGCGCGCCCGCAGCCTGCGTCTCACCGGCTGGCTGGAGTCGCTGCTCGACCAGGTCACCGCCGACCGGCCGCTGCGGGTGGTCACCCCGCGCGAGGAGGCCCGCCGGGGCTGCCAGCTCTCGGTCCGCGTCGGCGCCGGCAACGCCGCCGAGCTGACCAAACGCCTACGGTACGAACACGGCGTCATCGCCGATGCCCGGGAGCCGGATGTCGTCCGCTTCGCCCCGGTGCCGCTGTACTCGACGTACCTCGACTGTTGGCGTGCCGCCGCCGCACTGGAGGCCACGGTGGGACGGGTCAACCCGTGACGGCCCGGCGCGACGAGGTCGCGATCATCGGCGCCGGGCTGGCCGGTTGTCTCGCCGCCTGCTTCCTGGCCCGGCGGGGCTATCCGGTGGCCCTCTACGAGCGGAGGTCGGACCCGCGTACCGGCACGGCCGAGCGGGGACGTTCGATCAACCTGGCGCTCTCCGAGCGCGGGCTGGACGCGTTGCGGCGGATCGGCCTCGCCGAGCAGGTGATGACCGACGCGCTGCCGATGCGCGGCCGGATGATCCACCCGGTGGAGGGCGAGCCGCAGTTCCAGTCGTACAGCGCGGTCGGCGACCGGGCCATCAACTCGATCAGCCGGGGCGCGTTGAACAATGCCCTGCTCGACGCCGCAGCCGCGCTACCCGGGGTACGTGTCGTCTTCGACCACCGCCTGGTCGGCCTCGACGCGACCGACGGCTCGCTCAGCTTCGACACCCCGCACGGCACGGTCGCCGCCAAGGCGTCGGTCGTGCTGGGCGCCGACGGCGCGGGCTCCGCCGTACGCGGGCAACTCCTGGCGTACGGGTTGCTGCGTGAGAGCGTGGACTTCCTCGACTACGGCTACAAGGAGCTGACGATCCCGCCGCTGGGCGGGGACTTCGCGCTCGAAGAGGACGCGCTGCACATCTGGCCGCGCGGCACCTCGATGATGATCGCGTTGCCGAACCCGGACCGCTCCTTCACCTGCACGCTCTTCTGGCCCAACGAGGGCGTCGGCAGCTTCGCCGCCCTGGACAACCCGGCCGCCATCAGGTCGCACTTCGCCGAGCAGTACCCGGACGTGATCCCGCTGGCTCCGACCCTCGTCGACGACTACCAGCACAACCCGGTGGGGGTGCTCGGCACGGTCCGCAGTACGCCCTGGCAGGTCAACGGCACCGTCGGCCTGCTCGGCGACGCCGCCCACGCCATCGTGCCGTTCTACGGTCAGGGCGCGAACTGCGCCTTCGAGGACGTCGTCGAGTTGGACCGCTGCCTGGACGAGTGCGCCGACGAGTGGTCCGCGGCGCTGCCGCTGTTCCAACGTCGCCGGCGGGAGAACGCCGAGGCCATCGCCCAGATGGCGTTGACCAACTTCGTGGAGATGCGCGACAAGGTCGCCTCGCCGGTCTTCCAGACCCGCAGGCGGGTGGAGCACGCACTGGAACGGGCCCTGCCCGGCCGGTACGTTTCGCAATACGAGCTGGTGTCCTTCTCCACCACCCCGTACGCCGAGGTGCGCCGCCGGGTCCGCCGGCAGCACCGCGTACTCGGCGCGGTCGTCGGCGGGGCGGCGCTGCTGCTGGCCGGCGCGCTCGCGGCGGCGCTCAGCCGAGGGAGGCGCGCGTGACGACACTCTGGGACCCCGCACTGATGACCGGTCACGCGCCGGCCGGGCCGCCACGCCTGCGTAACTTCGTGGGCGGCGAGTTCGTCGACGGCGGCCCGACGTTCACCAAGGTCAGCCCGGTGACCGGCGAGCCGGTCTTCGAGGTGGTCGAGGCGTCATTGTCCACCGTGGACGACGCGGTGGCCGCCGCCCGCGCGGCGCTGCGCGGGCCGTGGGGCCGGATGGGGGAGCGTGAGCGCGCCGAGGTGCTGCGTCGGGTGGCCGACGAGCTGGAACGCCGCTTCGACGACCTGGTGACCGCCGAGGTCGCCGACACGGGCAAGTCCATCGCCCAGGCCCGCACGCTGGACATCCCGCGCGGCGCGGCGAACTTCCGGGCGTTCGCCGAGATCGCGGCGACCGCGCCCACCGAGTCGTTCACCACGGTCACCCCGACCGGCGGCCGTGCCCTCAACTACGCGGTCCGCAAACCAGTCGGCGTGGTCGCGGTCATCGTGCCGTGGAACCTTCCGCTGCTGCTGCTCACCTGGAAGGTCGCCCCGGCCCTGGCCTGCGGCAACGCCGTGGTGGTCAAGCCCAGCGAGGAGACGCCCGCGTCGGCGACGCTGCTCGCCGAGGTGATGGCGGCGGCCGGCGTACCCGAGGGTGTGTTCAACCTCGTGCACGGCTTCGGTCCGAATTCGGCGGGCGAGTTCCTGACCCGCCACCCGGGCGTGGACGCGATCACCTTCACGGGCGAGTCGGCCACCGGCGGCGCGATCATGCGGGCCGCCGCCGACGGGGTGAAGGCGGTCAGCTTCGAGCTGGGCGGCAAGAACGCCGGACTGGTCTTCGCCGACGCCGACCTGGACGCCGCGGTCGCCGGTTCGGTGCGGTCCAGCTTCACCAACGGCGGTCAGGTGTGCCTGTGCACCGAGCGCATCTACGTGCAGCGCCCGGTCTTCGAGGAGTTCACCGCCCGGCTGGCGAAGCGGGCCGGCGAGCTGGCGTACGGCTGGCCCACCGACGAGGCCACCGCCACCATGCCGCTGATCTCCCCGCAGCACCGGTCGAAGGTGCTCGGCGCGTACGAGCTGGCCCGCGCCGAGGGCGCCGAGGTGCTGACCGGCGGCGGTACGCCCACCTTCGGCGACGCCCGCGACGGCGGCTCGTACGTGCAGCCGACGGTGCTCGCCGGCCTCGGCGCGGACGCCCGCACCAACCGGGAGGAGATCTTCGGCCCGGTCGTGCACGTCGCGCCGTTCGACACCGAGGACGAGGCGTACGCCCTGGCCAACGGCACCGAGTACGGCCTCGCGGCGACGGTGTGGACCCGGGACGTGGGTGTCGCGCACCGGGCCGGGATGCGGCTGGACGCAGGCATCGTCTGGGTCAACACCTGGTTCCTGCGTGACCTGCGGACCCCGTTCGGTGGGGTGAAGGCGTCCGGCATCGGCCGCGAGGGCGGCGTGCACTCGCTGAACTTCTACTCCGAACTCACAAACGTCTGCGTGGACCTGTCGTGAGCCGAAGCGAGGGAGCGGGCATGGAAGCCGACATCGAGGCCGCCAACCGGGAGCTGGCCGAGGCCCGCAGCACCGGCAAGCCGTGCCCGCCACTGCGTGGTCGGCTGCTGCCGGAGGGGGACGTCGAGTCCGCGTACCGCGTGCAGCAGTTGCAGACGCGGGCCTGGCAGGGCCGGGGCGAACGCCGCGTCGGCGCGAAGATCGGTCTGACGTCCCGGGCGGTGCAGGAGACCTTCGGGGTCTTCCAACCGGACTTCGGGATGCTGACCGACGAGATGGCCGTCGGCGACGGGGTCGAGGTGCCGATCGACCGGCTGCTCCAGCCTCGGGTCGAGGCGGAGATCGCGTTCGTGCTGGGCGGCGACCTCACCGAGGAGCGGATGACCACCGTCGACCTGATCCGCGCGGTCGACCACGTGCTGCCCGCCATCGAGATCGTCGACTCGCGGGTAGCCGGCTGGGACATCTCCATCGTGGACACGGTCGCCGACAACGCGTCCAGTGGGCTGTTCGTGCTGGGCACCACGCCGCGTCGGCTCGCCGACGTCGACCTGCGGCTGTGCGGGATGGTGCTGGAGCACGCCGGCGAGCCGGTCTCGGTGGGCGCGGGCGCCGCCTGCCTGGGCAACCCGCTGCACGCCCTGCACTGGTTGGCCAGCACCCTCGCCCGCGCCGGTGATCCGCTGCGCGCCGGGGACGTGGTGCTCTCCGGGGCACTCGGCCCGATGGTGCCGGTCACCCCCGGGGCTGCGTACGAGGCGCGGATCTCCGGGCTCGGCTCGGTGCGGACCTGTTTCGGCAAGGAGGGTTCGGCATGAGCGTCGGCGTGGCGGTGCTGGGATCGGGAAACATCGGCACCGACCTGATGATCAAGGTTCTCCGGCTGAGTGACAGCCTGCGGATGGTGGCGATGGCCGGTATCGACCCGGCCTCGGACGGCCTGGCGCGGGCTCGCCGCCTGGGCGTCGTCACCACCGCCGACGGCGTGGACGGCCTCGTCGCGCTGCCCGAGTTCGCCGACGTCGAGCTGGTCTTCGACGCCACCTCGGCCGGCGCGCACCGCCGGCACCACGAGGTGCTGCGGGCGCACGGCCGCACCGTGGTCGACCTGACCCCGGCCGCGATCGGCCCGTACGTGGTGCCGCCGGTCAACCTCGACGAGCACCTGCACGAACCGAACGTCAACATGGTGACCTGCGGCGGACAGGCCACCGTGCCGATCGTCGCCGCGGTCGGTCGGGTCACCCCGGTGGCGTACGGCGAGATCGTCGCCTCGATCGCGTCGAAGTCGGCCGGTCCGGGCACCCGGGCCAACATCGACGAGTTCACCGAGACCACGGCCCGGGCCATCGAGGTGGTCGGTGGGGCCGAACGGGGCAAGGCGATCATCGTGCTGAACCCGGCGGACCCGCCGCTGCTCATGCGCGACACCGTCTACTGCCTCTGCCCGGACGCCGACGCCGACGCCGACGCCATCGCCGCCTCGATCGGCGACATGGTGGCGAGGGTCCAGGAGTACGTGCCCGGCTACCGGCTCAAGCAGGACGTGCAGTTCGACCGGGTGCAGGCGTACCTGCCATCGCTCGGGCGTCAGCTCACCGCCCTCCAGGTGTCGGTCTTCCTGGAGGTCTCCGGTGCCGGCCACTACCTCCCGGCGTACGCCGGCAACCTGGACATCATGACGTCGGCCGCGCTGCGCACCGCCGAGCGGCTGGTGGCCCTGCGCGCGACGGGAGCGGTGGCATGACCGACCTGTACATCCAGGACGTGACGCTGCGCGACGGCATGCACGCCATCGCCCACCGGTACACCGTCGACCAGGTGCGGACGATCGCCGCCGCGCTGGACGCCGCCGGAGTGGCCGCCATCGAGGTCGCGCACGGCGACGGGCTCGCCGGTTCCAGCGTCAACTACGGCCACGGCGCGGCCAGCGACGCCGAGTGGATCTCCGCCGCCGCCGAGGTGCTGACGAACGCGAAGCTGACCACCCTGCTGCTGCCCGGCATCGGCACCATCGCCGACCTGAAGGCGGCGAAGGCGCTCGGCGTGACGAGCGTCCGCATCGCCACCCACTGCACCGAGGCGGACATCTCCGCCCAGCACATCTCCTGGGCCCGCGACAACGGCATGGACGTGGCCGGGTTCCTGATGATGTCGCACATGAACGATCCGGCCGGGTTGGCCGCCCAGGCCAAGCTCATGGAGTCGTACGGGGCGCACTGCGTCTACGTCACCGACTCCGGTGGCCGGCTGCTGATGTCCGACGTGGCGCAGCGGGTCGACGCGTACCGGCAGGTTCTCGAACCTCAGACGCAGATCGGCATCCACGCGCACCACAACCTGTCGCTCGGGGTGGCCAACAGTGTGCTCGCCGTCGAGCACGGCCGGGTCCTCGGTGACGGTCCGGTCGGGTCGCCGTCGGGCCGGACCGTCCGCGTCGACGCCTCCCTCGCCGGTATGGGCGCGGGCGCCGGAAACGCGCCGCTGGAGGTCTTCGTGGCGGTCGCCGAACTGCACGGTTGGAAGCACGGCTGCGACGTGTTCGCGCTGATGGACGCCGCCGACGACCTCGTCCGCCCGTTGCAGGACCGGCCGGTCCAGGTCGACCGGGAGACGCTCTCGCTGGGGTACGCCGGGGTCTACTCCAGCTTCCTGCGGCACGCCGAGCGGGCCTCGGCGAAGTACGGGGTGGACGTCCGGTCGATCCTCGTCGAACTGGGCCGCCGCCGGATGGTCGGCGGTCAGGAGGACATGATCGTGGACGTGGCACTCGACCTCGCCGGGCAGAAGGAGCAGTCATGATCGGACCGGACGTCGCCGGGATCGCCGAGAAGCTGGGCGCGGCGGCCGACACGGCCACCCCGATCCCGCAGCTCGCCGCCGAGACCGGTCTCGACGTGGACGCCGCGTACGCCGTCCAGGCGGCGCTGGTGCAGCGCCGGGTCGACGCCGGTGCGCGGCTGGTCGGGCTGAAGATGGGGCTGACCAGCAAGGCGAAGATGGCCCAGGTCGGTGTGGACGAGGTGATCTGGGGGCGGCTCACCGACGCGATGCGGGTGCCCGACGGTGGCGTGGTCGACAGGTCCGCGTACATCCATCCCCGGGTCGAACCGGAAGTGGCGTTCCTGCTGGACCGGCTGCCCGAGCCGGGCGAACCGGTCGGCGACTTCGCCACGGCGGTCCGTGCGGTCGCACCGGCCATCGAGTTGATCGACTCCCGGTACGCGGACTTCCGCTTCTCGCTGCCGGACGTGATCGCCGACAACACCTCGGCCGCCGCGTTCGTGATCGGCCCGTGGTCGCCGGTGCCGGCGGGGCTGGACAACCTGGGCGTGCTGCTGGAGGTCGACGGGCGGGTGGCGCAGGTCGGCTCGACGGCGGCGATCCTCGGTGATCCGCGCCGCGCACTCGACGAGGGCATCCGGCTGGCCGGCCGGCACGGGGTGCGCCTGGAGTCCGGCTGGGTGTTCCTGGCCGGCGCGGCCACCGCTGCCGTCCCGCTGCGCCCCGGCGTGCATGTCCGCGCGGTCGTCGAGAACCTCGGCACGGCGTCGCTGCGGGCCTCGTCGTGACCGCCCGGGTCGTCGCCGGCAAGGCCACGCCGCGCGGGGCCTTCCCGCACGTCAAGGTGGCGGGCGGGTTCGTCTTCGTCTCCGGTACGTCGTCCCGGCGGCCGGACAACAGCTTCGCCGGTGTCGAGGTCGACGAGTTCGGCACCACCAACCTGGACATCCGGGCGCAGACGCGTGCGGTGATCGAGAACGTGCGGGATCTGCTGCGCTCGGTCGGCGCGGACCTCACCGACCTCGTCCAGGTGACGTCGTACCTGGTCAACATGAACGACTTCGGCGGTTACAACGAGGTGTGGGCGGAGTTCTTCGACGCCTCCGGGCCGACCCGTACGACGGTCGCGGTGCACCAGTTGCCGCACCCGCACCTGCTCATCGAGATTCAGGCCGTGGCCCTTCTTCCCTCGGGAGGTCAGTCGTGAGTGAGATCGCCGAGCCGTTCAGCTTTCCGGGCTGGATCGCCGACAACCAGCACCTGCTGAAGCCACCGGTGGGCAACAAGGAGATGTTCCCGGGCGGGGACGACTTCATCGTCATGGTGGTGGGTGGCCCCAACCAGCGCACCGACTTCCACGTGGACCCGTACGAGGAGTTCTTCTACCAGGTCAAGGGCAACATGCACATCAACCTGATGACCCCGGAGGGGCCGCGTACGGTGCACGTGCGCGAGGGTCAGATGTGGATGCTGCCGCGCAACACCCCGCACTCGCCGCAGCGGCCCGAGGCCGGCTCGATCGGTGTGGTCGTCGAGCGGGTCCGCGAGGAGGGCACGCTGGAGACGTTCCAGTGGTACTGCCCGGAGTGCGGCCACAAGGTGCACGAGGTGGAGTTGCAGGTCCGCGACATCGCGGCCGACCTGCCGCCGGTGTTCCAGGCGTTCTACGCCGACGAGTCGGCCCGTACCTGCGCCAACTGCGGCACCCTGCACCCGGGCAAGGGCTGATGCCCGCTGGTGTGGTCGACGTGCACACACACGTCGTACCGAAGGGGTGGCCGGACCTCGGCGCGGCGTGCGGTGGGTCCGGTTGGCCGTGGTTGCGGGTGGACTCCGAGCGCGCCGCCATGATCATGGTGGGGGAGACGGAGTTCCGCCCGGTCGGCGCGGAGTGTTGGGACGCGTCCCGCCGCCTGGCCGACATGGACGCCGACGGCGTGGCCGTGCAGGTGGTGTCGCCGACGCCGGTCTTCTTCAGCTACGACCGCCCGGCCGAGCAGGCGGTCAAGGTCGCCCGGATCTTCAACGACCTGACCCTGGAGGTCACCGCGGCCGGTGGCGACCGACTGGTGCCGTTCTGTCAGGTGCCCCTACAGGACCCGGACGCCGCTTGCGCCGAACTGGATCGCAGTCTCGCCGCCGGGCACGTGGGCGTGGAGATCGGCAACCACGTCGGCGACCGGGACCTGGACGACGCCGGCGTGGTGACCTTCCTCCAGCACTGTGCCGAGGTGGGCGCGCCGGTCTTCGTCCACCCGTGGGACATGCCGGGCGGTCCACGCCTGGACCGCTGGATGGCCCGCTGGCTCACCGGCATGCCCGCCGAGACGCACCTGTCGGTGCTGGCGATGATCCTGGGCGGTGTCTTCGACCGCGTGCCCGACACGCTGCGGATCTGCTTCGCGCACGGCGGGGGCAGCTTTCCGTTCTGGCTCGGTCGCGCCGACAACGCCTGGCATCGCCGAGGTGACCTGGTCCGTGGGGCGTCAGTTGCGCCGCCCAGCAGTTACGTCGACCGGTTCAGCGTCGACTCCGTGGTCTTCACGCCGCCGGCGCTGCGGCTGCTTGTCGACACGCTGGGGGAGGACCGGGTGCTGGTCGGCAGCGACTACCCGTACCCGCTGGGGGAGCGGCCCGTCGGCGCGGTGGTCGACGCGGCCGACTTCCTCACCGACGCCCAGCGCGCCAAGCTGCGATCCACCAACGCCCTGCGCTTCCTGCACGGGCGGCGCTGACGCGACTCGGGCCTGTCCCTGCGTTCGGTCGCCGCCGGGGCGCGTGCACCTGTTCTGCTTCCTTTGCTCTGCTTCACCCCACGCAACACCGGGTGTCCGGTAATCGGACATCTGCTGTTGCCTCTGTTGAAGCAGAGCAAAGGACCGACAGGAAGGGTGCGGCGGTCGGCGGCGCAGCCCGACCCAGCGGTCTCGACCCAGCGGGCGGACCGGGCAGACGGTCCGGGTGGGCGGGCCGGGCAGGACGTCGATCGGATTCCGGAGCTGCCGCAGAGGCCCACGCCGTGTCGGCCCGCTGACGGCCGCTCCCAGCGGGCAGGATGAGGACATGGCCGAGCCGCACGACCTGACCGCGTTGGAGCAGGCCGCCGCGATCGCCCGCGGCGAAGTGTCCAGCGTCGAGCTGGTCGAGCATTACCTGCGCCGGGTCGCGGCGCTCGGCGACACCGTGGGCGCGTTCGTCACCGTCACACCCGAGTTGGCCCACGCCGCCGCCCGCGCCGCCGACGCCGCGCCGGTGCAGGGGCGCGGCCCGCTGCACGGCGTACCGACCGCCATCAAGGACCTCACCCTCACCGCCGGGGTACGCACCACCTTCGGCTCGGCCGCCTTCGCCGACTTCGTCCCGCCCGTCGACGCCGACGTGGTCCGGTTCATCAAGGCCGCCGGCCTCGTCAGCCTCGGCAAGACGACCACCTCGGAGCTGGGCTGCTCGCTCTACTCGGAGGGCCGCGTCGCGCCGCCGGCCCGCAATCCGTGGCAGTTGGCGTACACCGCCGGTGGTTCCAGCGGCGGCGCGGCGGCGGCGGTCGCGGCCGGCCTGGTCCCGGTCGCCCAGGGGTCCGACGGCGGCGGCTCGCTGCGCATCCCGGCGTCGCTCTGCGGCCTGATCGGCTACAAGCCCAGTCGCGGCCTGGTCTCCGGCGGGCCGCTCGGCTCCGGTGCGTTCGGCCTGCCCACCAGCGGGCCGCTCGGGCGGACGGTGGCTGACGTCGCCGCGCTGCTCGACGTCATGGCCGTCCCGGTGCCCGGCGAGCCCTACCTGCCCCCGCCCGCGCCGCCCGGGGGATACCTGGCCGCCGCGCGCCGGGCCGAGCCGGGCCGCCTGCGGATCGGCCGGTTCACCACGCCGATGCTCGCCGACGAGCCGGTGCACCCCGACTGCGTGGCCGCCGTCGACACCGCCGCCGCACTGCTCACCGCCCTCGGCCACGAGGTGGTCGAGGTACCGCCGCCACTCACGCCGGCGGCGTGGCCGCTGTTCGAGATCATCTGGTACGTCCTGGCGCTCGCCCCGGTGCCGGCGCACCGCGAGCCGGAGCTGTTGCCGCTGACCCGACTGCTGCGCGCCCGGGGCGCCGAGGTGTCCGCCGGGGCGCTGTCCGCGACCCTCGGCGAGCTTCAAGCGCAGGTACGTCGCGGCGCGGCCCGCACCGCCGGCTGCGATCTCCTGCTCTGCCCCACCCTGGCCGCGCCACAGGCGCCCGTCGGCTGGTTCACCGCCGACGGCGACCCGGCAGCCGACTTCGACCGGCAGCGCCGCTTCTCGCCCTACAGCGCCATCTTCAACGTCACGGGCGACCCCTCGGTCTCCCTGCCGCTGGCCACCACGACCACCGACGGGCTGCCCGTCGGGGTGCTGCTCAGCGCCCGGTACGGCGACGACGCGCGGCTCATCGCTACCGCTGCGCAACTGGAGCACGCCAGTGACGGATGGGATCGGCACCCCGCAATCTGGCGAGCCGTCGACTCCGCTAACGTGAATGACGACGGAGTTGGCCGGTCGCCATCATGATCGTCCATCCGACCCGCTTGTTCGAGGTCCTTCTTCCGCCTGGGGGCGTTGGGATTGTCTGTTACCGAGACGGTGCTGGTCTTCGTCGGCATCCCGTTGGCGGCAGTGCTGGTGATCGCCGGCCTGACGTACGCCGGCAGCCGTGGGGGTGCCACCGGCGGTGGTGGTGGCGCCAAGCGCTACCGGCCGGGCCGACCCTTCGAGTTCACTCCGGTCTGGTTCCTGGGCCGCCCGGAGCAGCTGGCCGACTCGGCCGGCACCGCGCTGACGGCGGGCGCCCAGGCGCCCGCGCTGACCAGCCACAAGCTAGAGCAGGCCAGCGTCGAGGCGCCGGCCGGTGGAACCGGAGGCGCAAGTGACCGTTGGTGAGAAGCAGGCCGGGACGGAAAATCCGCCCGAGGTGCTGGACGGGCCGTTCTCGACCCGCCAACTGCTGCGCATCGACGAGGCCCTGCGCCTGGCCGACCAGGGCACCGGCCTGGTCTTCTCGGTGTTCGTCGGCGGCCTCGACGAGCCGATCCGTGAGCACGCCCAGCGGCTGCACCGCCAGCTCGCCGACCCGGACAAGTCGGTGCTGATCGCCGTGTCGCCCAACCAGCGCCAGTTGGAGATCGTCACCGGGCGGCACGCCCGCAAGCGCATCCCCGACACGTACGCCAAGCTGGCCGCGCTCTCCATGGTCGGCGCGTTCAGCGGTGGCGACCTGGCCGGCGGCATCATCAACGGCCTCGACCAGCTCGCCAGCCACGCCGGCAAGGGCTGAGCCCCTTCTCGTACGTCGAAGCCCGACCCGCCGCACGGCAGGTCGGGCTTCGTCGTGTCAGGGCCTGTCTGTCTCAGCGCGGCCAGGAGGACGGGTCCAACCTCATCTGCCACGGCTCGTCCACGGTCACCGCGTCGTCCGGTCCGATGGTGCCGACCAGGTCGTAGTGCACGTCCTTGACAAGACGGTAGCGGTAGACGACCGGGCCGAAGTCGCCACGCTCCACCCGCCAGTAGTGCGCGATACCAGCTTCGGCATAGAGGGCCGGCTTGGTGAAGCGATCGTGACGACGACTCCCCGTCGACTCGACTTCCAGGACGAGAGCGATGTCCACCGGTTCGGCCCACATCCGCTCGCGCGGTGCACCCGGCCGCAACACCGTCAGATCGGGGATGAGGTTGCCGCCGGGGACCCGCACGCCGATCTCCCGGATCACCCGCCAGCCGGTGGGCGCCCCCAGGCGGATCGCCATCCGGATGTCGTCCGCCAGCTCATGGTGCTCGGGACCGGCTGGAGGGGTCACGTGCAGGCTCCCGTCGATGATTTCGTAGCGGTTCCCGTCCTCAGGCAGGTCGAACAGGTCCTGCTCGCGCCAGCCGCGCTCCGGGGGCCGCCACTCGTAGGTCGGGTGTGCCATCGCGTCCACCTCCTTCCGCAACCATAATGGCCCGGGCCAGCGTCGGTTCCCACCCACGCCGGCCCGGGCCGCGTACTCCTGGTGTCAGCTCTGCTGGGCGTCCTTGGCGCGGGCCCTGATCGCCCGCGCCACGCCGTCGCGGCCCTCGGCGACCAGGCGACGCAGCGGACTCGGGTTGCCGTCCTCGGCCAGCCACGCGTCGGTGGCCGCCACCGTGTCGTCGTCCACCAGGTACGTCGGGTACGCCAGCTGGGCGAACTCCTGCGCCGGCTCGCTGTCCCGGGAGGCCCACACCTGGCCGACCGCCGCGAAGTACGCCTCCCGGTACGGGGCGACCAGCTCCACCTGCGCCGGGTGGGCCAGGCCCTGCAACAGCGCCCGGTGCCGCCAGTTCGGCAGTGCGTCCGGGCCGGTCAGCAGCGCCCACACGGCGGCCTTGTTCTCCGCCGTCGGCACCAGCGCGTGCGCGTACGCGGCCTCCCGCTCGCCGCTGGCCGTACGGTCGCCGGCCAGCTCCGCCTCGACCTCTGCCGCGCCGGCCGCGCCGTTGGCCACCAGCGCGCCGAGCACCGTCCAGCGCAGCTCGGTGTCCACGGTCAGCCCCTGGGGAGCGCCGGTGCCGTCCAGCCAGCCGCGCAACGTGGCCAGGTCCTCGTCGGAGCGGGCGGCCGAGGTGAACGCCCGGGCCCAGGCGAGCTGGAAGCCGCTGCCCGGCTCGGCGGCGGCGAGCGCGTCCTTGGCCGCACGGGCCAGCCCCGCCCAGCCGGTGGCCGCCCACGCCGGGTCGGCGTAGAGGGTCAGCGCGGTGGTGGCCTGGCGCAGGGTGGCGGTGACCAGGTTGATGTCGGTCTCGGCGGGCAGTCCGGCCAGCACCAGCGCCACGTAGTCGCGCGTCGCCAGCTCGGCGTCGCGGGTCATGTCCCACGCGGCCGTCCAGCACAGCGCGCGGGCCAGCGACGAGTCGAAGCCGCCGATGTGCTGCACCACGGTCGCCATCGACCGGTCGTCGAGGCGCAGCTTGGTGTAGCTCAGGTCGTCGTCGTTGAGCAGCAACACGTCCGCCGCCCGGACGCCCCGCAGCTCGGCGAGGTCGGTCCGCTCGCCGGTCACGTCCACCTCGTACCGCTCGCGGCGGACCAACTGGCCGTCGGCCAGGTCGTACAGGCCCACGCCGATCCGGTGCGTGCGCAGCGTCGGGTACGCCGTCGGCGCTTCCTGCCGGACGATCACCTGCTCGTACGTGCCGTCGGCGGCGATCGTCACCTCCGGACGCAGCGTGTTGACCTGCGCGGTCTCCAGCCACTGGGCCGCGAACTTGCGCAGCTCCCGGCCCGAAGCCGCCTCCAGCTCGGTGAGCAGGTCGTCGAAGGTGGCGTTGCCCCACGCGTGCTTGCCGAAGTACGCCCGCAGCCCGGCCACGAACGGCTCCTCACCCACGTACGCGACGAGCTGCTTGAGCACGCTCGCGCCCTTGGCGTAGGTGATCCCGTCGAAGTTGACCTCGACGGCCTCCATGTCCGGCATCTCGGTGTAGACCGGGTGGGTGGAGGAGAGCTGGTCCTGCCGGTAACCCCAGTTCTTGCGGATCGACAGGAACGTCGTCCAGGCCTCGGTGAACCGGGTGGCGTTGGTGTTGCACCAGTGGCTGGCCCACTCGGCGAACGACTCGTTCAGCCACAGGTCGTTCCACCAGCGCATGGTCACCAGGTCGCCGAACCACATGTGCGCCAGCTCGTGCAGGATCGTGTTGGCCCGCTGCTCGTACTCGAAGTCGGTGACCTGCGAGCGGTACAGGTAGTGCGACTCGGCGTGCGTCACGCAGCCGAAGTTCTCCATCGCGCCGGCGTTGAAGTCGGGCACCCAGAGCTGGTCGTACTTCGGCAGCGGGTACCGCACCCCGAACTTCTCGTGGAAGAAGTCGAAGCCCTGCTTGGTGATCAGGAACAGGTCGTCGGAGTCCAGGTAGCGCGACATCGACGCCCGGCAGAACACGCCCAGGTCGATGCCGTCGTGGGTGTCGCGCACCTCGTGGTACGGGCCGGCGCACAGTGCGGTGATGTACGTGCTCATCCGGGGCGACTCGGTGAAGTGGATCGTCTTGAGGTCCTCGCCGGCCGGCTCCTCGCGCTCCACCGGCATGTTGGACACGACCCGCCAGTGCGCGGGCACCGTCGCGTGCCAGGTGTAGACGCTCTTGAGGTCGGGCTGGTCGAAGCAGGCGAACACCCGCTGCGCGTCGGCCGTCTCGAACTGGCTGTAGAGGTACGTCTCGCCGTCGACCGGGTCGACAGTGCGGTGCAACCCCTGCCCGCTGTTGGAGAAGGCGAAGTCCGCGTCGACGACCAGGGTGTTCTCGCTGGCCAGCCCGGACAGGGCCAGGCCCTTCTCGGCCGACCAGTCGGACAGGTCCACCGGGTCGCCGTTCAACGTGGCGGACCGCACCGACTCGGCGGCCACCTCGATGAACGTGCTCGCCCCCGCTTCGCCGCAGCGGAACCGGACCTCGGTCGTCGACCGGAAGGTGCGGCCGTCGGCCGCCAGCACGGCGGTCGACAGGTCCAGACTGATGTCGTACCCGGTCACCTCGAGCAGGCGTGCCCGCTCCGTCGCCTCGACCTGCGTCAGGTTACGCACTCCCGGCACTGTTCGTCTCCATCCCACGTCTCGCCGTACGCCCGGCGGCGCCCGTCTGCCGACCGCTCGTGACGTCCGGCCCGGTCCGAGTCTTCCACGTGAGGCCAGCCATCGGTGGTCGAGGTCACGCTCTCCTTCGGGTGCCGGTCGGCGAGGCACGGAGAGAGGATTCTCGTGAGACGCCGGATCGCCGGCGCCGCTCCTGTCGCGAAGGGACCGCACCGTGTCCGAACGTGTCACCGCAGACATGTGGTTCGACCCGGCCTGCCCGTGGGCGTGGATCACGTCCCGCTGGCTGCTCGAGGTCGAGCAGATCCGGCACGTGGACATCCGCTTCCACGTGATGAGCCTGGCCGTGCTCAACGACGGCCGGGACCACCTGTCCGAGGACTACAAGAAATTCCTGAGCACCGCCTGGGGCCCGGTGCGGATCTGCATCGCCGCCGAACAGCGGTACGGCAACGAGGTCCTGCGCAAGCTCTACACGGCGCTCGGCACCCGGATCCACCTCGCCAAGCAGGAGCGTGGCCCGGAGCTGTACGTGGCCGCGTTGACCGAGGCCGGTCTCGACCCGGCGCTGGCCGCCGCCGCCGACAGCACCGAGTACGACGAGGCGCTGCGCGCCAGCCACGAGGCCGGCATGCGGCCGGTCGGCCAGGACGTGGGCACCCCGGTTATCCACGCGCCCGGTCCGGACGGCGCGCCTGTCGCCTTCTTCGGCCCGGTGATCACGCCCGCACCCAAGGGCGAGGCGGCCGGCCGCCTGTGGGACGGGGTGCTGCTGGTCGCCGGCATCCCCGGGTTCTACGAGCTCAAGCGCACCCGCGAGCAGGACCCGATCTTCGACTGAGTCCCGGCACACGCGCCCCCGTCCGGCCACTCGTTCGTGGGACCGGGCGGGGGCGCGGCGCGCCGGTGGCGGGTACGCCTCGCGGTCGTGGCGTCACCGGTGGGCGGGCGGCGTCGTTTCCCTCGGTGTCCGCCGCAGCGACCCGCAGGGCCGCACACCGCAGCTCGTGGAGGCAGTCCCGATGGCCAAGCACCGTGCGTCCGGTGACGATCAGTTGACCCGACAGGGGGTGATCGAGACTCCCGGCGCGGCGTACTGGTCGGTCGACGGCTCCCGCTGGCCGACAATCCGACCCGACCTTCCGGCCGACGTGGCGGATCTGCTCGCGCCGCCCATCGTGGTCGGCGTGGCCCGGGTGCCGGTGACCTCGCGCCTGACACCCGCGCGGGTCACGCCGGTGAGGCCCGCACCCGCACCCGCACCCGCGCCGGTGACGCCCGCTCCTGTCGCGGCGGCTCCGGAACTGGTCGAGGTGTCGGCCGCCACGCCGGCCGAGCCCGCCCCGCCCCCGCCGGCGCCGACCGCGCCGCGTCCCGTGCCGACCCCGCCGCTGAACCCGCGGCCCGTCCCGGCCCCGCCGCCGGAGCGTCCCGTGCCGGGGCCGCCCGCCACACCCCGCCGCAACGCGGTCGCCGGTCCCGTCGGGAACGGCCGGCGCGGCAACGCCGGACCGATCGTCGCCGGTCGACACCGCCGGCACAACGGCGCGTCCGGCCGCGCCGGCTGACCACACGTCGACGTCCCGGCACTTTCATCTGGTGGACGCCGCGCGGGTCCTCGTCGTCCGTGACGTCGCCGCCGGTAGCGTCACTGGGCATGACGGTCGTACATCCGATCGCCCGGGCCTGGATCACCACTGGCGGCACCGGCGCGCAGAACTACGACGAGTTCGCCGACGACGCGGAGATCACCGCGATCATCGAGGCGAACCCGCACAGTGCCCTCGGCATCGAGATGCCGCATCGTGCACCGGACAGCCTGGGGACGTCGTTCCTCGACGCGCTGCCGGCCTCGGTGGCCCGACTCGCCGAGGCCAAGGCCGACGGCAGCTACACCCCCGCCGAGCAGGTGGTCGTGCTGTACCGGATCAGCGCCCCGGGCGAGGAGACGGCGTACGGGCTGTTCGCGCTGGTGGACACCGACCAGATCTCCACCAGCGCCGACGAGCCGGGTCTCGTCATCCGCAACGAGGACGTGTTCATCGCCAAGGTGCGTGAGCGCGTCGCACTGGCCGAGGCGCTGGGCCACCTGCTCTCACCCGTACTCCTGCTGCAGACCGGAAGTGGCGACGAGCTGCACGCCGCGCTCGCGGCGGCGACCGACGCGGCCGGGGCGCCCGCCGCGACCGACACCGACCAGGCGGGCCGCACCCACGCCATCTGGCTGCTCGGTCCGGGCGCCGAGCAGGACGCGCTGACCGCGCTGGCGGGTGGCGGCGAGCTGGTCGTCGCCGACGGCAACCACCGCAGCCTGGCCGCCCAGACCGGCGGGTTGTCGCGCTTCCTGGCCGTGGTGACGACCCCCGCGTCGGTGGCCATCCAGCCGTACAACCGGCTGGTCAGCGAGCTGACCACCACGCCGGCCGAGCTGCTCGACCGGTTGCGCGCGGCGGGGGCCGAGGTCGAGCCGATCGACGGCCCGGTCGAGGTCCCGACGGCCGGCGGCACCGTCCACCTGCGGTTGGCCGACCAGGGGTACGCGGTGCGCCTGCCCGCCACCGCCGACGCCCGCCTGGAGAACCTGGACCACGCCCTGGTCGAGCGGCTGCTGCTGCGCGACGCCCTGGGTCTGGACCCGGGCGACAAGCGGATCACGTACGTCGGTGGGGACTACCCGGCGAGCTGGCTGACCGCCGAGGTCGACGCCGGGCGTGCCGAGCTGGCGATCCTCATCGCACCGGTGACCGTGGCGGACTTCGTCGCGGTGAACCTGGCCCGGGAGAAGATGCCCCGCAAGAGCACCTGGTTCACCCCGAAGGCGCGCGGCGGCCTGGTGGTCGCCGAGCTGCCGCGCTGACCGCGCACCCGCCCGACCGTGTGACGAACCCGCCTCTCCGATGCCGCCCCTGCGGCATCGGAGAGCGCGGCCTGACAGACTGCGCGGTATGCGCGTCTACCTGGGATCCGACCACGCCGGTTTCGAGTTGAAGGTGCACCTGGCCAACCACCTGGCCAAGCAGGGGTACGACGTGGTCGACGTCGGCCCGCACAGCTACGACCCGGACGACGACTACCCGACGTTCTGCCTGCACACCGGTGACCGGGTGGTCGCTGACGAGACCTCGCTCGGCGTGGTCATCGGCGGGTCCGGCAACGGCGAGCAGATCGCCGCGAACAAGGTCGCCGGGGTCCGTGCCGCGCTGGCCTGGAGCGTCGAGACGGCTCAGCTCGCCCGCCAGCACAACGACGCGAACGTCGTGGCGGTGGGCGCCCGTCAGCACACGTTGGACGAGGCCACGGGCATTGTCGAGGCGTTCCTGAACACGCCGTTCTCCGGAAACGAGCGGCATGCCCGCCGGATCATCCAGGTCGCCGAGTACGAGCTGACCCGGGAGCTGCCCGACCTGCCCTGACCGTGCCGGCGGCCCGCTCGCCGTTGGCCGCTCGCCGTCAGCGCGGCGGGCGGGGCAGGTCCTCGCGCGGCACCCAGTTGCGACGGACGACCACCACCCTTGCCTCGGCCTCGGCGAGGTCGTCGTCGCTCGGCCGGGCGGCGTCGCGGGCCCGCAGCGCCGCGCTCAGCCCCACCTGGGACGAGCCGGAGCCGACCAGCCCGCGTAGGCCTCGCTCGCCGTCGCGGTCGTCGCCGCCGACCCCTCGACGTCGCGGCGGCGGCGAATCCCCGCCGTCGTGGACGCCGGCGGTGCTGACCGCCGAGCCGTCGGCACTTCGCGCCGTCGCGTCGGAGTCGGAGTGGTGGCGCAGCCGTCGCCTGCGTCGGTCCGGGTCGCCCATCCGCCGACGGTACCTCCCCAAGCCATCAAGATCCGCGCAGGATCAGGGATGTTGCTGCCTCCCGAGCGTCGGAGGCAGCAACATCTGGGTAGTTGTGCGGATCTTGACCACCCGACCGCAGGCGGACCGACGATGTGCCGGCTGGCTACCCTCGAACCCGGGCGGTGGTGGCGCCGCCCGTCAGGGGGAGGACGAGATGGCAGACCAGACGCAGCCGTGGGCGGAGCGCACCGTGGAGGTCCCACCGCAGGCAGGCGTCGACGTGCCGGCGCAGCGGGACGGCTTCCGCCGCGGTGTGGCGCCGGTGGGTCAACCGCGTACTCCGCGGACCGAACCGTTTCCCGTGATCGAGGAGCCGACCGGTACGGGTTGGCCGGGCGAGCCCGCGCCGCGCCGTCCGCTGAGCTGGCGGCTGGCGCAGTTGCGTCGCGGCGGCGAGTGGAGCGCGGCGGCTGGCCTGTTCGCCTTCGTGTGCTGGGGGATCTGGGCGCTCTCCGGGGGTGGCAACCTGTCCGGCCCGTTGCTGGTGCTCGTGTTGAGCCTGCTGGTGGCGGTCGGCCTGTTCGCGCTGGCCCGGGCGGTCGGCCGCCTGGTGCTGGAGCGGCAGCTCGGGCGCGTCCGGCGCGGCGCGCGAGGCGCTCACCTGGCCACCGCGGTCTTCCTCGTCGGTCTCGGCGTGGCCTGGCTCCAGCAGACCGAGTGGGTCGTCTCGGCCTGGAACTGGATCACCTCGAACGTGTCCTGAGGTGTGCACGGGCGGGTCGGCTGACGCCGCCCGCCCGTGCACCCGGTCGTCTCCCCACCAGGCAGTGTCGCTGCTTACCCAGCCGGCCACGGTTCATCCGTCGCCGGCCGGTGCGTGTGCGTACCGGAAGGTTCCGGGGTGTCAGTGGCTGCCGCCGTGCCCCTCGGCGTCGGCCCGGGGAGAGGCGACGCGGGCCGCCGGGTCCTCGACGCCGGGCTCGCCGCCGTCCGGGGCGACCATCCCGTCGTAGTTTCGGCGGCGGTGTGGTCCCGGGCCACCCGGACCAGTTCGACAAGCCCGCCCGCGTACTCCTGGGCCTCGCCGTGCGCCTCGTCGAACGGCGGCTGGAAGCCGACGCCCTCCCACTCGCCGGTGGTCGGGTTCCAGCGGTCGTTGCCGACCTCGAAGTCCCAGGCGAAGATGCCCAGCTCGTAGTAGAGCTGGTCGGCCGAGTTGCCGGCCGCGGAGTAGAGCACGTCGGCGACCGGGCCGGTCTGCGACGGCCAGGTGACCGTGCCCGCTCCTGGGCGATGGCGCCGACGATCCGCCGGGCGCTGTCGAGGAACATCGTCGACTCGTCGATCGACGGCCGAGGCAGCGTGATCCGCCCGTCGGCCGCGAACCTGATGTTCGGGTGGGCCTTGGCCAGCGCGATGACGTTGCCACTCTCGGACTCGGACAGCTCGGCCGTACCCGCGTAGTTGCCCGAGAGGCAGTTCGCGCTGGCCCCGACATAGCCGTCGAAGTACGACCCGACGGTGTAGTTGCGGTTGACGTCGACGCCCCACGAGGTGCGGTACTTCGCGTCCCGGCCCGGCCCGGTGCAGTGGTTGACCAGGTTCTTGCGCTGGAAGTTGTAGTCGTTGAACGAGTAGTTCGCCCCGTCCGGGTTGACCGTCGGGATGACGAACACGTCGACCTGTTCCAGCAGCTCACGGGTGGCCGGGTCGGTGCGGGCATTCGCCAGCATCCGCTCGGCGAACTCCAGCGTCACCAGCGGCGTTGCCCACTCCCGGGTGTGTTCCTGGGAGTACGCCAGCACGCCGACCCGGGAGCCGTCGCGGTGCACACCGAGGCGCAGCGCCTGCACCGTCCACGGCTTGGCCGGCACCTCGGTGCCCTGGAGCCCGTCGTCGCGGCGGGATGGTCCGGCGACCGGCATCGGCAGACCCGTCGAGCCGTCCTCGACGGTGGCCCGGAACCGGTTCGCCTGCCGGGCGTTGATGGCCGCCGCGACCTCGTCGGTGGTGCTCACCGTCCTGCCGGCGGCGTCGGTGGCGAGCGTGACCGTGAGGACGCGGTCGCGGTAGCCGACGGTCAGCGGCGGGCATCAACGAGCGAGGGGTCGTCGTCGGGGCCACCCACGTCAACGCCACCGACCCTCCGCACGCCTTCCGGTACGACGGCGGCGTCATGACCGACCTCGGCACCTGGTACGGCGCGGGCAGCGGAAGCGCGGCGAACGACGTCAACGAGGACGGCGTGGTGGTCGGCAGCCGGTTCGAGAAGCAGGGCGCGCCGACCCGGGCGGTCGTCTGGCGTGACGGCAGGGTCGTCGACCTGGGCACGCTCGGCGGACAGGCGGGTCCCTGGGGCACGGACGGCATCGCCTACGGCGTGAACTCGTCCGGGCAGGTCGTGGGCGGCGCCGCCGTGCCGAGTGGCGGCCTGCACGCCTTCGTCTACAGCGGTGGCGCGCTGAGGGATCTCGGCACGCTGGGCGGCGTCACGGAGTCCACGTACGCCCGGGACATCAACGACCGGGGTCACGTCGTCGGTGTCTCGCAGAACACCGCCGGCCAGATGCACGAGACGCGCTGGCGCAACGGCACCATCCGCGACCTCGGGTCCCTCGGCGGCAACTACTCCGCGGCGCGGGCCGTGAACGAGGCCGGCCAGGTGGTCGGCATCGCCCGGACCAGCAGCCCCGACTTCTACAACGAGCGGGCGTTCCTCTGGCAGGGCGGCCGGATGGTCGACCTGAACACGCGGGTCCGGAACCTGCCACCGACGGTGACGCTGCGCTCCGCCGAGGACGTCAACGACGACGGTGTCATCGTGGGCCTCGCCTGCCCGATCGACTGTGCCGAAGGCGGCGACCGGGCCCGTCGGGCCTACCTGCTGGTGCCGACGAGCTGACCCGCGACAGGGGCGGCCGGCGCCTGTCGTGCCCGTGCGGGACGGGCGCCGGTCACCGCGTCGCTGTCCCGTTGTCGTACGACTCGCGGGCGTCGAGCAGCTCGTCCCAGTGCTGCGCCACCCAGGCGCAGGCGACCGCTATCGGTTCGAGCATGCTGCGGCCCACCGGCGTCAGCTCGTACTCGACGTGCGCGCTCGCTCCGGCGTGGACGGTGCGGGCGACCAGCCCGTCCCGTTCGAGGGAGCGCAGCGACTGGGTGAGGACCTTGGGTGTGACCCGGCGCAGCGGCACGCGCAGCTCGCCGACCCGTACGTCACCGTGCAGGTCGGTACGGAGACCTTTACCGCCCGGGCGCGCACCGCCACGCCGCGGGAGCGTCCGCGCCTGTGGCGTCTGATGGTGTCGGCCAGCTCGGAGTACGCCGCCTACCAGCAGCGGATCACCCGGGAGATTCCCGTGGTCGTCCTGGAACGCGTCGAAGACTGATCGACGACGCCTCGTGGCCGGCAGGCGGAATCGAACCGCACCGCCGGTCTGAAAGAGCGGGCGACGGGAATCGAACCCGCACCGTCAGTTTGGAAGATCGTTCTCGGCGGCCGTGATCTGCCTGGATCGCCTGGTCAGCGGCGGGGTCGGGGTGCCCGATCATGACCGCTGTCGACCCCTTCGGACACGGGTTACCGGCACGTGGCTGGCACGGCCGCGCGGTTGTCCGGCGGCGTACGGCTCCGCCCCCGGCTCCTCTGGCCGGGGGCGGCTTGCCGTGTCGTCGGCTCTCCGCGCGGCCGAATGCCGGTGGTGCCGGTGCTGACCGTGCGACAATGGGCGGCGGCGTGAGGTGCAGGAGGTGGGTCGTGATGTCGAGCAGCGCCGAGCGGATGCCCGAGTGGCCGACCGCTGAGCATGTGCCCGCCGAGGAGTTGGCCCGCCGGCAGGGTGTGCAGCCGGTCGCCTCCGTCGACGACCTGGCCCGACCGGGCCTGTTCGAGTCCGACGACGAGTTGGACGAGTTCCTCGCCGACCTGTACGCCTCTCGGCGGGCCAGCGCCGCGTGAGCCTGGTCGTCCTGGATACCGACGTCGCGTCGGCGATCCTGCGTGGTCGCCTGCCTGACCGACTTCGTGCCCGGCTGGCCGGCAAGACCTTGTGCATCACATTCGTCACGCTCGGCGAGCTGACCAAGTGGACCGCGCTGCGGAGCTGGGGGCCGCGCAAACTGGCTGACCTCGCGCAGTGGCGATCCGGCGTGGTGCTGCTGCCCTTCGACGAGGCGGTGGCGACGACCTGGGGGCAGCTCCAGGCGCGGGCGCAGCACCGGGGGCGGCCCCGGCCGACGAACGACTCCTGGATCGCGGCCTGCTGCCTGGTCGACCGGCTGCCGCTGGCAACGTTCAACGGCAAGGACTACGCCGACTTCGCCGAGTACGACGGCCTACGCCTCTTCGACGTCTCGTAGCACCAGGGCTGAGCCTGCGGCGACCCGATCGTCCGCTCCTGGCGGTCCTCGACCCGCCGAACCGGTATCCCCGGTGGCAAGCCGCGCAGCGGCGCGGCAGTCGATCGCCCCGACCTCGACGGCGGCCGACCACCCCGCGATCGTTCCCCGCTGGCGAGTACAGATCAGGACAGCGCTGGCGGCGAAGCTACCGGTAGGGTCCGCCGATGAACCCCGCTGCGAGGCACGTCTCTACCGTTCGCATCATCGGCAACCTGGCTCTGCTCGCCGGACTGCTGGTCTCCGTCATCACGCTGTCGAGCGACCCCGGGTCGGCCGAGCCGCACGTCCTGGCAGGCTTCCTCGTCGCCACCGGGATCGGGCTACGCATCGAAGCCGCGATCAGCTCACCTCGGGAGTGACGACCTGGAACCGGGAACTGCCCGCCGCGCCGGCCGATGCCGGCCGGAGGCCGCCAGCAGGCCGAGTGCGGCCGGCGGGCCGCGCTTGCGCGGCCCCTTGATCCTAAAGAGACTGTTTCGGCAGTACATGACCATCATCCGGCCGAGGAGAGCGTCGTTGGCCAGGTCGAGCGGACATCTCGTTTACAAGTTCTGGGCGCTGCGTCCGGCGGTGTTCATCCGCGTGTGCGACCTCGGGCAACTGTCCGCTTACAGCCGTCTGTGGCCGCGCATGTTCCGGCCGGTTGCTGTCACCGTGGCTGTCGACTTGGTCAGCCGCCGGCTCTCGCTGAGGACGTCGGCTCGATCAGTACTGTCTGTCGCAAACTCGACAGTCCTTCCAATTCGGCATGGTCAAGAACATCATGTTGGCATGGCTCTCACCGACAGCAGCTTCGATGAGACAGCCGGTAGCGCCCACTGGCTCCCTGAGAATCAGGTCAAGGCCCGATACGGGGTTACCTACGTGGCGGCCATCTGCAGCCAGGCGGGCGTGGGGTTCAAAGAGTGGCCACCAGATGAGGACTTCCTCGCCATCGATGCTGATGTCCGGCTGCGTCGCGGCTCTGTGTCCGTACAAGTCAAGTGCACATCACGTTTCAAGATCCGTGGCTATTCGGCATCTTGGCCGGCTGAGGTGTCATGGCGCCGGGCATGGTCGGAGTGCTACAACCCAGTGTACTTCGTCCTAGTGATAGTTGACTTGCCTGATCCTGCTGGATGGTTGATCCACACGGATGACGGAACGCACCATCGTGCGGCAGCGTTTTGGGCGCGCGTCGACAACATGTCAGACGTTGGTGATATCAAGATCCCCAAGGACCAGCGACTGACGACTGAGACCTTGTCCCAGTGGGCTGCTGATCTACGGGACTGCTACATCCCTGAACGCCGGGAGAGTGAGCGCTGATGGTTGCGGGCATGCCAACGGCGGAGCAGCTCCGGGCCTACATGCGTGCCTCGGGTTGGCGAGCCAACCCGCCAGGGCCGCTCGGATCCCTTTGGCACCGAGAGGGTTTCGAAATCGGCGTTCCTTCCTCCGACCGGGTCGACGCACTGCGAATGAGAGACATAGTCGAGCGCTTGGCACTTTACGAGGGTAGGTCAGTCCAGAAGGTTGCGGACAGTGCCAAATTTCTCTGGACAGACGTTACGTATTTACGTGCGGCGAAGGACTATAGGATTGGGGATAGCATCCCACTCGAAGCTGCTGCAACCATGGTCGGCTCAACACGTGTGATGCTTCGAGCGACCGGGACGACATCTTGGCGCGAGAGGGCTGAGATTAGGGGCAACTACGTCAGCCGCGGCGATGAAGTGGCGAAGTCGGCGTCCATGGCTCACACCCGCGAAGGCTCATTCGTTATCCCAATTCTTGTGCCACTCCCCGAGGTTCAAGAGCCCGAGACCCAGCAGCAACCGCTAGTTGAGTTGATCCGAAGTGCTCCTGAGCCCTTTGCCCGGCGGGTAACGAGAACATTCGCCATGTCACTACAAGCAATCCGGGAGCTAATCGTTCAGCCAGCGCGGGAGCCAACGCCATCCCAACTCCACGAAATAGTGCAGCGAGGCGTATCTAGGGAGTTTTGCTCGGCACTGGCACGGGTCTTAGCCGCGCCAGCCGTTGCTGAGTTTGAAGCTAGATTCGATTGGGCTGCGGCGCTGCAGGGTCCGAGCACGCTAAAGAGCGTGACGTTGGAAAGCAATGCTCATGATCTCGTTGATCTCGCGGCCGATAAACTGCGGGCAAGCCGCATAGAACCACACCAGACGTTCTCTGGAAAGATCGACCAACTTCGCCACGTTGAGGGCACGGATAGCGGAGACATCTGGGTGTCGACCGTTCGCCGGGGGCGACCCTGCGAGGTGCGTGTAACGCTTCCGATGCCTGTGTATACACAGGCCCTCCTGTGGCATGGCCAAGGACGTGCGGTGATAGTTGAAGGACAAGTCAAGACTGGAACTGACCGCCGCTTGTACGTAGATTTGCCTCAGCGGTGCCATCCGATGGACGAGATGTTCTTGGATCAGGGCTCCTACTCCGCGATTCCGAGCAACTGAAGGCGACGAGCCCGCGGTCCACCCTCTCGGCGTTATTGTATATGGCTAGGGCCTAGGGTTCAGGCCTACCAGGTGCGCTGACACCTGCCCGGAAGGCTATAGCGCTTCTGCGGACTCCAAGCTAACATTCCGCCATGGGCATCGACACAGCAGACGAGTGGGCATCTATTGCATCTGCCACAGTTGGGCTAGTCGCTCTAGTTGTCGTCGTGCTGAGCCTCCTCCAAGTGAGCAAGGGCCGAGTGAAGTTCGGTCCCGCATCGGTTGAGTTTGAGCGCGACGCAAAGGAGATCAGGGACCGGCTCCCTTTGCCTGAGGCTGACCCAGAAGACCGACAATATGCGCTGCAACGCGAATATCATTCACGAGGCTTGGCCCAATCTGGACAGAGTTTCTGGTTCAGCTTGATTGCGGCTGCGGTCGGTTTTATCGTCATCATCGCCGCCCTCGTTGCCGCAGCGCTAGACACTAATCAAGGCTTGCAGATTCCCGCGCTTCAAGTAGTCTCGGGGACGATCATCGAGGCTGTCTCGGTGCTCTTTTTCGTGCAATCAAACAAGGCTCGGGAGCTTATGACGAGCTTTTTCGACAAGCTTCGTGAGGATCGGAAATTCGAAGAGTCGCTCGTGATCGCGCGAGAAATGGAGGAAGGGATAACAAAGCAGCGACTACATGCTGTTTTGGCTCTTGCATTTTCCGGGTCAGTTGATAAAGAGTTCATTGCGATGGTTGTGGACGCTTCGGATCAAGAGCGTCACCACCCGCCAGCCAATGACTGAGGTGCTGGCTTGCCATCCCGTGTGCCGTCGACCCGCCCCTTGGGGAGCGGGCCGCCGCCCGGCCCGCCACGTCAAGACGGCCTTGACGCACGTTCGGACGCTGGCGGGCCGGGTGGTGGTCTGCTCGGCTCGCCCGGGTCGCCGGCTGGCGGGATGGCCCTGCGCAACCACCCACGGACCGCGACCCACCGACGGACCCCCGACCATCTCGGAGTCGTTGCGCCCCCGCCGGAGGCGCGGTAACCGCGACCAGCTCGCCGCTGCGACCGCCGCTCGGACCCGGCGTGCCCTTCCCTGCGCCGCGCCGACCGGGCGCGGCTCGGCCGGCTGCCGGCCCACCAACGTCAACCACCCTCGGCATCACCGTCAGCGGCGGCCCCTGGGCTTCCCGCTCTCCGCGCCAGCCGCCGGGCGTTCTGCGTGGCCGGAGTCGGAGCGCCAGCGGAGCGACGGACGCGCGCCCAGGCGGCGCGCGTGCGGCCCGTTCAGGGCCGCCTTGAAGACGTACAGAAACTTTGAACCACATCGCCGGCAGCCAGCCTTACCGGCACGCCTTTCGAAGTCGTTCAACCGCGACATAGATCTGTTGTTCGGGACCAGGTCGACTCGGCCGCCACTCAGCCAGCAGGGGCCGGATGGCGTCGACGACCTCGGCAAGCTCATCCTCGGTGCTTGGCTCGGGTACGGCGTCAAGCGCCGCGACTGCGTCCGATGTCGCCTGGTGCCGGTGGGCGTTCGTCGGTGTGTCCTGCCATGCGGGCGATTTGCGCCACTCCTGCACGCGCTGATGCACCTCGGCTGCGGCGGCTCGGATGACGGCCGCTTGTTGGCGAGGCGCGAGTTCGGCGTGGGCGTGAAGGTGGTCGTCGGGTTCGTGCGGCGGCGTGTCGGCGTCGCGCATGGCGGCGATCGTACCGGGTGCCAAGATCGGGACTGGTCGCCTGCGTGGCGAGCAACGGCGCGATCAGTCGGCGGTGGGGCTCCACTCTGGGGCGAGGATGGAGTAGAGCTGGGAGTCGCGCCAGGCACCGTTGGTGAAGACATGGTCGCGTAGGCGGCCCTCGTACTGCATGCCGATCCGTTTCGCGACGGTGATGGAGGCAGTGTTGTCGGGGCCGATGGCTGCGGTGATGCGGTGAAGCTTCAGCTCTCGGAAGCCGTAGTTGATGATGGTTCGGGCTGCGTCAGTGGCGTAGCCGTGGCCCCAGTGGTCGGCACCGATGGCGTAGCCGAGCTTGGCGGCCTGGTGGCCGGTGAGCCCGAGTCGGGCGAAGCCGATCATCCGGTCCGAGGTGTCAGTGACAGCTAGGTAGTACTCGGTACGCGGGTTGAGCTGTGCCCGGCTCACGGCCCCTTCGACCATGGCGACGGTGGCTGCCGGGTCGCGGCTGTCGAACGAGAGCCACTGGGTGACCCGGTCGTCACCAACGATCGCCGAAGCGTCGGCCGCGTCATCGGGTCGCAGTTCGCGGAGGGTGATGACGCGGCCGGGGATGGTGATCGGGTACATGTGCTGATGGTGCCTTATCGAGGGAGGGCGTTGGCAGGGGTGTGGGTGAAGTGCTCGATGCCGTCGATGAGGTCGCGGGCGTCGCTGGCGTGGCCAGTACGGGTGATGGCCTGGTGGACGCGGCGGACGGAGTGAATGACGCCGTTGATGCGCTGGTCGGCGGGAAATTCGAGGACGGGCGCGAGGGCGTCGGTGGCGGCGTCGAGTTCGCCATTGACTACCCGAGCAATCGCCAGGTTGGTGTGCGAGCCCGCCTGGTCCCCGAAGGCCCATGCGGGGTCATAGCGATCGGAGTACGCCTGAACTGCTTGCAGGGCGTAGCGCTCGGTGGCGTTGGCTTCGTTCGGCAGCCAGGCGAGAGCGTCGCTGGCGTAGTAGAGGGTCCGGGGCTGGTTGAAGGTGCAGATTCCGCCGATCTCGTCCATTTCGTCGGGGCGTACCCGGGACCACGTCTCCTCGGCCTCGGCGATGGCGGCTTTGGCCTGTTCCGCGTTACCGAGGGCGGCGTAGGCGCGGGCGGCGCTGACCGGCAGCCAGACGGCGGAGGTGCCGCCTGCTTGGGTGGCGTACTCCCGTCCGGCCTCGGCGTAGCGGACGGCTTCGGCGTACCGACCGGCCCAGTAGGCGACGAGTGATTGAAGCCCACGGAGCCAGGCTTGCAGCCCGGGGTGCCCGGACTGGTCGGCGCAGAGGACGGCGGTTCGGGCTTGCAGCATGGCCGAGTGCGGGTCGGCCATGTCGTGCGAGACCTTGGCGAGTAGGCCGCTCGTGATGCCGGCGAGGAAGTGCAGGTCACGCGATTGGGTCGGCTGCTGGCGGCGTTCGAGCAGCGTGAAGAGGGTGTCTTGCGTTTCGACCAGGTCCGGCAAGATCTGGCTGACCGGTCGCTGTGGGTAGGCCAGGGCGAGGCGCTGTACGTCCTCGGTGAGCTGGTCGATGGCCGCTGGGGAGGTGGCTTCGGCGGCGAGCATGGCGTACTGGCGGGCGCGTTGTGCGGCCATGGCGAGGAGGTTCCTTTCCGGGCCGGCGCCGGTGGGCTCGACGATGAGCTGTCGAGCCGGCGCGGGGGTCAACTGGTGGGATGCCCAGGGGCGCTGCAACTCGTCGACCGGCTTGCCGAACATGGCCTGCAACGCTCGCCGGGTCGCGGGTGTTGATGAAGCCAAGTCGCGTTCACCACGGGCCAGCCGCCCGAGGTGCCGCGCGCTGATCGCCGCGCGAGAATCCATGCGGGTGAACTCGTCGGCCAACTCCTCGTAGGTGCGGTCACTGCACTGGATCAGGTGCTCCAGAACGGTTCGAGGTTCACGGCGATCTCGGGCCATCGTCGACGCCTTCCTGATGGGCTTTCTCCACGCTCACCCGCGCGAGGTCCTCTACACAACACGGGTCCTCCGGGTGTCCGCCCGAGGTCCGTCAGAGGTGTTGTTTCGGTCCTCGATCGGTCTCTGCGTTCGGGTGTTCCATCTCCACCATGGACGTTTCACCCACCGCAATTGTGCATGTACTGGCCGCTGAGGTGCACGTGCCGATTCGGCACCGTGCCGCTCGTGCCCGTGCCCGTGCCGGTTCGGCTGCGGCCGAGGTGGGGAGCGATATCAGGGTTCTCCGGTGCGTGGGCGAGCGGCAGTCCGATCGGGCCTCGCACCACTTCTCACCGTCCACTGGCCCCTGCTTGGCGTGCGAGGGGCGGGGATGGAAGATGGCCAGCCCTCGGCGGTCCCTTCGTGCGCCGAGTGATCCGAACCGGCTGCAACGACGGGACTGCCCTGACTGCGCCGGCACCGGTGAGCGCCCACGAACGGCGGCCGTGTTCCTGGCGGTCGCGTCCTGAGCAGGGCACCGGGGCAGGTGCTGGCAGGCGATTCGCGGTGTCGGCCGTCGCCACAGCCCGCCTGCTTCGGTGCCCATCCATTGATCGAGGGCGGGCGGTGATGGTTCCCAAACCAGGCGACGTGCTGCACGTCGGCAACGATGCGTCCGTCCAGTTCAGCGGCGATCGCGCGCTGATCTTTCGAGTCATCAAGGTTTGCGACCGGCCGACGTACGAGGGCTGGGTCTGGCTGACCGGCTACTCGACCGATCGGGCGGGCAAGGCGGTCGATCGTCGAGAGATTTACGTCCAGCGTGCCGGCTTGCGGCTTATCGCTGCGGCGGCTTGAGCTTCCCCCGCTTTGATGGAGGGGTGTTTACCTGCTGCCGGTCGGTGCAGGGGTGACGCTATCTGGCTCGGTCTGGCTGGTGTGGTGGGAAGGCCGAGCGGCCGGCACGCGATCCCGCCTCGGACAGCACGGCCCGCGCTAATGGCACGCTACTGGCCCGCAAGATCAAAGAGGGCTGAGACGAGAACGGCCCAGGCGCGGCGGGTGTGCCGCTGACCTGGGCCGGAATCCGTGGAGCGGGCGACGGGAATCGAACCCGCACCGTCAGTTTGGAAGACTGAAGCTCTGCCATTGAGCTACGCCCGCGCTCGGCCCCGCCGTAACGGGGCGCGCCGACAGCGTACCCAATGCCGGTTCCGCACGCGCGACCGCGCCACCGCCCCCGCGGCGACGCGTCGTCCCCGACGCCGCGGCGGCCCTCCAATATCTGCACAACGTCACCGAAGGTGTGGCCTCAGTGCGTCGGGAGGCCACTGTTTTCCTCAAGTTGCGCGGATCTTGCGAGGCGAAGCGACATTCAGGGGGTGAAGTTGGGGCTTTCTGGAGGATCTGTCCGGGTGGGGGACGCCCCGGCACTGCCTGAGGCGCGGCGACGGCATAGACTGCACGTCGCCACGGGGTGTGGCGCAGCTTGGTAGCGCACTCGCTTTGGGAGCGAGGGGCCGTGGGTTCAAATCCCGCCACCCCGACTGTCGTTCGCGTCCGGGTCGCCCCGGGCGCTGCGAGCCGGACCCGCCGGCTCGCCTACACTCGATGGGCCAATCGAAGGCCCAGAATCAAAACCCAGATCCGTCAAGGAGTACGCCTGTGAAGAGCACCGTCGAGACTCTGAGCCCGACGCGCGTGCGGCTCGCCATCGAGGTGCCGTTCGTCGAGCTCGAGCCGAGCCTCAAGAAGGCGTACCGGGAGATCGGTTCGCAGGTCCAGGTCCCGGGCTTCCGCCGGGGCAAGGTGCCGACCGCGGTGATCGATCAGCGGGTGGGCCGGGGCACCGTCCTCAACGAGGCGGTCCAGGAGGCCATCCCGGGGAACATCATGGCCGCGGTACGCGAGCACGACCTGAAGACGCTGGGGCGTCCCGAGGTCGAGATCACCGAGTTCAACGACGGTGACTCGCTGAACTTCACCGCCGAGGTCGACGTCCGCCCGGAGATCACGCTGCCCGACGCCAGCACCATCGAGGTGACCGTCGACGAGCTGCAGATCGACGAGAGCGAGATCGACGAGCAGGTCAAGAACCTGCGTGAGCGGTTCGCCACCCTCAAGACCGTCGAGCGCGCCGCCGCCGAGGGCGACTACGTGCAGATCGACCTCAACGCCACCGTCGACGGCGTGGACGTGCCGGGCGGCCAGGCGAGCAACATCTCCCACGAGGTGGGCAGCAAGCAGCTCCTGCCGGGTCTGGACGAGGCCGTCGTCGGTCTCGCCGCCGGCGACAGCACCACCTTCACCACCCAGCTCGTGGGCGGCGACTTCGCCGGCCAGGACGCCGAGGTGGCGGTGACCGTGCGCACGGTCAAGGAGAAGGAGCTGCCGGAGCTGAACGACGAGTTCGCCCAGATGGCCAGCGAGTTCGACACGATCGACGAGCTGCGCGACGACCTGCGCGGCCGGGTCACCCAGGGCAAGCAGGTCGAGCAGATCTACGCCGCCCGGGACAAGGCGCTCGCGCAGCTGGTCGAGACCGCCGAGGTGCCCGCGCCGGAGGGTGTCGTGCGCGAGGAGGTCGCCAGCCGTAAGCAGGCCATGGTCGACCAGCTCGAACGGATCGGCGCCTCCCTGGAGGAATACCTCGCGGCCGAGGAGAAGACCGAGGAGCAGATCGACGCCGAGCTGACCGAGGCGGCGACCGAGGGCGTCAAGGTCCAGCTCCTGCTCGACACGCTGGCCGACGCGGAGGACGTGCAGGTCTCCGACGACGAGTTCGGGCACGAGATCGTGCACCGGGCGCAGCGCGCCGGGATGGCCCCGCAGCAGTACTACGACCAGCTGGTGCGCTCCGGCGCCGCCGCAGCGGTCTTCGGTGACGTGCGGCGCGGTAAGGCGCTCGCGGCAGTCATGGAGCGCATCTCGATCAAGGACGCGGCCGGTAACCCGGTCACCCTGGACGCGTTGCGCGCCGCCAACGAGGCCGAGCACAACCACGAGCACTGATCGTCGGGTGCGGCCGCCGTCCGCCGCTGCGCGGTGCACGGCGGCCACACCCGTTCCCGGGTACGCCCGGAAGCCCGCGCCGCGGGTGCGCCCGACGCGACTGCGCTGAGAGCGAACAGTGCCCCGACCGGGACTCTGCCGCCCCGCACAGCGGTTAGTGTCGGGAAAGACGGTACGGAGAGCGAAGGGCTGCCATGACCGACATGCACATCCCCAAGAAGTCGCTCCGGGCGATTGACGCGCGCGGTGGCGACTCCATTGGCAACCTCGACGACTCGGTCTACAACCGGTTGCTCAAGGAACGCATCATCTTCCTGGGCAGTGAGGTGACCGACCAGGTCGCCAACCGCATCTGCGCGCAGCTGCTGCTGCTCGCCGCGGAGGACCCGGACCGCGACATCAACCTGTGGATCAACTCGCCGGGTGGCTCGGTCTACTCGGGCATGGCGATCTACGACACCATGCAGTTCATCGACAACGACGTGTCGACCGTGGCGATGGGCATGGCTGCCTCGATGGGTCAGCTGCTGCTCTGCGCGGGCACCAAGGGCAAGCGTTACGCCCTGCCGCACGCCCGGATCATGATGCACCAGCCGTCCGGTGGTCTGGGCGGCACGGCGTCCGACATCGCCATCCAGGCGGAGCAGATGCTCTACACGAAGCGGATGTTCCAGGAGCGGGTCGCGCACCACACCGGCCAGAGCCAGTCGCAGATCGAGGCCGACTCGGACCGGGACCGTTGGTTCACCGCCCAGGAGGCCATGGACTACGGCTTCATCGACAAGGTGATCATCGGGGCCGCTCAGGTTCCGGATGGCGCCGGGACCCTGAGCTGAGGAGCTGACGATGACCGATCTGAGCCTGCCGCCCCAGTTCGCGGCCGTGCACAACCGCTACGTTCTGCCGTCGTTCGTCGAGCGCACGTCGTACGGGGTCAAGGAGTCGAACCCGTACAACAAGCTCTTCGAGGACCGGATCATCTTCCTCGGTGTGCAGGTGGACGACGCGTCGGCCAACGACGTGATGGCCCAGCTGCTCACGCTGGAGGGCACCGACCCGGACCGCGACATCATCATGTACATCAACTCGCCGGGTGGTTCGTTCACCGCCATGACGGCGATCTACGACACGATGCAGTACGTCCGTCCGGACATCTCGACGGTCTGCCTCGGGCAGGCCGCCAGCGCGGCGGCGGTGCTGCTCTCGGCGGGTACTCCGGGTAAGCGGATGGCCCTGCCGAACTCGCGGATCATCATCCACCAGCCGGCCACCGAGGGCGGCTACGGGCAGGGCTCGGACATCGAGATCCAGGCCCGGGAGATCCTGCGGATGCGTACGCAGTTGGAGGACATGCTGTCCCGCCACTGCAACCGCCCGATCGAGCAGGTTCGCAAGGACATCGACCGTGACAAGATCATGACGGCCGAGGAGTCCAAGGAGTACGGGCTGGTGGACACGATTCTGACCAGCCGCAAGAAGGGTCTGCTGGCTGCCAACGCGGCCAGCTGAGTCAGTACCGGGTCAGGGGTTGGCCGGGGCGTTGGTTCCCGGCCGACCTCTGACACACCCGTTTTGGGGGTCGGAGAATGCCCCGCCAGCGGGTAACGTCGGGTCCGTACCGCTTCGCCGGTCGGGCCGGTGGGGCGAACCAAACCGGGCGGCGCGCAGCGTCCGCAGGTCAGGGCCGGGTCTCCGGCCGACGAGTGCAGGGAGAACGTAGGTGGCACGGATCGGTGACGGCGGCGACCTACTGAAATGCTCCTTCTGCGGTAAGTCGCAGAAGCAGGTGAAGAAGCTCATCGCGGGCCCTGGGGTCTACATCTGCGACGAGTGCATCGATCTCTGTAACGAGATCATCGAAGAGGAGCTGGCCGAGTCCGGCGAGGTGAAGTGGGAAGAGCTTCCCAAGCCGATGGAGATCTGCCAGTTCCTCGACAACTACGTCGTCGGGCAGGATCAGGCCAAGAAGGCGCTCGCCGTAGCGGTCTACAACCACTACAAGCGCATCCAGGCCGAGGCGGCCGGCGCGCCGGGCTCCGGTAGTGACGCCGTCGAGTTGGCCAAGTCCAACATCCTGCTGCTCGGCCCCACGGGGTGCGGCAAGACCCACCTTGCGCAGACGCTCGCCCGGATGTTGAACGTCCCGTTCGCCATCGCCGACGCCACGGCGCTGACCGAGGCGGGCTACGTGGGCGAGGACGTGGAGAACATCCTCCTCAAGCTGATCCAGGCCGCCGACTACGACATCAAGCGCGCCGAGACCGGCATCATCTACATCGACGAGGTCGACAAGATCGCCCGTAAGTCGGAGAACCCGTCGATCACCCGCGACGTCTCCGGCGAGGGTGTGCAGCAGGCTCTGCTCAAGATGCTCGAGGGCACTGTCGCCAACGTGCCGCCCCAGGGCGGTCGCAAGCACCCGCACCAGGAGTTCATCCAGATCGACACCACGAACGTGCTGTTCATCTGCGGTGGCGCGTTCGCCGGCCTCGACCAGATCATCGAGTCCCGCACCGGGCAGGGCGGCACCGGCTTCGGCGCCCGGCTGCGGTCGGTCTCCGAGCGGTCGACCGACGACATCTTCAGTCAGGTCATGCCGGAGGACATGCTCAAGTTCGGGCTCATCCCCGAGTTCGTCGGCCGGCTGCCGGTCATCACCAACGTGCGCAGCCTGGACCGCAGCGCCCTGGTGCGCATCCTCACCGAGCCGCGCAACGCCCTGGTCCGGCAGTACCAGCGTCTGTTCGAGTTGGACGGTGTCGAGCTGGAGTTCGACGAGCCGGCGCTGGAGGCCATCGCCGACCAGGCGATGCTGCGGGGCACGGGTGCCCGTGGCCTGCGCGCCATCATCGAGGAGGTCCTGCTCTCCGCGATGTACGAGGTGCCGAGCAACCCCGACGCCGCTCGGGTGCTGATCACCCGCGAGGTCGTCCTGGAGAACGTCAACCCGACGATCGTTCCGCGCGAGTTCACCGGGCGTCGGGCCCGGCGGGACCGCGAGGAGAAGTCGGCCTGAATCTCCCCGCGTCATGCCGGCCGTTCGTCACTGACGCGGCCGGCGTGACCGTTTTCGGCGGTCCCACTCGCCCGACGGCGTGACCGTCACCATGATCAGTCGAGCGGGTTCCTCGGCGTCGTTGCGGTAGCCGTGCTCCCGGTCGGCATGGAACTCGATCGTGTCACCGGCCCGTACGGTGTGGTCCTGCCCGTCGACCCGGACGATCACCGTCCCGCTGAGGACGTGCAGGACCTCGCGGGTGCCGCGGGGGTGGTCGGAGGACCGGTGTCCGTCTCCGGGTTCCATCCCCCAGTCCCACAGCTCGACGAGGTCGGGTTCGCCCAACCCGCTGAGTAGGCGGGCACGGCCGCCGTGCTCGCCCTGCCACAGCACGGGCGCCTCGTCCGTGGAGCTGATCCTCACCGTCTGCTCCTCGTCGGGCTCGACCAGCCGGGCGATGTTGACACCGAACGCGTCGGCGACCCGGCACAGTGTGCCGACGCTCGGGTTGGTGCGCGCGCCCTCGATCTGCACGAGCATCCCCTTGCTCACCCCGGAACGGCCGGCCAACTCCTCGAAGGACCAGCCCCGGGCGGCGCGTAGCTCGCGTACCTGCCGGGCCACTGCGGCCGTCACCGCGCCCACCCGGCCACCTGCGTCGGTCATCAGACTATCCTTTGCGGTCACTATTGTGGTACGACAGTTGGATGTTCTCCATTCTCCTGGCAGCGCTGTCCGCAGTCGCGTTCGGCACGGCCGACTTCTCCGGCGGCAAGGCGTCCCGGCGCGCCGACCCGATCGCGGTGACCGTGGTCTCCCAACTGTTGAGCGTCCCGCTGCTGGTCGTACTCGTGCTGGTGGTGCCGGGGTCACCGACGGGTACCGACATCGCCTGGGGGTTGCTCGCGGGGGTGGCGGGAGCGGGCGGGATCGTTCTGCTCTACCGGGCGCTCGCTGGCGGGATGATGGCAGTGGTGGCACCGGTCACCGCGATCACCGCGGCGGTGGTGCCAATCGTCGCGGGCCTGTTCACCTCCACGTTCCCCGGCGCTCTGGCGCTCACCGGCGCCGGCCTCGCGGTGGTCGCGATCGCCCTGGTCAGCCTCGGCGAGGGGGGCGGCCGACCCACGGTTCCCGCTCGGACGGTGGGGCTCGCTCTCGCGGCTGGCGCGCTCTTCGGCGTGTTCTTCACACTGCTCGGTCAGGCCAGCGAGGGCGCGGGCATGTGGCCCGTGGCGGCGGTACGGACCAGCTCGATCGCCTTCGGCCTGCTCCTCGCCGCCCGCACCGGTGTGCGACTGCGGCTCGGACGGCGGGTGCTGGGCTGGGCGGCCGCCGCCGGGCTGCTCGACAGCACCGCCAACGCCCTCTTCATGGCCGCCGCTGCCCGGGGCCACCTCAGCATCGTCGCGGCGGTCGCCGCGCTCTACCCCGCCAGCACGGTACTGCTCGCCCTGGCCGTCGACCGGGAACGACTGCGCCCGGTCCAGGTCGCCGGCCTCGGGTTCGCGGCGGGTGCTCTCGTACTGGCCAGCATCTGACGCTGTCCACACCAGCCCGTCCGGTCGTACTCTGGGCTCATGCGCGTCGCCGTCTGCCAGCTGAACGCCCGGGACGACCGCAAGGCCAACCTGGCCGCCGCGGAGGTGCTGCTGGAACGCGCCGCCGACGGCGGCGCGGACCTTGCCGTCCTTCCCGAGTACGTCGACTATCTCGGCCCTGCGGACGGTCTGCCCGACCCGGAGCCGGTCGACGGCGAGGTGGGCAGCTTCTTCGCGGGCGTCGCACAGCGGCTGGGCATGTGGGTGCTGGCGGGGTCGTTCCACGAGGCCGGCCCGGACGCGGCGCACACCTGGAACACGTCGCTGGTCTTCGACCGTGCCGGCAACCTGGCCGCGAGCTATCGCAAAATCCACCTGTACGACGTGGAGATCCCCGGCCGCGTGTCCTACCGGGAGTCCGAGACGGTCGCGCCCGGTGTCCAACCCGTCGTGGTGAGCGTGGAGGGTCTCCGGGTCGGGCTGTCGATCTGCTACGACCTGCGCTTTCCCGAGTTGTACCGTCGCCTCGCCACCGAGGGCGGCGCCCAACTCCTGGTGGTGCCCGCGGCGTTCATGATGCACACCGGGCGGGACCACTGGGAGGTTCTCCTGCGGGCCCGGGCCATCGAGAACCAGTGCTTCGTGGCAGCGGCCGGTCAGACCGGTGACCACGAGCCGGGCCGCACCTGCTTCGGGCGCAGCATGGTGGTCGACCCGTGGGGCACGGTCCTGACCCAACTGCCCGACGGACCGGGGGTGGCTGTGGCCGACCTGGACCTCGACCGGCTCGCCGTCGTCCGGGCGGAGCTGCCGAGCCTCGCCAACCGCCGGCTCTGAACTCAGCCCTCCAGGAGCACGCCGATCGTGGCAAGGCCGGCGATGACTGCGGCGGTGACCAGCAGGGCGGTGGTCATCCGGGACCTGCCGCGGCGGGCCAGCCGTCCCACCGAGAAGACCAGGACCACCAGTACGACCGCGCCGATCACCAGCTGCCAGAACGGCAGGAGAACGCCGAGCAGTGCTTCCTCGGCGAACACCGCGGTATCCAGCCCGGACTCATCCATGACTGACACTCTGGCACGCCGACGCGCGCCGCGTCGCCGACCACGATGGTGACCGCGCCGATCGACTCGGTCAAACCAGTGATGAACCCTGATTTGCCTTCTCCGGGCCGTCCGCGTAACTTTCTCTCTGCACGGGGGAGGCCGGACAAACCGGCTGAGAACGGGCTCCGGGCTCGTGGCGGCAACGCCGAGCGAGGCCGGGATCGGGCGGTGCGAAACACCTCGGAGACGGGGTTGCGGACGCGAAGCCGACCGGGTAGAGTTTTGAGGCCGGCAGGAGCCGGGCGGAGAGTCGCGAAGCGGCGATCGGCCGGTCTGCGGTTTCCCACGACAGTAACGACCGCCGGTATACGGCGTGCGTCATCGTGGGTCCGGACGAACCAAATTGATCACCTCAAATACGAGGTTGACAACGAAAGTTCGACCAAGTAGGTTTGAGCGGTTGCCCCGAAAGGGGGTTCCACGGATGTGGAGCTTCTGATCGGTGTGTGGTTGTTCTTTGAGAACTCAACAGGGTGCTTGTAAAGCCAGTGCCAATTATGATTTATACCCCGGACTGGCAGCCTGCTTTTG
>NZ_JBICTE010000036.1:0-81038 GCF_043197485.1 Micromonospora sp. NPDC049102 | reverse complement strand
ATCTTCTTGCTCGACACAAGTTGATCTACCAGGAGTCCCGTTCCCACTATCCAGCAGGGGTTGACCCGCCAATCACAGCCCTAACGCAACGGCGTTGAGATCCAGGATCGAGCGCGATCTTGACGTCGGCGACGTCCCTCTCGGCGTCGATCTTGCACTTTCGGTGGCGACATAAGGTGCGAAACCGGATTGATCGGCATCCGCAAGTGCAAGATCGACGCAGCGGCGGCGCACGCGAGCGCGACGGGCGCGGTCGGCGCGGCGCGGCGCGGCGGGGGCGGGGGGTTATATGTCGATGTTGAAGCGTTGCAGGACTGATGGGGCGATCAGGCCGGCGGTGGCGAGTACCACCACCACGGTCAGTACGGCGCGCAGCACGACGACCTCGGTCTTGCTGCCGGTGCGCAGAGCGATGCTGTTCGGGAGACCGATCATCGTCCACATGCGTCTGCGGATCGGAATCGGCCAGAGGATCGGCACCCCGGCCCTGGTGATCATGTCGCCGAGGATGTGCACGAAGCAGCCCACCCCGACGGCCGTGCCGATCAGCGGATATCCCCGCCCGCCCGGCAGGTTGGCGAAGGTGAACCAGGCGGCGCCGGCTGAAGCGAGCGTCACGATCACCCAGCCGGCCCGTTCGGCCCAGTCGTCGAAGAGCCCGCGTAGGGCGAGGCCGAACATGAAGAACAGGATCGTGATCACTGCCCACTTGCCGTACGCGGCGCAGAGCGCGGTGGTGCCCCAGCCGACCAGCAGCGTGAACGGAAGCGTGTGGGTGAGCGTCCGGTGCCCGTTGTTGCGACGAGGGTCCTTGCTGAGCTTCGTCGCGTAGTAGACGCCGAGGGAGATCTTCTCCATCACCTCGGCGACGAAGAGCGAGAACACCCCGAACGTACGGGCGACGGTTGCGCCTCCCTGGTTGCGGGTCACCTTGCCGGACAGGTCGAGGTCCGGAAAGAGCGCCCCACCGGCGCACACCGCTGTGCCCACCGCCAGCGCCAGGGGCGACTGGTGGTAGTCGGCGAACTGGTCCAGCGCCCAGGACCCGGCCAGCCATACCGCCGCGCCGGACAGCGCGTGCGACGGTCCCATCATCTCGGCTCACCCTCCCCAGGGATCTTGAGCGCCAAAACTACGCCACTGTAGTCAGCGCCGGTGTCGCAGGGGCGTCAGTTCGAGCGTCTCCATCGGACAGTGTCAGAGGGTGGGGGTGAAGCTCTGCCGGATCATCACGAAGTATGCCGCGTTGACCTGCCAGTCGAACTCCTTTGTCAACCAGGAGACGGTGTAGGCGCGCCCGGCCGAGGTGTTGGCGAGCAGTCGGATGCTGTGCACCCGCTCGCCGGCGGCATTCTCCCAACCGCACTCCCAGAGGGCCCCGCCGTCGAAGACGTCCAGCGCGGAGATGTCCACCTTGCGATAGCCGGGCAGCGCTCCGGCGCTGACGAGCCGCTTCTCCTCGGTCTTGAGGTGCGCCAGCGGATCGGCCCGCGTCGGTCCTGCCTCGACGCTGAGTACGCGCGCCCCGCTGGGTTCCCGGAAGCAGGTCACCGCCCCTTCGGTCCAGCGTGCCCAGGCGACCGGCGCGGCGATGCGGAAGCCGGTCGGGTCGTCGTGCCAGGTCCAGCCCTCCCGCAGCCCATACCGCGCGTCCTTCGGAGGTGACACCGAGGGCACCGGGGTGGCCGTCGGCGGCGGGGGTGAGGCGCAGGCGAACGCCGCCGGTCGGGTGGCGGTCGCGCCTCCGCCGGAACCGGACGGTGGCGTGCGTTCGTCCGGTCGGTGGCGTAGCGCCACCGTGACACCCCCGGCGACGAGCAGCGCCACCGCGGTGGCCGCACCGCCCCACGCGATGAGCCGTCCCCGTCGGCCCGCCGGGCCGGCGGCGGGAGGGCGGGCCGACGTCGCCTGGTCGTGGGGGAGACCCGGCTCGTCGACCCGGGCGGGAGCGGCGGCCCGGCCCGCACTACGGACCGCCGCCACCGCCGTCGAACGCTCGGGCGTCGACGAGGGCGGCCCATCCTGGCGGGCCGCCGCGGCGCGGAGCAGCGGCTCGGCCTCGGCGGCGGTCAACCGCCGCCACGGATCGCGCTGCAACAGGCCGCTGATCGCCGGACGTAGCGGGCCGGCCCGGCGCATCGGATCCGGCGGCTCGGTGGCCAGCGCGCTGAGCGTCGCCATCGCGCTGGATCTCGCGTACGGGGACTGTCCCTCGACGGTCGCGTAGAGCGTCGCGCCCAACGACCACAGGTCGGTGCGCGGATCCGACACGCCGTCGCGCGCCCGCTCCGGTGCGACGAACTGCGGGGAGCCGAGCACCAGGCCCGGGCCGGTCATCGCCCCGTCGCCACCGTCGAAGGTCGCCAGTCCGAAGTCGGTGAGCACCACCCGACCGTCGTCGGCCACCAGTACGTTGTGCGGCTTCACGTCGCGGTGCAGGACACCGGCGGTGTGCGCGGCCCGCAACGCGGCGAGCACCGCCAGCCCGATCCGGGCCGTACGGGCGGGGCTGAGTGGGCCTTCGGCGTTGATGATCTGCTGGACCGACCGGGACGCCACGTACTCCATCACGATCCACGGGTTTTCCCCGTGGTGCACGACGTCGTAGAGGCGGACGACGTTGGGGTGGTTGAGGCGCGCGGCGGTGCGTGCCTCGCGGAGCGTCCGCAGTCGTAGCTCGGCGCGCTCGGCCTCGGCCAGCCAGGCCGGCGGCACGACCTCCTTCACCGCCACGTCCCGGTGCAGCATCTCGTCGCGGGCCAGCCACACCCGGCCCATCCCGCCGGTGCCGACCAGGTCGAGCAGCCGGTACCGACCCGCGATCAGCAACTGCTGCACGGTCGCTCCCCCTCGGTCACCCTGCGTTACACGATAGCCACCGCCGCCGGTTTTCTCATCCGCTGAGCGGCCTAGATCCACGCCGGACGGAGGGCCGAGCAGGGCCATACGGCGCAGGTCAGCGAGGTGGTCGGAAACTCTTTCGCACGGTCGTCCAGTCTGCGCTGGCGGCGGTCCAGTCCCGATCGTCGGTGATCCAACCCAGCGTCCAGCGCTCCGCGCCCACGATCTGTTGCCGTGCGTGCAGCCGGGGGCCGTCCGGGGCATCCCACCGGCACTCCCACTCGACGCCACCGTCGCCGGTGGCGAGCCGGATCTCGTCGTAGCCCGGCAGTGCTCCGGCGCGGGAGGCCTCGTCGCGGACCGCGTGCAGGCGGGTCAGCGGGTCCGCTGCGCCGCCCTCGGCGACGCTCAACGCCCGGCCGGTGGCCGGGTCCTGGAAACAGGCCACCGTGCCCTCGCGCGAGTAGTACCAGGTCGCCGGGACGGAGACCCGGAAGCCGGTCGTGTCGGCATGCCACACCCATCCCGGCGGCGGCCGGAACCGCTCGCCGGCGTCAGGTGCCCCGACCGTGACCGGTGCGCCGGTGATGTCCGGGTGGACGCAGGGAAACGGCGGCGGGGGAACGTCCCGGCCCCCGGGCGGCGGGCCGGGCCGGCCCGGGCCGCCGCGGTGCGGGCCTCCCCGGTCGTCGCCGTCCGGCCCGCGACCGTCGTCCACCTGCCCGGCGGTCGGGGTGGCGGACGGTCCGGCGGTGTCGGTCGGGCCGTCGTCGGCGACGGCCAGCGCGGTGCCCACGCCGGCGGCGGCGGCCACGAGCAACGCCGTGACGACAAGCGCCGCCTGCCGCGCCGGACGCCGGCGGCCCGCCTGACCCCCGCCGGCCGCGCCCGTCGGGGCCTGCCCACCCGGGCCGGAGCCCGACTGGTCGTCGGACCGAGCGTCTCCGCGCGCGCCCACGCCAGCGCCGGTCGAGTCGGACTCTGGCTGCCAGCGGCCGGCGGCGTCCACCTCCCCGCGGGTGGACGTCCCCGAAGCAGCGGAGGCAGCGGAGGGGGAGGCGGGCGATGCAGGGGAGGACGGCGTACTGGTCGGGCCTGCGGGGCTGGTCGGGCCTGCGGAGCTGGTCGGACCGGCGAGGCCGGCGAGGCCGGTCGTGGGCGAGGTGGAGTCGGCTACGTCGTGCGGCGGGTGGTCCGGCAGGTTGGTGCGGCCGGTGGCGGCGGCGGTGAGCAGCCGACGAGCCCCGTCGTGGTCGAGGCGGTCGTCGGGGTCGCGGCGCAGCAAGCCGTCGAGGACCGGCGCGAGCGGCCCGGCGTGGGGGGCCGGGTCCGGTGGCCCGGCCGCCAGTGCGCTGAGGGTGGCCATCGCGTTGCTGCGGGCGTACGGGGAGCGGCCCTCCACGGCGGCGTGCAGGGTGGCGCCCAGCGACCACAGGTCGGCCGCCACCGTGGACACTCCCTCGGCGGCCCGCTCGGGTGCGACGTACTGCGGGGAGCCGAGCACCATCCCGGGGCGGGTCATGGCTCCGTCCCCGCCGTCGAAGGTGGCCAGACCGAAGTCGGTGAGCATTACCCGGCCGTCGTGGGCGACGAGCACGTTCTGCGGCTTGATGTCGCGGTGCAGCACCCCGGCCCTGTGGGCGGCTTCCAGCGCGTCGAGCACCGCCAGGCCGATCCGGGCCGCGCGGGTCGGCTCGAGCGGCCCCTCGGCGTCGATGACGTCCTGCAGGGTGCGCGACGGGACGTACTCCATGATGATCCACGGACTGCCCTCGACCTGGACGACGTCGTAGAGCCGGACCACGGCGGCGTGGTTGAGCCGGGCCGCGGTGCGCGCCTCGCGCATGGTGCGCGAGCGCAGCTCGGCTCGCTCGTGGTCGGCCAACCAGGTCGGCGGTACGACTTCCTTGACCGCGACCTCGCGGTGCAGCATCTCGTCGCGGGCTCGCCAAACCCGACCCATGCCCCCGCGGCCCACCAGGTCGAGCAGCCGGTACCGACCCGCGATCAGCACCTGCGCACGCTCCTCCTCAGCCGCTGTCCGGTGTACACCCTAACCAGCGGATCGGAGGGTACCTATAGGTCGTCCGACGAATCTCAGGAGGCGGCGTGGTCGGCGGCGGCGAGCAGGTTTCCCTCTGGAATGGCGATCCGGTCACGTCCGCCGACCAGTCGGGCGGCGGCCCGACGGGCCTGGAGTGGGCCGTGCTCGCGGCGGGCCGTGGCGTAGCTGGCGGCGGTGCGGGCCGCGATGGCTGCCCAGCCGTACCGTTCGCCGACCATGGTGCGGGCTCGCCGGGCCACCCGCCGGGCGAAGACCTCGTCGCCGAGCAGTCGGTCGACCGCGCCCGCGAGAGCGACCGGGTCGCTGTGCGGGAACGTCACGCCGGTGACGCCGGGCTCGACGATCTCGGCGAGGCCGCCGGTTCGGGCCACCGCGAGGGGCGCTCCGGCCGCCGCGGCCTCCAGGGCCACCATGCCGAACGGCTCGTAGAGGCTGGGGACCACCGTCGCGTCGGTGGCGCCGAGCACCGCCGGCAGTTGGGTGGCGTCGAGGAAGCCGGTGAAGCGGACCGTCGAGCCGAGGGCCAGTTTGCGGGCCTGGGCCTCCAATTCGGGGCGGTACGGGCCGTCGCCGACGATCACCACGCGCAGTCCGGGGTGCCGTTCGCGCAGTCGGGGTACCGCGTGCACGAGGTGCTGCACGCCCTTCTCGTAGACCAGCCGTCCGGCGTACCCGACGAGGGGGCCGTCCGCGGCGAACCGGGCGCGGGCCGACGCGACGGCGCGCGGTCGGGCCCGCCAGGCCCGGTCGTCGACGCCGTTGGGGACGACGTCGACAAGCCCGGTCGGTACGTCGAACAGTGCGCTGACCTGGTCGCGCATGTAACCCGAACAGGTGATCACCCGCGTGGAGGTTCCGCTGAGCCAGTGCTCGACGCCGTGGATGGTGCGGTTCATCTCCTCGGGCAGCCAGCCCTGGTGCCGGCCCGCCTCGGTGGCGTGGATGGTGGTGACCAGCGGCAGGTCGAGGTGTTCGGAGAGGGTGACAGCGGTGTGGGCGACGAGCCAGTCATGGGCGTGGATGACGTCGTAGGTGCCGGCCTGGGTGGCGCGCAGGGCGGTGCGGGTGAGGGTGTGGTTGAACGCCATGGTCCAGGCCAGGAGCGAGCCGGTGGCCAGGGGGAACGCCACCGGGTCCTCGGGGGCGCGCAGGATGCGGACGCCGTCGGCGTACTCCTCCAGGGGCGCGCCCTCGGCGTGGCGGGTGACGACGGTGACCTCGTGCCCGGCGGCGGCCAGGGCGACGGACAGGGCGTGGACGTGGCGGCCGAGGCCACCGACGAGCACCGGCGGGTACTCCCACGACAGCATCAGCACCCGTAGCTGGCGGGCGGGGTGGATGTCGATCACGTGGGCATCGGGTGACATGCGGCCCCCTTTGAGTTGTCCCCGGGCGCGCGCCTACCGACACCGGAGTCGGTGTCGCCGTCGCGTCTGGATCGGGGCCAATTCTGCCGGGGCCGAGATAACCAGCGGAGACACCGCCGTTGCGGTCGTGTAAAGCGCTACTGGCCTTTTCGGCGTACCCGCAGCAACTCGGCCACCGACCACGCCTGGAACGGGCAGCCGGTCGCGGAGTGCGGCGCGACACCGTCGGCCGTCTCACTTACCGAGCCTAGCCCATATTCGGTCAGATGGGACTCAATACCGATCAATACGTCATCGACTGACATCTTGCCCCGACGGGCAGCGTCCACGTACGGCCCGAGCAGCCACGGCCACACCGTGCCCTGGTGGTAGCCACCGTCCCGCTCGGCCGGACCGCCCCGGTGACGTGCCACGAACTCGGGCGAATCCTCCGCGAGGCTGCGCGGCCCGAGCGGGGTGAGCAGCCCGGCCGCGATCCGGCGCAGCGCCGTCTCGTCCGGCTCCAGCGGCGCGAACGGCAACGACCAGGCGAGCAGCTGGTTGGGGCGCAGCGCGTCGTCGTCGTGCAGGGCGGCCCCACCCAGGGGGTACGCGGGCGCGGGCGCGTCCAGCACGTCGTGCAGCCACCCGGTCGGCGCCGGGAACCGTGCCCGGAACGAGGAGGTGGCCTGCCCGTGCAGCCGCCACAGCTCACCCGCGTCCTGCCCGGCCAGCTCGGCCAACTCGGCGAGACCGGCCAGCCCGTTGATCCACAGCGCGTTGACCTCGACGGGCTTGCCCGTCCGAGGGGTGACCGGCACGCCGTAGACGCGGGCGTCCATCCAGGTCAGGGCGGTACCCGGGGCACCCTGGGTGAGCAGCCCGTCGGTCGTGTCGACGGCGATTCCGTAGCGGGTGCCGGCGACGTGCGCCTCGACGACCCCACGCAGCGCGGGCAGCAGCTCGTCGCCGAGATCGGTGTCGCCGGTGACCGTCACGTGCCGGCTCACCGCGTGCAGGAACCACAGCGTGCCGTCGACGGTGTTGTACTCCACCCGACCGGTGTCGGCGGTGTTGGCGAGCATCCCCTCGGACAGCGTCGCCGCGTACGACCGCAGCAGCTCCCGCCCCTCGGTCGCCCGACCCGTGCAGAGGAACAATCCCTCGTACGAGATCATCGTGTCCCGCGACCAGGCCCCGAACCACGGGTAGCCGGCGACCACGTCCGCCGCCGCGTCGTTGGTGCGCACCACGAACGCGTCGGCGGCCAGCGCCAGGGTGGCGTCCACATCGTCGGCGGGCTTGGCCGTCGCCACCACCTGCCGGTTGCGCCGCCGGGCCGTCGCCACGATCTCCTCGGCCGCCATCGGCTCCAGGTCGAGCGGGTCGGCCCAGGCCCGCACCGACACCGTGTCGCCGGGGCGCTCCAGCTCGCCGGCGAAGCGGCCGGCGTACCAGAGGTCCTCGTCCGGGTGCAGCCCCCGGGTGGCCTCCTCGCGGTGGTGCACGCCCAGCCACCACTGCCCCTCGGGCGTCCACCCCGGGCCGGCCAGCCGGTACGCGCCCTCGACCACCGCACCCCCGGCCACCGACTCGACCTGCGGGGTCGGGCCGTCGGCCCGCCGCTCGCCGTGCGCGTCGCGCCAGGTGCACGCGGCGGACAGCTCCAGCCGGACCGGACCGCCGGCGACCAGCCGGTGCACCACCGCGACGCAGGAGCGGCCGGGCAGCATCGCCACCTCCCGCTCGATCACCACCGACCCGATCCGCCACCGCCACCGGGGCAGCCCGTCGACCAGCTCGAAGCGCTCCAGCAGCTCGAAGCCGCGCGGGTCCACGTCGCCGGAGGACCACTCGTGCGCGCCGAGCCGTACCCGCGCCCCGGACGGCAGGGTGACGGCCGGGTCGAGGCTGACCAGTCCCACCTGGCGGGACGCCGGAGTGTCACCCGGCACCACCAGCAGGCCGTGGTAGCGGCGGGTCCGCAGCCCGCCGACGGTGCCCATCGCATACCCGCCGAGGCCGTCGGGCACCAGCCACTCCCGGCTGGACGCGCTGGTCAGGTCGCCACAGACCTGCGGACCGAATTTAATGTCGATCAACTTTCCTCCACCGCCGTCGAGGTGTAACACGCCACGGCGAGAATGGCCGCTGTGGTGAAGTACCTCGGCGGCGTCAAAGATGTGCACGTGATCACTGACGGATCGTCCTCCGACGCCACGCCACCCGACGCTGAGCGGCTTCGGCTCGCCCAGGCCGACTCGGGGGAGCAGGACTGGCGTGCATGGGGTCCCTATCTGTCCGAACGGGCGTGGGGGACGGTACGGGAGGACTACAGCGAGCACGGTACGGCGTGGGACTACTTCCCACACGACCATGCGCGGTCCAGAGCCTACCGGTGGAACGAAGACGGGATGGCCGGCGTCTGCGATGACCGACAGACGTTCGCGTTCGCCCTGGCGCTGTGGAACGGCAAGGACCCGATCCTCAAGGAGCGGATGTTCGGCCTGGGCGGCGACGGCGGCAACCACGGGGAGGACGCCAAGGAGTACTGGTGGTACCTCGACAGCACCCCGACGCACTCCTGGATGCGCTGGCGCTACCACTACCCGCAGGCCGCCTTCCCGTACGACCAACTCGTCGCGGTGAACGCGCTGCGGGGCCGGGACGACACCGAGTACGAGCTGGTGGACACCGGCATCTTCGACGACGACAGGTACTGGGCGGTGACCGTCGACTACGCCAAGGCGTCCCCGACCGACCTGTGCATGGTGATCACCGTGGCCAACCGGGGCGACAGGGCGGCCACCCTGCACGTGCTGCCCACCCTGTGGTTCCGCAACACCTGGGCCTGGGGGCTGCCCGGCGGTGACCGGATTCCCCGACTGACCGGTGTGGGCACCCGGCTGGTCGGTGAGCACCGGGTGCTCGGCCAGTTGCTGCTGGAGGGCGACGGCGGACCGGTGCCGCTGCTCTGCGACAACGACACCAACGCCGAACGGCTCTGGGGGCTGCCGGGCCGCTCGCCGTACCCGAAGGACGGCATCAACGACCACGTCGTCAACGGCGCGCCGACGGTCAACCCCGCCCGCGAGGGCACCAAGGGGGCGCTGCACTACGTGCTCGACGTGCCGGCCGGCGGACAGCGCCAGATCCGCCTGCGGCTGACCCGTACCGCGTCGCCTCCGGCCGCCGGCCCGCCGCCTCCGGCCGACCTGCGCGACGGCTTCGAGTCCGTGGTGTGGGCCCGGCGGGCCGAGGCGAACCGCTTCTTCGCCGGCGTGATCCCGGAGGCCGCCACGGCCGACGAGGCACTGGTGGCCCGGCAGGCCATCGCCGGGCTGATGTGGGGCAAGCAGTTCTACCACTTCGACGTCAAACGCTGGCTGGACGGCGATCCCGGCTCGACGCCACCGGCCGGCCGTCGGCACGGGCGCAACAGCGCCTGGTGGCACATGACCAGCTTCGACGTCATCTCCATGCCCGATCCCTGGGAGTACCCCTGGTACGCGGCCTGGGACCTGGCCTTCCACTGCGTGAGCATCGCCCGGGTCGACCCGGGCTTCGCCAAGGAGCAGATCCTGCTCCTGCTGCGCGAGTGGTACCTGCACCCCAACGGGCAGATCCCGGCGTACGAGTGGGCGTTCGGCGACGTGAACCCGCCGGTGCACGCCTGGGCGGCGCTCAAGGTGTTCGAGATCGACGGCGGCAAGGACTTCGAGTTCCTCGGCCGGGTGATGCACAAGCTGCTGCTCAACTTCACCTGGTGGGTCAACCGCAAGGACACCGGCGGCAACAACGTCTTCGAGGGCGGCTTCCTCGGGCTGGACAACGTCGGGCCGTTCGACCGCTCGGCGGCGCTGCCGGTGGCCGGCGTGCTGGAGCAGTCCGACGGCACCGGCTGGATGGCCATGTACGCGCTCAACCTGCTCGACATGGCCATCGTGCTGGCCGAGCACGACCGCACCTGGGTGGACACGGCCACCAAGTTCTTCGAGCACTTCCTCTACATCGCCGCCGCCGCGTACGAGCAGGGGTTGTGGGACGACGAGGACGCGTTCTTCTACGACGTGCTGCGGCTCGCCGACGGCACGAAGGTGCCGCTCAAGGTCCGCTCGGTGGTCGGGCTGCTGCCGCTGGCCGCCACCACCCGCCTCACCGCCAAGACCCTGCACCACCTGCCGGAATTGGGGGCGCGGCTGCGCTGGTTCCTCACCAACCGCCCCGAGTACGCCGAGGTCATCGGCACCCGACGGATGGGCCCGGACGGCCGCCAGCAGCGGCTGCTGTCCATGGTCGGCCAGGATCAGGTGGTACGGCTGCTCGCCCGGATGCTCGACCCCGACGAGTTCCTCTCCGACTTCGGCCTCCGCACGCTGTCCCGCGCACACCTGGACAAGCCGTTCTCGGTCAACCTCGGCGGGCAGGAGTTCTCCGTCGGCTACGAGCCGGCCGAGTCGACGAGCGGCCTCTTCGGGGGCAACTCGAACTGGCGCGGGCCGATCTGGATGCCGACGAACTTCCTGCTGATCAGCGCGCTGCGCGACTATGCGGCGTTCTTCGGGGACTACCTCCAGGTGGAGTATCCGACGCGCTCGGGGGTGAAGCTCTCGCTGGACGAGATCGCCGACGACCTGTCGAGCCGGCTGATCTCGCTCTTCACCCAGGACGACTGGGGTCGCCGACCGATCTACGGCGCGGCGCGGCTGTTCCAGACCCACCCCGACTGGCGGGACCTGATCGCCTTCCCGGAGTACTTCCACGGCGACAACGGCGCCGGCCTGGGCGCCTGGCACCAGACCGGCTGGACGGCCCTGGTCGCCGACCTGATCCTCACCCTGCGCCGCTGACCGCCCCCGAGCCGGCCCGCGCCGAGCCGGCCCGCGCCATGCCGCAACTTCAGGGATGTTGCTGCATCACGACGGCCGGAGGCAGCAACTTCACCGGAAGTGTGGGGATCTCGCGGGGCGGGACGCTGCGGCTCACTCGTAGCCGACGTGGATCACCAACTGGCCGTTCCTGGGTTCCGCCACCACGTAGACGGACCCGGGGTCGAACAGCTTCGGCGGCAGGTCCTGCTGCTCGGAGAGGCCCATCCGCTCGGCCAGCTCCTGCGGGGACTGGCCGGCCGGGGGCGCCACCGTGACCTGCCACGAGCATCCGCCGGAGGCGCACGTCTCGCTCTGGTCGACGACTGTCGCCCCGGCGGGCACGTCCGGAATTCGCCACTTCGGCGGCAACGAACCCTCGTCGCCGAACGCCCACAGAGACAGGAACCACAGGCCCCACCCGCAGGCCAGCAGACCCACGACGCCGAGCCCGGCCACGAAGAGGCGTCGCGTGCGTCGACGTGGCGGGGTCGGCGAGGTCATCGCGCCAGGCTAGCGAGGCGATGTGGATTTCCAGTGGATGTCAGCCGGTGAAGGACTCGGGGCCGAGCCGACCCCAGGCGACGAAGGCGGCCAGGGCGAGGTACACCGCGTTCACCGCCACGAACCTCGCCTCCCTGTAGCGCAGATGGGTGATCATCGCGCCGATCATCAGCAGGACCCAGCAGATGGCGGTGACCGGCACCAGGACCGGCGCGATGTCGAGCACCGCGGGCAGGATCAGGCCGGCGGCGGCCAGGAGTTCGAGCACCCCCAGGGTCCTGACGAAGCCGTCGCTGGCGTCCCCGGTCCACCCGCCGCCGCGGTGCGAGGCCAGCTTTTTTTTGGGGGGTACGAACGTCTTGGTGATGCCGCCGGCCAGAGCCACCGCGGCCAGCAGTCCGGCCGCGATCCACAGCGCGATGTTCATGCAAGTTCCCTCCGGTTTGGGGTCGACCAGGAGACACCGCCGGCCCGGTGGCTGTGACGCTCGGGCGGGTGATGTGCTGCACAGGCCCGTGGTGTCACAGGTGAGGATCGACCGGTATCAAGATCGCCGCGACCGTGCAGAAGAGCCCCGCCGCGGTTCGCCAGATCGCCCACCGGGCACGGGCACACGTTGCCGCACGCCGACCGCGCGGCCCGGTCTCGGCGGCCGAGGCGCGCCGCGCGTTGGAGGCGTTCCAGCGTGCGGTCGACCTGGGCGACGTGCAGGGCCTGCTCGACATCCTGGCGCCCGACGTCGTCCTGCTGGGCGACGGCGGTGGCATCAAGCAGGCGGTGCTGCGACCCGTCGTCGGCGCCGACAAGGTGGCCCGTCTGCTGGCCTCGCGGAAGGTGGAGGTCGTCGCGCTGTCGCTGCACCCCGCCGAGGTCAACGGCTGGCCGGCGTTGATCGTCCGGTTCGACGGCGAACTCGACACCGTGCTGACGGTGCGCGTCGACGACGGTCTCGTCACCGGCCTGTACGCCGTCCGCAACCCCGAGAAGCTGTCACACATGCGGCAGGCCACCGCGCTACGCCGTTGAACGACCGCGCAGACGTCCCGAGTGCTCGAGCGTCGGTCCGCCTCGGGCCGGCAATCCGTTGGCAGTATCGCTGTCCTGGTCGGACACCGCGGCGATGGGACCTACGCAGACTGCGCTGATCGTGCCGATACCTGACGCGGAGCCTGCGGTGGGGCGGCTCCGCGCGTCGCTGGACCGCGCCGCTTCCTGGGGTGTGCCCGCGCACGTGACCGTGCTCTACCCGTTCCTACCACCGGAACGGATCGATGCGGCGGTGCTGGCGACCGTACGGGACATCGTCGCGGCGGTTCCACGGTCCGACATCTCGCTGACCCATGTGGGCTGGTTCGGCGATGCCGTCGTCTGGCTCGCGCCGCAGCGCCGTCGTCTGGCTCGCGCCGCAGCCGGACGATCTGTTCCGAGACCTCACCGCAGCGGTATGGCACCGTTTCCCCGAGGTGCCGGCCATCGTCATCGCGCCCGCCATCGTGATGACGATGACGGCCTGCACGATCATCGCGTCCGGGTCGAGCCAGCTCGTCGACCACACCGTCAACATCCAGACGGCCCACAGCGCCAGGAACAGCACCAACGCCTGACCGAGGCCCGCGAACACACCGCGCCCGCTCTCGGTGAAGTCGTCGATCAGGCGGACGGAGATCCGGGTGAGGGCGAAGGCGAAGACGAGGTCGAGGAACAGCTCCAGGAAGGTGGCGCGCTCGCGGGTGTTCGCGCCGCGTACCAGCCCGCCATCGGGGATCTGCCTCATCCGCCGACCGCCTCGGCGGGCGGAAGCCGTCGAACCACCACGTGCCCTCCCGTCGCGGCGTCTGCTCACCTAACGAACGACCACCGGCTACGGCAGCGAGCCGGGTTCCGGACTCCGGAGCAGGTGAAGAGTCACCAATCCGTCACGAGGCCGGTGCGGACAGTGCGGGTCGTTACGCTCGGCCGGTGTCCGTACCTGCCGAGGAGGCCACCGACCAGGAGCGACGTTTCGTCATCGTCACCGCCGCCCGTGAGCTGGCCGAAGCCGAGGGCTGGCTGGGACTGAGCGTCCGTCGGGTCGCCGAGAAGGCCACCATGGACATCGGCGACCTCTACCGGCACTTCGCCGACCAGGAGGCGCTACTGGCCGCCGTCGCGGTGCACGGCTTCGCCGAGCTGGCCGCCGCGCTGACCGCGGCGCACGCCGACAACCCGTGCCCCGAACGGGCGTGGGCGGTGATGGCGGGGGCGTACCTCGACTTCGCGTACGCCAATCCGGCTGTCTACGACGCGATGCTCGCGCTGACCCCGGACCTCGCCCTCGGCGCGTCCGGGGTGCCGGCGGCGCCGAGGGCCGTCTTCGCCGCGCTGCGGGCGACCCTGCTCCCGCTGGCGCAGGGCCGCGACCCGGACACGCTCGCGGAGGTGGGCTGGAGTCTGCTGCACGGCGTCGTCATGCTCACCCGGGGTGGTCGCCTGCGCCCGGAGGCGCAGGAGGAGAGGGAAACGATGATCACGGAGAGGCTGCTCTCGTGGCCCTGCTCGGCGAGCGGAAACCCGGTGGGTGCGGGGCAGGCGATGCCCTAGAGTCGCGTCCGCACGAGGATGATCGCGAGGAGGCCGGCATGACCGTCGACCAGGAGGCCCGCCGACGGGCGCAGGTGCTGATCTTCGACGCGGACGACACGTTGTGGGAGAACAACGTCGTCTTCGAGCGGGTGATCGACGACTTCCTGACCTGGATCGACCACCCCACGATGAACCAGGCGGAGATCCGGACCATCCTGGACGACATCGAGCGGGCCAACGCGGTCGCGCACGGGTACGGCAGCAAGGTGTTCCTGCGCAGCCTCGGCGAGTGCCTGGAACGGCTGCGTGAACGGCCGGCCACCGACGCGGAGCGCCAGGAGATCGACCGGCTGGCCCTGGCACTGGTGGAGCACCGGGTGGAGTTGATGCCCGGCGTCGCCGAGGCCCTCGACGAGTTGGCGCAGCGGCACGAGCTGCTGCTGTTGACCAAGGGTGACCGGGAGGAGCAGCAGCGCAAGTTGGACGCCTGCGGTCTGCTGCACCACTTCGGGGCCGCGCACATCGTCGCCGAGAAGGACGTCGACACGTACCGGTGGCTGGTCCGCGAGCACGGGTTCGAGCCGGCCCGGACGTGGATGATCGGCAACTCCCCGAAGTCGGACATCCTGCCGGCGCGGGCGGCCGGTCTGAACGCGGTGTTCATCCCGAACGAGAACACCTGGGTGTTGGAGCACGACGAATTGGACCCGACCGACAACGGCGTACTGCGGCTGGCCGCCTTTCCGGATCTGCTCCGGCACTTCTGACCGTCGAACCCGAACAGCGTCGGCGATCATGGTCGCGTTACGCGTACCTGCCGCTTTTTGCCCTTGAGATCAGTCACGCTCTGACCGGCCCGGCGGCGCTTGTCCGGCCCGGCGCGACCCGCCTAGCCTGGGCCGGCGTTCGCGGCCTTTCGGGGTGTGCCGGGGACGCACCGGCGTCCGGCAGGCGGGCACCGTGGAGCTGAGTGCAGGGCGGCCCGGGCCTCCCCACCGAGCCGCGTGGCGTCGTGCCACGCCTACGCGCGTGGTGAAAATGCCTGAGCTGTCCGCTCCCCCGTCGGACGGCCGGGGGTCAGGGCCGGGTAGTTGCGGACCCGGTCCTGACCCGGCCACCGGAGATCGCTGTGCCTAGGCCCGGTGCCGGCCGTCGCCGGCGTGGTGGGCGTCTGGCTCTCCCTCGCCGCCGCGGACGATCGAGATCGCCACGCGGCAGAACTCGTCCATGTCCGGGTTGAAGCCGGCCGCGATGTCGGGGTGCAACCCGGATCGGGTCTCGTCCAACAGCCGCTGGCACACCTGCTCGACCGGTTCACCAGCGTAGCTGGCTCGAATTCGGTCGGTGGCTGCCTGGAGAGCCGAGGTCAGCTGGTCCTCCAACGGGCCGCGCAGTTTCTGCTGCACAGGATCGAGCCCGCGTGGGTCGAGCGTGACATGTGGCTCCGACATCGGTGCTCCCTTCGTCGGCGTCCGCGATACCCCACCGCGGCCGTCGCTCAAACGCCGGTCGGTACGGCGGCGACCCGCACCTGGTAGGAGAAGTCCTCCGCCGGCTCCTCGTGGTACGACAACCGGCGGATCTGCCGGTCGTCGTCGTAGAGGGCGACGTCCACCAGGACGCCGAGATGCGCCAGGCCGATGGTGGCGACGCGCTTCTTGTCCTGGAGTACCGCGCAGACGCCACCGAGCAGCGTGCTGGCGTCGGACGTACGGTGCCCGGGCGGGCACCGCAGAACCACGTCCACCTCGATCGGCCCGGGCAGTGGCGTCCAGCCGGTGCGCTGGGCCGCGCCCAGGGCGGCCTGGAGCAGGGTGCGGACCCTCGTCGCCTGCCGGTGCCCGGCGGCGAAGATGGACAACGCTTCGGTCTTGACCGGTGGCAGGCCGCTCACCTCGAACGTCAGGGCGAGAGCGCGGGTGTCCTGCACGGCGGCACCTCCCTCATTGGGACGATCCTGCCGAACCGGTGCGGTGGCGAAGGGACGTTCCCGCGATAACCAACCGATCGGGCAGGCTGGGTCGGCCGGAGGCGTGTCGACGTCGGCGGCGAACGCGCTGGCTGCGGCGCTGGGAAAGACGCTAGTCCACACCGCCCGCACTGGGTAGTCGGTCGTTCACCCGGTGGTCGGCGGCGAAAAGGCGCAGAACTCGTTGCCCTCCGGGTCGGCCAGCACCCACCAGTACGCCCTGCCGACCGGCTCGCGCAGTAGCGTCGCGCCCGTCTCCAGCAGGGCGGTCGGCTCCGGGGCCACCATCTCGACGTCCCAGTGCATCCGGTTCTTGACGGCCTTGGGTTCGTCGACCCCGTCGAACACCCAGGCTTCCCAGGGAAAGCCGGCGGCGTCGTGCAGCGACGCCGTGTTCGGTCCGGAGGCGGTCGTACCGCCGAGCAGGCCGGCCCACCAGGCCGCCTGAGCGGCCGGGTCGACAGCGGCCACCACCAGCTCGACCGGGCCGGGGCGAGCCTCGTCGCCGGCCGGGAGCACGCAGAACTGGTTGCCCTCCGGGTCGGCCAGCACCCACCTGTCGACGTCGCCGTCGGGCTCGCGCACCGACCGCGCGCCGGCCGCGAGGAGCGCCGCCGGGTCCGCGTCCGCCAGGCGCACATCCAGGTGTACGCGAGTGCTGCCGACCCGGGGCTCGGGCACCTGGTTCACCCAGATCGACTCGGCGTCCGAGCGCGCCGAGCGGGGGTCGACGCGGGTGTCGCCGTCACCGGCGTCGGCGACGTCGGCGTCGAGCACCCGCGCCCAGAAGCCGCCCAGGGCGAGCGGGTCGGCGGCGTCCAGACAGAGGTCCTTCAAGCGTGCGATCACCGTCCCAGCATGCCCGACCCGGGGGTGACCGTGGGGCAAGCGCCACGTGGCGGAGCCAGTACCGCAAGCCCGGCACCACAACTCCATGATCGATCGAGGCCCAGCCGCGATCTTGCACTTTCTGTGCCGACGCAGGAGCCGCCGTTGCCGCCGGACCGGGTCGACTTGCGCCACTGCGGGTTCAAGGCATCCATGACTTCGCCACTTCCTTGATCAGCTCGATTGACTGCCGGCGGGGGAGCGCCTCGTTTCGGACGATCTCCCACGTCTTGGCCAGCTTGGCGACGTCGGTCGACGTGTCGACGAACTGCGCGATGAGCTGGTTGTCTGCGTGTGCCACCCGCTCGCCGTCCGGCATCTCGGCGATGATGAACTGACCGGCCAACCCCAGGTACATCCCCGCGTCCACCGGGACGACGTGCACCTGGATGTGCTCCTGGGTCGCCAACTCCACCAGGTGCTCGCGCTGCTCGAGCATCAGGCCCGGCTGGTCGAGCACCGGCCGGCGGAGCACCGCCTCGTCCAGGACGGCGATAAGCTGCGGCGGGCGCGGGCGTCGCAGGATCTCCTGCCGCTCCAGCCGGCTGCCAGCCGGCCAAGCTCACCCTGTTGACGGAGTACCGCACCGACCGGACGGGTCTGCTGATCTACCTCGGCAACCTGATGAACGAGGCGACCCACCAGCTCACCCAACTCCACCCGGACCACCCGCCGACACGGATGACCGAACGCTTCCTCTCCTGGGCGCGAGCCCGAGGCTGACGTTGTCGGTCGGGCGGGAGAGATCCGCGCGGTTTCGGTGATGGTGCTGCCTCCGGCGGCGCGGAGGCAGCAGTTTCCGAGATTCCGGGATGTTGTACCGATCTAGCGGGGTGCTCATCCTGCCCGTTGCGGGCAGGTTTCGTGGCTCGGTGAGCGGGGCAGTGTACCCGCACGGAGTATCCGAGCGGGGCGTTTTCGCAGCTCCTGGGCTCGGAGACAGCTCACCGTGCGCCGGGGCACGGATGCCCTCCCCGGCCCGTTGTGCACGAGAGGGGGAAGGCGATGACGGACCCCGAAGCGGCTCGACACCGACGCCGGCCGGTTGCGCGGCTCGGCGCGGCGGCTGCCGCGCTGGCGCTGGTCGCGCCGCTCGCCGCGTGCGGCGCCGACGAGAGCGGTGGCCCACCGACGCTCAACCTGTATTACCCGCCGGAACAGAACCTGCAGAAGGTCGTCGACGACTGCAACACACAGGCCCAGGGGCGGTACAAGATCGTCTACCGGGTGCTGCCCCGGCAGGCCGACGACCAGCGGGTGCAGATGGTGCGCCGGCTGGCCGCCGAGGACACCGGCATGGACATCCTCGGTCTGGACGTCACCTGGACCCAGGAGTTCGCCAGCGCCGACTGGATTCGCGAGTGGACCGGTCAGGACAAGAGCGAGGTCGAGCAGGGCACCCTCGCCGGGCCGCTGGAGACCGCCCGCTACGAGGACAAGCTCTACGCCGCGCCGAAGAACACCAACGTGCAGCTCCTCTGGTACCGCAAGGACCTGGTGCCGCAGCCGCCGACCACCTGGGACCAGATGATCACCGCGGCCCGGCAGCTCAAGGACCAGGGCAAGCCGTACCAGGTGCTGACCATGGGCGCGCAGTACGAGGGCCTGGTCGTCCTCTACAACACGCTGGCCGAGAGCGCGGGCGGGAAGGTCCTATCCGACGACGGCAAGAAGGCAGTGATGGACGACGGCACGGTCCGGGCGCTGGAGCAGTTGCAGCGGTTCGCCACGTCGGGCGTGACCTCACCGTCGTTCAGCAACGCCACCGAGGACCCGGTCCGGTTGGAGTTCCAGTCCGGCGCCGGCGCGTTCCAGGTGAACTGGCCGTTCGTCTATCCGGCCCTGCAGGAGGCCAACCCGGAGCTGGCCAAGCAGGTCGGCTGGGCCCGCGTGCCGGGCGTCGACGAGGGCACCCCCAGCAAGGTCACCATCGGTGGGGTGAACCTGGCCGTCAGCTCGTACTCGAAGCACCCGGAGCTGTCATTCGAGGCCGCGCGGTGCCTGCGCAGCCCGGAGCACCAGAAGTTCTCCGCGATCAACGACGGCGTGCCACCGACCATCGAGGCCGTCTTCGACGAGCCCGAGATGACCGAGGCGTACCCCATGAAGGACACCATCCTGGAAGAGCTGAAGGACCCGGCGACGCGGCCCCTGACGCCGGCCTACCAGAGCATCTCCACAGTCATGTCGGCGATCCTGTCGCCGCCGTCCGGCATTCGTCCGCAGCAGACCGCCGACGAGCTGCGCGACGCCATCGCCGACGCCCTGGAGTCGAAGGGGGTGCTGCCATGACCCGGCCCGCCACCACGCAGACACCGGAGAGGACCGACGGCCAGCGTGCCGCGGTGCCCACCCAGCGAGGCAGCCGCCGCAAGGCGCCGCTGAGCGAGAACAAGAAGGCCGAACGTCGACTCGGCTGGCTGCTCTGCGCGCCCGCCGCCCTGGTGATGGTCGCGGTCACCGCGTACCCGATCGTCTACTCGGTCTGGCTGTCGTTGCAGCGTTACGACCTGCGCTTTCCCGACCAGCGCGAGTTCATCGGGCTGGAGAACTACGTCACCGTGCTCACCAACGAGTTCTGGTGGACGGCGTTCGGGGTGACCACGCTGATCACGGTGGTCACCGTGGCCGTCGAATTGGTGCTCGGCATGGGACTGGCGCTGATCATGCACCGTACGCTCGTCGGGCGGGGCATCGTCCGTACCTCCGCGCTCATCCCGTACGGCATCGTCACGGTGGTCGCGGCCTTCTCCTGGCGGTACGCCTGGACGCCCGGCACCGGCTACCTGGCCGACCTGTTCAGTGACGGCGCGCCCCTCACCGAGCGGGCCAGCTCGCTGGCGATCATCATGCTGGCCGAGATCTGGAAGACCACGCCGTTCATGGCGCTGCTGCTGATGGCCGGGCTGGCCCTGGTGCCGGACGACCTGCTCAAGGCCGCCTCCACCGACGGCGCGACGGCCTGGCAGAAGTTCACCAAGGTGATGCTGCCGGTGATGAAGCCGGCGATCCTGGTCGCGCTGCTGTTCCGCACCCTGGACGCGTTCCGGGTGTTCGACAACATCTTCGTCCTGACCGCCGGAGGCAACGAAACCTCGTCGGTGTCGATGCTCGCCTACAACAACCTGCTGCGAGGTCTCAACCTCGGCATCGGCTCGACGATGTCGGTGCTGGTCTTCATCACGGTGGCGATCATCGCCTTCGTCTTCGTGAAGCTGTTCGGCACCGCTGCCCCCGGCAGCGACGATTCCGAGAGGCGCTGACATGGCCGCGGAAACCACCTCCCGGGCGAAGCTGCGCTGGGGCCTGCTGGACGTCCTCGTGGTCGTCTTCGCGCTGGTCCCGGTGCTGTGGATCGCCTCGCTGTCGTTCAAGACGCCGGCCACCCTCACCGACGGGAAGTTCTTCCCCCGGGAGTGGACGCTGGACAACTACCGCACGATCTTCGACACCGACCAGTTCGTCCGGGCGCTCGTCAACTCCATCGGCATCGCGCTCATCGCCACCCTGATCGCGGTGGTGCTCGGGGCGATGGCCGCGTACGCGATCAGTCGCCTGGACTTCCCGGGCAAGCGGCTGCTGGTCGGCATCTCGCTGCTGATCGCGATGTTCCCGCAGGTGTCGCTGGTGTCGCCGCTGTTCGAGATCGAACGGCAGGCCAGGATCTTCGACACCTGGCTCGGGCTGATCCTGCCGTACATCACCTTCGCGTTGCCGTTGGCGATCTACACGCTGTCGGCGTTCTTCAAGCAGATCCCGTGGGACCTGGAGAAGGCGGCGAAGATGGACGGCGCGACGCAGGCACAGGCGTTCCGGCGGGTGATCGCCCCGCTGGCCGCTCCCGGCCTGTTCACGACGGCGATCCTGGTCTTCATCTTCTGCTGGAACGACTTCCTGTTCGCCATCTCGCTGACCTCCACCGAGCGGTCCCGCACGGTGCCGGCGGCGTTGTCGTTCTTCACCGGCGCGTCACAGTTCGAGGACCCCACCGGGGCGATCTGCGCCGCCGCCGTGGTGATCACCGTGCCCATCATCCTGTTCGTCCTCTTCTTCCAGCGCCGCATCGTGTCCGGCCTGACCTCCGGCGCAGTCAAGGGATAGGTGAGTAGTCATGGCTGACATCGTGCTCGACAAGGTGAGCAAGAGTTTCCCGGACGGGACGGTCGCCGTGCGGGACGTCGACCTGGAGATCGCCGACGGTGAGTTCGTGATCCTGGTCGGCCCCTCGGGCTGCGGAAAGTCCACCACCCTCAACATGATCGCGGGCCTGGAGGACATCAGCTCCGGCGAACTGCGCATCGCCGGCAAGCGGGTCAACGACAAGGCCCCCCGGGACCGGGACATCGCCATGGTCTTCCAGTCGTACGCGCTCTACCCGAACATGACCGTCCGGGAGAACATGGCGTTCCCGCTGCGCCTGGCGAAGCTCGACAAGGAGACGATCAACTCCAAGGTCGACGAGGCCGCGAAGGTGCTGGAGCTGACCGCGCTGCTGGACCGCAAACCCGCGAACCTCTCGGGTGGCCAGCGGCAGCGGGTGGCGATGGGCCGGGCGATCGTCCGCCAACCCAAGGCGTTCCTCATGGACGAGCCGCTGTCCAACCTCGACGCGAAGCTGCGCGTGCAGATGCGTACGGTGGTGTCCCGGTTGCAGAAGCAGCTGGGCACCACCACCGTCTACGTCACCCACGACCAGACCGAGGCCATGACCCTCGGCGACCGGGTAGTGATCATGCGGGGTGGCGCGGTGCAGCAGGTCGGCCCGCCGCAGGAGCTGTACGACCGCCCGCGCAACCTCTTCGTGGCCGGCTTCATCGGCTCCCCGTCGATGAACTTCCTGCACGCCGCCGTGCAGGACGGCAGCCTGCGTACCGCCCTGGGTGACGTGCCGCTCGACGACCGGGTCCGCCGGGAGTTGGAGGCGGCCGACGCGCCCCGCGAACTGATCCTCGGCATTCGGCCCGAGCACTTCGAGGACGCCGAACTGATCGACGACGACACCCGCCGCCGGGGCCTGGAGTTCGAGGCGCCGGTGGAGATCGTCGAGTCGATGGGCTCGGACAAGTACGTCCACCTCACCGTGGAGGGTGAGCGGGCCACCGCCGCCGAGCTGGAGGAGTTGGCCGCGGACGCGGGCGCGGGTGACTTCGCCGGCGGCGGCGGCAACCTGGTCACCCGGCTGTCCGCCGAGTCCGGCGCGATCGAGGGCGATTCCCGCCGAGTCTGGTTCAACCTGGAGAAGATCCACCTGTTCGACCCGTCCACAGGCCGCAACCTAACCCTGCACGAAAACTGAACCCCGAACCCCCGAACCCGAACCCCCGCCCCCACCCCCGCGATCTTGCACTTTCTGTCGTCGACATAGGCGAAATGCCCTTTACGTCGCCACAGAAAGTGCAAGATCGCGGGGGTGGGGGCGGGGGCGGGGTGGGGGTGACGCGGGGGCGAGCTGCGGCTTGTGGTTGGGCGTGGGAGGGTGGGCGCAGGTTGTGGTGTTGGCGGGGAGCGGGGGACTGATGGATCGGCGACTTGTTGCGTTGGCCACCGCGCACGGCGTGTCCACCTGGTACGAGGACTGGCGACACCGCCGCGTCGAGGTCGCCCCGGAGACCGTCGTGGGTGTTCTCGGCCTGCTCGGCGTGGACGCCACCAGCCCCGCCGCGATCGCTGACGCGCTCGCCGCCGCCCGAGCGGTGGACCGGACCGCGCTGCCGCCGACAGTGGTGCTCACCGAGGGCAAGGCCCGCGCCCTGCCCGGCCCGGGTGTGGTGTCCCTGGAGGACGGCGGTCGGCGGGCGGTCGACGGCGAGTTGCCCGGGGACCTGCCGCTGGGCTGGCACCGACTGGCCTGCGGGGGACGGGACGTGACCCTCGTCGTGGTGCCCCGGCGGCTGCCGGTGCCCCCGCGTACCTGGGGCTGGATGCTCCAGCTCTACGCGCTCACCTCCGAGCGGTCCTGGGGCATGGGTGACCTCGGCGACCTGGCCGAGGTCACCGAGTGGGCGGGAGCGACGGGCGCCGGGCTGGTGCTGCTCAACCCGCTGCACGCGGTCGGGCCGGCGCACCCGGTGGCCGCGTCGCCGTACTCGCCGGCCAGTCGACGCTTCGTGAACCCGCTCTACCTGCGCGTCAGTGACACCGCCGCGTACGCCTCGGCCGACCCGGCGACCCGGGCGGTGGTCGACGCGTTGCGTCCGGACCGTGGCGACCTGATCGACTACGACGAGGTGTGGACCGCCAAACGGCGCGCGCTGGAGCTGCTGCACCCGTACGCCCAGCCGGTGGACCTCGCCGCGGACCCGGCGCTGACCAGCTTCGCCACCTGGTGCGCGCTGGCCGAGCGGCACGGCAACGACTGGCGGGCCTGGCCGGCGGAGCTGCACCACCCGGACGCCCCGGCGGTCGCCGAGCAGCGTCGCCAACTCGCCGACCGGGTGGCCTTCCACGCCTGGCTGCAACACCTGTGCGACGAGCAACTCGACGCCGTGACGGCGGCGGCCCGCTCGGCCGGCATGCCGGTCGGCGTGGTGCACGACCTCGCCGTCGGCATCGACCCGGGCGGCGCGGACGGCTGGCAGCTCGCCGACGTCCTGGCCCAGGGGGTACGGGTCGGCGCGCCGCCGGACGACTTCAACCAGCTCGGTCAGGACTGGGGGCTCGCCGCGTGGCGACCGGACCGGCTCGCCGAGACCGGGTACGCGGCGTACCGGGACATGCTGCGGCGGACCCTGCGGCACGCGGGCGGCCTGCGCGTCGACCACGTCGCCGGCCTGTGGCGACTGTGGTGGGTGCCGCCGGGCGCCGGCGCGGCCGAGGGCACCTACGTGCGCTACGACGCCGAGGCGATGCTCGGCATCCTGGCCCTGGAGGCGCACCGGGCCGGCGCGGTGGTCGTCGGCGAGGACCTGGGCACGGTCCAACCCGCGGTGACGCGTGGCCTGCGGGGGCGCAACATGCTCGGGTCGACCGTGCTGTGGTTCGCGCGGGACGACGACGGCGCGTTCACCCCGCCGGCCCGTTGGCCGCGCAACGCCCTCGCCACGATCTCCACGCACGACCTGCCGACCGCCCCGGGCTTCCTGACCGGCGAGCACGTGCGGGTACGCGACGAGTTGAAACTGCTCGGCACCGACGTGGCCGTCGAGCGCGCCCGGGCCGCTGCCGACCGTGAGCGGCTGCTGGCGATGCTGCGCGACGAGGAACTGCTCCCCGAGGCGCCCGACGCCGGGGCGGTGGCCGACGGTGAGCCGGACGACGGTGACGTGGTGGTGGCGATGCACGCCGCGCTCGCGGCCAGCCCGGCGCGACTGCTCGGCGTGTCCCTCTACGACGTGCTGGGTGAGGTGCGCCAGCCCAACATGCCGGGCACGGTCGACGAATATCCGAACTGGCGGCTGCCGCTGCCGGCCAGCGTGGCGCAGATCCGTACGGACCCCGGCGTGACCCGGATCGTCGACCTGCTCACCGCCGCCCGTCCTCGGCGCAGCACCCCCGAACCCGGCGGTCGGCCGGCCGCCACAGACTAGGAGGCCGCCCAGTCGAACCGCGGCGGCAGCCCGAGGAAGTCGGCGTACCGCGTCAGCGCCCGCTCGACGTCGGTCCGTCCGCCGGCGGCCAGCGGCGTCAACGGCCGTACCGTCAGGGTGACGGCCTCGCGGCCGACCTTGCGCTTCCACACGCCCACCACCCGGCCGGCGCGAACCACGGTGGCCTGGAAGATGCCGTTGTTGCCGGGCACCACGGCCGCCCGGTGCGCGGTGTCGAGCATCAACGTGCGGTCCCGGTAGCCGAGGAGGTACTCGTCGAAGCCCGGCAGCGCCACCACACCGACCGCCGGGACGCGCGGGGTGTCGGCCAGCGCCGCGTCCACGTACATCGGCTCGCCGTCGACACGTACCGTGCTCAGGAGGTCGTCGGCGGCGGCCAGGCCGCGCCGCGCGTCGGTCAGGGTGAGGCCGCTCCAGCCGGCGAACTCGCGGTCGGTGACCGGTCCGTGGCCCCGCACGTAGCGGTGGGCGAGCAGCGCCAACGCCTCGTCCCGCTCCGGCCTGCGTTGCTCCGGCGCCCACTCGTCGAGCAGGACGAACGTCTGCTCGGTGCCGACGGTGGGCGCCACGCAGGTCACCCCACGCACGCTCGCGTACCAGAGCAGGTGGTAGCCGCGCTGGCCGTCGGTGCCGATCCCCGCCGCCTGCAGTGCGGCGAGGCACTGCGCCCGGGTGAGCCGGCCGCCCCCGGCCAACGCCGCCCCGAGCACGTCGAGCGCCCGGGCCTCGTCGGCCTCGGTCAGCCCGAGCTGCGCCCGCCGGGTCGCCGAGCCGGACATCGCGCGGACGCCGGTCAGCTCCAGCATCCACCGGGTGTCGACGGGCGGGACGAGGTGCACGGTGCCGCGCATCGGCCAGGTGCGCAGCGCTTCGCGGCGCTCCAGTGCGGCCTGTACGTCGGCCACGGTCGACCCCGGCAGCCGGGCACCCAGCGACCACAGGCCGCTCGCCAGATCCTGCGCCTGCATCGCGCCGAACCACTCGACCACCTCGGCGACGGTGTCGGGCCGGTTGGCGGGATGCGGTCGCAGCAGCAGGCTCGTCATCCGCAGTGCCAGCGCTTCGGCCGCGCTGAGGTCGGCAGGCATCGCGACGTCCCCTCTCCGGTGGCCGGAGCCCGTCAGCGTAGGCCAGGACCGGGCGTCTCCAGTTGCCCTCCAGAGTGTCGCGTTAGCGTCAGGACCGCCGACCACAGCCACCGGAACGAGGACAGCCATGAGCAGTGACGCCTCCGACGAGACCGAACCACCGCGGCACCCGTTGCCGCCCTTCACCGACCAGAGCGCGCGGATCAAGGTGCAGGCCGCCGAGGATGCCTGGAACACCCGCGACCCGCAGCGCGTCGCCGCCGCCTACACACCCGAGAGCGTGTGGCGCAACCGGTCGACGTTCGTCACGGGTCGCCGGGAGATCGAGGAGTTCCTGACCGACAAGTGGAAGCACGAACGCGAGTACGCGCTGCGTAAGCAGCTCTGGGCGTTCCACGAGAACCGCATCGCCGTACGGTTCCAGTACGAGTGGCACGACGCCACCGGCCAGTGGTGGCGGAGCTACGGCAACGAACAGTGGGAATTCGACGCCCGCGGTTACATGGCCCGGCGTGAGGCCAGCATCAACGACGTACCCATCACCGTCGAGGAGCGTCGCATCTTCGGCCCGAGGGCGACCGGGGACGACTCCGACCTGCCGCTTCGCTGACCTGACCTGGGGGCCCGCGCCTGGATCGCGCCGACAGATCGTGGCGACACGAGGCGTAACGGTGACCGTCGTGGGAATGCCGCCGGCCGGAAGTACGCGCGCCGCGCGTACGGAAGGGAGTCCCATGACTGCCGCAAGCGAGCCGGCCCGGGGTGCCGGCGTACCGGCCGATTCTCGGGCCCGTCGGGCGTCCACCGGCGCCAAGACCAGCGCGGCCGCCACTTTCGCCCTGGTCTTCGGGGTTGCCGGCCTGTTCAGCGTGCTGACCGCCATCCTCGCCTGGCTCGGGTTGGTGCTCGGCATCATCGGCATCGTCCTCGGCATCGTCGGGCTGAAGATGGCCCGCCGACCGGGCGTGACCGGCCGGGGCGTGTCCATCGGCGGCCTGGTGCTGAGCATCCTGGCGGTCCTGATCGGCCTGGGCCTCGCCGCGGGCATCACCACGTTCGTCAACAACGAGAACGCGGTGGACCGCCTCCAGAACCAGGTCAACAACCTGCGGGACAAGCTCGACTGACACCGAGCCGGGCGTGTGGGGGGCCAGGGCGTGCCACTGGCCCCCCAGTAGGGTGGACGGCGTGCTCCGCCAGGTCACCGCGATCCGCTACGTCACCCCACTGCGGGAGGGTGGCTCGCTGCCGGGCGTCGTCGAGGCCGACGACCTCGGCACGTACGTGGCGAAGTTCTCCGGCGCCGGGCAGGGGGGGCATCCGTTCGAGTACGCCGTCATCCGGCTGGTGCCCCGCGTGGAGCGCGGCGAGCAGATCAACGTGGGAGTGCTGCTCTACTGCCAGCAGCGCGACTTCCTGGCCGCGCGGACGCACCTGGACGCCGACCGGGTGCGCGCCCTCGCGCCCGACGTCGATCTGCCGGCGGTGGCCGCGGTGCTGGATTCTCTGGACCGGACCTGCTCCGGTGACGGGCCGGCCACCCGGATGCGGCTCGGCGAGCGGTTCCGGTGGCTGGCCGCGCCGCGCAGCACGATGATCCAGGCCGGGCCGGTGCACACCGGCCTCGCCGTCGACCCGGCGGCCGAGCTGGACCGGCTGATGGTGGCGCTGGTTCGCTGAGCGGGCCGGGCAGTGACCCCTGATCGCGCTGCGCCAGCGCCGTTGCCGGCGGAGCGCGATCCCCCGTTCAGGCGCCGGTGCCAGGGGGCGGCGGGATCGCGCGCCGGCACCGGTTGGCATCAGGATCGTCGTCCGCGCGGGCGACCGGATCGGAACGTCCGGGAACTTGCGGAAAACTTGAGACCGGACGGCCGGAAGCCACCGGTCTGTCGTTTGTCGCCGCGCCCCAGGGGTAGTCGCGGGAGCCGACCCGAGACGAGAAGGGGACACATCTGATGGCTGCCCAGACGAAGGTGGCGGTGATCTACTACAGCGCCACCGGCATCACCTACCAGATGGCGCAGGCCGCCTGTGAGGCCGCCGGGGAGGCCGGTGCGGACGTGCGCCTGCGCAAGGTGCGCGAGCTCGCCCCGGACGAGGCGATCCGCTCGAACTCCGGTTGGCAGGCGCACCACCTGGACACCCAGGACGTTCCCGAGGCGATGATCGACGACCTGGCGTGGGCCGACGTGGCGCTCTTCGGATCGCCCACCCGGTACGGCATGATCGCCGCCCAGCTGAAGCAGTTCATCGACACCACCGGACCGCTGTGGGCGCAGGGCGCGCTGGCCAACAAGGTCTACGCGGCCTTCACCTCCACGGCGACGTCGCACGGTGGGCAGGAGACCACGCTGACGTCGCTCTTCAACGTCTTCTACCACTGGGGCGGTGTCGTGGTGCCCCCCGGCTACACGGACTCCAGCCAGTTCATCGCCGGTAACCCCTATGGCGCGTCGCACACCAGCAACAACGGAGAGATCGCACCGGACGCGGTGGCGCTGGAGGCCTGCGGCCTCACCGCCCGCCGGGCAGTGCTGATCGGCACCGCGCTCAAGCAGGGCCTGGGCGGCTGACGAACGGGCGACCGGTGGCACGGGCGGGGGCTCTCGGCCCGCTCGCACCACCGGTCGCCCCAGCCCTACCCCGCGACGGTGGTAGTCATACCGGACGAGCCGCGGCTAGGCGTGGTGGGCCGCGCGCGACGCCGGCAACAGGTCGGCCAGCAACTCGGTCAGCACGGTCACCCCGTCCGGGCTGAGCACCGACTCCGGGTGGAACTGCACCCCGGCGAAGCCCTGCCCGCGCAGGGCGTGCACGGACCCGTCGCGTACGTCCCGGGCCAGCTCCACCGTCCCGTACGCGGTGTCCAGCCGGTCTATCTCGGCGCGGGCGGTGAACGAGGAGTAGAAGCCCACCCGGCGGGACCGACCGAACAACGCGACCTCCCGTTGCAGCCCCTGATAGGGCGCGTCCCGGCGGTTCAGGCGCAGCCCCAGCAGCCCGGCCAGCACCTGGTGCCCGAGGCAGACCGCGAGGGTGGGCCGGCCGGTCGCCAGCAACTCGTCCAGCAGTTCCCGCAGCGCCGCCATCTTCGGATCGTCCGGGCTGCTTGGATCACCCGGCCCGGGACCGGCCACCACCAGGTCGTACCCGTCCAGCGGACCGCCTTCGTGCCACGGACGTAGCGTGACGGCGAGACCCAGCGCGCCCAGTTGGTGTGCCAACATGCCGGTGAAGGTGTCCTCCGCGTCCACGATCAGCGCCCGCAGACCGACCAACCCCGGCAGGCCGGGCGCGTCCGGCGCCCGCTGGTCCAGCCAGAACCGGGCCAGCGGCGTGTTACGCGCGGCGAGCGCGTCGCGTACCTCCGGGTCGTCGGCCAGCCGCACGACCGGCCCGCGCTCGCCGACGGACGCCGCCGGGCCCAGGCCGAGCGCGGCCAGCACCCCGGCCGCCTTGGCGTGGGTCTCGGCCACCTCGCCGGCCGCCGTCGAATGCCGGACCAGGGTGGCACCCACCGGCACCCGCAGCCGGCCGGCGCCGGAGATCTCGGCGGTACGGATCAGGATCGGCGCGTCGAGCGTCTGCCGGCCCGCGTCGTCGTGACCGAGCAGCGCCAGCACGCCCGCGTAGTAGCCCCGACCCCGGCGCTCGTGCCGCGCGATCACCCGACAGGCGTTCTCCATCGGACTGCCCGTCACGGTGGGCGCGAACATCGTCTCCCGCAGCACCTCCCGCACGTCGCGGGTGCCCCGCCCGGCGAGCAGGTACTCGGTGTGGGCCAGGTGCGACATCTCCTTGAGGTACGGGCCGATGACCTGACCGCCGTGCTCGGCGACGGTCGCCATCATCTTCAGCTCCTCGTCGAGCACCATGTACAGCTCCTCGATCTCCTTCGGGTCGGCGAGGAACCGCAGGAGCGCCGCCCGGTCCGGGGTGCCGCCGGCCGGTCGGAAGGTGCCGCTGATCGGGTTCATCATCACGAGCCCGTCGTCGACGCTGACGTGCCGTTCCGGGCTGGCGCCGACCATGGTCCGGGTGCCGGTGTGCACCACGAACGTCCAGTAGGCGCCGCGCTCGGCGACCAGCAGCCGGCGCAGCGCGGCCAGCGCGGCCACCAGCGGCGCGCCCTGCACGGTGGCGTGCAGGGTGCGGTGGATGACGAAGTTGGCGCCCTCGCCGCGACCGATCTCGTCGGTGAGCACCTGCTGCACGATCCGCGCGTACTCCTCGTCGCTGACGTCGAACGCGGCGTCCCGGGTGCGGACCGGCTCGTCGGGCAGCGCGACCAGGGCCTCGGCCAGCGGAATCCACCCGTGTTCGCGGACCTGGAGGCACTCCAGCGGGGCGTCGTCGTCGACGCAGGCGAAACCGCGCTCGGCGATCTGCCGGTACGGCACCAGGGCCAACGTCTGCGCCCCGGGCGCGCCCGGGGGCAGCGGGATGTCGGCCAGCCGGTCGACGACGGCGACGGGGCCGGTGAAGAGTTCCAGGTCGTCGGCGCCCTCGCGGCGCAGCAGCGCGAAGGGGCCGGGGTCGTCGCCGCGGGAGATGGCGGCGAGCAGGTCGGTCAGGCTGGTCATCGTGGTCTCCGTGGATGCCGGGTGCCGCCAGTGGGGGCGGCCATCCGGGCCGGAGATCCGGCGGTCGCCTCGATGGCGGCCGCGTGGGTGAAGCTACGCGCGGGAGGTGGCCGCCGGGTCGGCGGGCCACCAGGAGGTTGGGTGCGCGAGCATGCGGTTCACCTTACGCGGTCACGGCCCGACCCGGGACCCCTTCGGACGTACGGGTGTGCCGGGGCGGACCACGGTCCGCGCCAGGCCGGCACCGGGTAACTTGACCGGCGATGAACATTCTCGCACTCGACCTGGGCACCTCCTCCGTACGTGGGCTGGTGCTGGACGGGGCAACCCGCCCGCTGCCCGGCGCCCTGGCCCGGCGGAAGGTCCGACTCGCAATCGGGGACGACGGCACGGGCACCCTCTCCGGTCCCGACTACCTCGCCTGCCTCATCGAGTGTCTGGACGAGCTGGCGGAGGCGGGGCACCTGCACGACGTCGACATGGTGGCGACGTCCGCGCAGTGGCACTCGGTGCTGCCGCTCGACCGCGACGGCACTCCGCTGGGCCCGGTCGTCACCTGGCTGGACACCCGTCCCACGCCGGTCGGCGACACGTCCGGCCCGGCCGACCCGGACGGCTTCCACCAGCGCACGGGCTGCTGGTGGCACCGCTCCTACTGGCCGGTGCGCCTGCCCTGGCTGCGGGAACAGTCCGGCACTCCGATCGCCCGGTTCGTCGGCCTCCCGGAGTACGTGCTGGGTGAGCTGCTCCAGACAGCGCCCATGTCGGTCTCGCAGGCGTCCGGCACCGGTCTGCTCGACCTCGCCACCCTGCGCTGGGACGAGGAGGCGTTGACGCTGGCCGGCGCGCGACCCCGCGACCTGCCGTCCCTCGGCGAGTTGGACTGGCACGGCCGGCTACGTCCCGACCGGGCCCGCCGCTGGCCGCAGTTGGCCGAGGCCCGCTGGGCGCCGCCGGTGGGCGACGGCGGGGCGTCCAACGTCGGCTCGGGCTGCGCCGACCCGAGCCGGGCCGCGGTCACGGTCGGCACCTCCGCCGCCGTACGCCTGATGCAGCGCATCCCGGCCGGCGAGCCGCTGCCGCGGCTGCCCGAACGCCTCTGGCGCTACCGGGTCGACCACGACCACGTGGTGACCGGGGCGGCGTACTCCAGCGGCGGCAACCTGTTCGCCTGGGCCAACCGGGAGCTGCGGCTGCCCGAGGGGGACGAGTTGGACGCGGCGCTGGCGTTGGTGCCGGTGGCTGGTGGCCGGCCGGCCGATCCCCGTTTCGGCGGTGACCGGGCACCCGGGTTGGCGCCGGCCGGCACCGGCGAGCTGCGCGGTCTGAGTTTCAGCACCACGGCGGTGGACATCCTGGCCGGGCTGATGCAGGGACTGTGTGGTCTGGTCGCCGAGGACCTCGCGGTGCTGGAGTCCACGATCGACAAACCGGTCGGGGTGGTGCTGGGCGGCGGCGCGGTGGCCGCGTCGGTGTGGTGGCGGCAGGCGTTCGCCGCCGCGCTCGCGCCGCGCCCGGTGTCGCACCAACGCAACCCGGAGATCGGTGCGACCGGTGCCGCGTTGGTGGCGCTGGGGCGCTTTGGTGCGGCGGCGGCGCTCGCCGACATCGGCCGGACGGACGAGCTGGTTTTACCGCACCCGACAGGACGTTCCCACCCGCAGTATCCTTCCTGAACTTTCGGCCTGCCCGGGCCGTTGACAGTGTCACCGAGCCTGGTTGGATGGACTCCGCTCCCCGGGTCGCGGTGGACGCGGCAGGACGGAGGAGGCAGGGTGGCGGCAGGTCCCGACCCGGCGACTGGTGCGGTGTCGAACCACCGCCGGCGTCGTTTCGACGTCCGGGTCGTTCCGCATCGACGCCGCTCGCCGTTCCGACTGCGGGACTGGCGGATGAGCACCAAGCTGGCCACCGTGCTGCTGGTGCCGTCGATGGCGTTCCTCGTGCTCGCGGGCGTGCAGACCAGCACACTTGTCGGGCGAACGGCCACGCTGAACGACTTCTCCCAGCAGGTCGGCATCGGTCGGCAGATCACCGCCGTGGTCGACCAGCTCCAGCAGGAGCGGGACCGTTCGGCGGGTGAGCTGGGGGAGCTGCGCCGTGGTGGCGACCGGGAGTCGGCGGCCACCGCCCTGCGGCCGTTGCAGTCGGCCACCGACCGCGCCGTCGAGGACCTGCGCCAGGCGGCCGAGCCGTTGGCCGACGCCGACGCCTCCTGGCGGGTGGCCTTCTCCGAGGTGCTCGAGGCGTACGACCAGGTGATCGACATCCGACCGGCCATCCCGCCGGCGGTGCTCAGCAACGACACCATCCTGAGCAACTACCACCGGGCGGTCGACGCGCTGCTGGACCTGCTCGCCGAGCCGACGCCGGGCCAGGACCAGCCGGGGTTGAGCGACGCCGTGCTGCGCTACGTCCAGATCGCCCGGGTCAAGGAGCTGTCCTCCCGGGTCCGGGGGCAGCTCTACGCCGCCGCTCGGGCCGGTCGGTACGGCACCGAGGACCGGGTGATCCTCTCCGACCTGCGCGCCCAGCAGCTCACCGCGCTCGGCGCGTTCCGGGTGTCCGCCACCAGCGACCAGATCCGGCGGTACGACGAGACCTCGGTGAACCCGATGTTCCAGGTCGCCACCCGCCTGGAGGAGCGCAGCCTGCCGGTGGGCGACGCGGCGCCGGAGGTGCTGCCCTCGGAGCAGTGGTGGTCGGCGAGCCAGCAGCGTCAGGAGCTGCTGCGGCAGGTCGAGGCGAGTGTGCTCGACGACGCGGTGCGCCAGGCCGACGATGCCAGCAGTGGCCAACTGCGGACCACCCTGCTGGTGGTCGGTGGCGTCGTGGCGGTGCTGTTGGTCGCCCTGCTGATCTCCCTGCTGGTCGGGCGGTCGGTCGCCCGGTCGATGCGGCTGCTGCGTAGCCAGGCGCTGCGGATCGCGCAGGTGGAGCTGCCCGACGCGCTGGACCGCCTCCGTACCGTCACCGGTGGCGTGCCGAGCATCGACGTGGCGCCGGCGGTGGTCCGGTCGCTCGACGAGATCGGTGAGCTGGCCGAGGCGTTCGTCGCGGTGCACCGCAGCGCCGTGACGGTCGCCGTCGAGCAGGCGCTGATGCGTCGCAACGTCAACGCGATGTTCGTCAACCTGGCGCGCCGCAGCCAGGTGCTCGTGGAGCGTCAACTGGAGCTGCTCGACGACTTGGAGCGTGAGGAGAGCGACCCGGACCAGTTGGAGAACCTGTTCAAGCTCGACCACCTGGCCGCCCGCATGCGCCGTAACGACGAGAGCCTGCTGGTGCTGGCCGGTACGGATTCCACCCGCCGGTGGAACCGCCCGGTGGGTCTGGGCACCGTGCTGCTGGCCGCTGCCGCCGAGATCGAGCAGTACCAGCGGGTACGGCTGGAGTCGATGGGCGCCGTCAACGTGGTCGGGCACGCGGTCGGTGAGCTGGTGCACCTGCTGGCCGAGCTGCTGGAGAACGCCACGGCGTTCTCGCGTCCGGACACGTCCGTCGTGGTGACCGCCCGGGTCGAGGCGTCCTCGGCGCTGATCGAGATCGTCGACGACGGCCTGGGCATGAGCTCGGCCGCGCTGGCCGAGGCCAACGCGGTGCTGGCCAGCCCGCCGGCCGCGGACGTCGCGGCGGTCGAGCGGATGGGCCTGTTCGTGGTGAGCCACCTGGCGAGCCGACTGGGCGTGCGGGTACAGCTCGAAGGACGCCACGGTGGCCTCGTCGCGCGGCTCGTGCTGCCGCCGACCCTGCTGGCGCCCGGCGGCACGGTGGAGCTGGATCCGCCGGCGTCCGCCCGGATGCTGGCGTCGAGCGCCGCGCGGGGTGCCGCGTCGCAGCGCACACCGGGGGCGTCTGCGCCCGACGGCGCCCGCGGGCCGGCCGCCGCGCCGCTGGACCTCCCGGTGGCCGGTCGTCCGCCGTCTGCCGCCGTGCCGCGCCAGACCCGTCCCGTGCCGGTACGCGCCGATGACGTCCTGTCCCCGACCGCTGCCTCCTCGAACGACGGCGGCTGGTGGTCCCGGCAGGGTCCGACCGGTCCGGCCGCCCCCGTCCAGCCCGTGCCGCCCGCCACGCCGGTGACGGCCGGCACGAACGAGCGAGGGCTTCCGGTACGCGTGCCGATGGCGCAACTCTCCGCGGTCACCCGCCCCGCCCAGCCGGGCTCGGCGTCGCCGCGCGCCGAACTCGACCCGGACGCGGTCGGTGGCATGCTGTCCCGGCTCTACAGCGGGGTACGGCGTGCCGAGACCGAGGACACCACCGAGATACCGGTGCCACCCTCGTGGGGGCACGACGAAGGAGGACGACGACAGTGACGACGTTGAGCCAGGAGGCACGTGACCTGAGCTGGCTGGTGAGCGCCTTCGCGGATCGTGTGCCGGGCGTGGCGCACGCGGTGGTGGTCTCCTCCGACGGACTGCTGGTGGCGATCTCCGACCATCTGCCCCGCGACCACGCGGACAAGCTCGCCGCGGTGACGTCCGGGCTGATGAGCATCACGGCGGGCGCGGCGCAGATGTTCGACGGCGACATCGTCAAGCAGACGGTGGTCGAGATGGGCCGGGGTTACTTCCTGGTGATGCAGGTGCGCGACGGGTCGATCCTGGCCACGCTCGCGGCCGGAGACGCCGACATCGGCGTGGTGGGCTACGAGATGGCGCGGTTGGCGAAGCAGGCGGGGGAGATGCTCACCCCTGCGCTGCGGGCGGAGTTGCAGCAGGCGCTGCCCCGCTGAGTCTTCCGGCCGTGACCCGGACGGTCACCGGCTCACCCGAGCCGAGCCGTCCGGGCCCGGCCGTCCGGGCGGCCCGTTCAGAAGCCGCCCTCGGCGATGACGGAGCGGTACCAGTGGGCGCTGCGCTTGAGGACGCGCCGCTGGGTCACGTAGTCCACGTAGACCAGGCCCCAGCGCTGCTCGTATCCCTCGTCCCACTCGAAGTTGTCGAGCATCGACCAGACATGGAAGCTCTCCAGCGGCACCCCGTCAGCGATGGCGCGGTGCGCGGCGGCCAGGTGGTCGCGCAGGAAGGTGATCCGGCCGCTGTCGTCGACGGTGTCGTCCGCGGCCAGGATGTCGGGGGTGGGCAGACCGTTCTCGGTCACGGTGAGCGGGATCGGGCCGTAGTCGCGGGTGACCCGGGTCAGGATGTCGTACATCCCGTCGGGGTAGATCTGCTGCCAGCCGGCCTCGGAGGTGGGCCAGCGGTGTTCGGTGGTGCCGTCGGCGGCGACGTAGATCGGGGTGTAGTACTGCACCGCCAGCAGGTCGATCGGCGATGAGATCACCGCCAGGTCGCCGTCGCGGATGCCGCGGACCATCCGGCTCTGCGGACCCAGGTCGGCCAGGACGTCCTGCGGGTAGCTGCCCTTGAGCAGCGAGTCGAGGTAGAGCCGGTTCTCGTAGCCGTCGTAGAGGTGTGCGGCGGCGGCGGCCTCGGGGGAGTCGTCGGTGGGGTAGCAGGGGTGCAGGTTGAGCGCGGGGCCGATCCGTGCGGTGCTGTCGGAGGCGCGGAGCGCGCGCACCGCGAGGCCGTGGGCGAGCTGCAGGTGGTGGGCGACGAGGTAGGCGGCGTCCGGGTCCTTCCGGCCGGGGGCGTGGTGACCCATGAGGTAACCGTTCTGCACGACGGTCTTGGGCTCGTTGATGGTGAGCCAGACCGGTACCCGGTCGCCGAGGGCCGTGAAGACGGCGTCGGCGTAGTCGGCGAAGCGGTGGGCGGTGTCGCGGGACTCCCAACCGCCGGCGTCCTGCAACGCCTGCGGCAGGTCCCAGTGGAACAGTGTCGCCATCGGGGCGATGCCGCGCTCGTGCAGGCCGTCGAGGAGTCGCCGGTAGAAGTCGAGCCCGCGCTGGTTGGGCTGGCCGCTGCCGTCGGGTTGGATGCGGGGCCAGGAGATCGAGAAGCGGTAGCTGCGCAGACCCAGGTCACGCATCAGGTCGAGGTCTTCGGCGTACCGGTGGTAGTGGTCGGCGGCCACGTCGCCGGTGTCACCGTTGCGGGTACGTCCGGGGAGGCGACTGAAGGTGTCCCAGACCGACTCGCCGCGGCCGTCCTCCTTCGCGGCGCCCTCGATCTGGTAGGCGGAGGTGGCCGCGCCCCAACCGAAGTCGCGGGGGAAGCGCAGCGGGCCGGCGGGCCCGGTAGGTATCGACATGGATTCTCCTCGTGGATACGGGGCCACCGCCGAGATTCGGGAGCGCTCCCAGGATAGGCCAGGAGCGCCCGACCCGGTCAGCCGGCCGTCACGGCGGCCGACGTTGGCGGGTCGAGGCGGATGAGGGCCCCGGACAGCGAACGAGGCCGACCGGGCGGCGCATCGCGCCTGTCCCGTCGGCCTCTTTTCCCATCGTGTACGGGGGTTTAGTGTGGGGACGGGGGAGGGCAACCCCCGTCCCCACCGTAACTGCACACGCACGGGCGGAATTGGGTCCTGCCGTGCGTGTCGCGCGGGAGCCGGGCCACGCGAGTGGCTCTGGTTCCACCTCCCTCCCTGTGGCGGGATGATGGCTGACGGCGGCGTCCGGGCTGGCCCGCCGTCGGCCTTCGGATGGTTCCCCGGGTCCGCCACGAGGACGGTCCCGGCGATCTTCCAGTTGGAACCTTTGTCGATGGAAGCGCTCCCATCGACCGATGTTGCGACTGTAACGCCCGTCACGTCTTTGTGAAAGACCCAAAACGAGATCGAAACAACTGGCGGATCCCGCCTCCTCCCCGCTTGTTGTGGGAGCGCTTCCATGGCAGACTGTCGATTCCACGCGACAGGAGCCAGATCGCGTGGTCGCGGGACCGCCGAGGGCAGCCGGCAGCACGACTACCGGTCACGGCACCCGAATCGCGGCCGGCGGGACCCCCCGCACGGGCCGCATCGCACCCCCGGCCGGGCCCGGGGCCACCACCTTCCCGGCGCCTCGAATCCCCGCGTACCACCACCTGTGGGCAGGCGCCTCGCCGGGAACAACCCGGCCTGGTCCGAGGAGACACCGCGCACATGAGACATCTGGCACGACGCCGTCGAGTGGCGATCCTCGCCGCCGCCGCGCTCGCCGTCGGCGGGGTGACCCTGCCCGCTGGCGCCGCGCAGGCCGCACCGGCCTGCGACGTGGTCTACGCGACCAACGACTGGAACACCGGCTTCACGGCCAACGTGACCATCAAGAACCTGGGCGACCCGATCAGCAACTGGACGCTCAAGTGGACCTTCCCGAACAGCGGCCAGCGGGTGACCCAGGGCTGGTCGGCCCGGTTCAGCCAGTCCGGCAGCGAGGTCACCGCGACCAACGAGTCGTACAACGGCAACCTCGGCACCGGGGCCTCCACCACCATCGGCTTCAACGGCTCCCACACGGGGAGCAACCCGAAGCCCACCTCGTTCACCCTGAACGGCACCCCCTGCAACGGCACCCCGGCCAACCAGCCGCCGACCGTCTCGCTCAGCCTGCCCTCCGGGCCGTTCACCGCGCCCGCGGACGTGCCGCTGACCGCGACCGCCAGTGACCCGGACGGGACGATCAGCAAGGTCGAGTTCTACCGCAACGGCCTGCTCATCAACACCGACACCACCGCGCCGTACTCCTACACGCAGGAGGACCTGCCGGCTGGCAGCTACACGGTGCAGGCCAAGGCCTACGACAACGCGAACGGCATCGGGGTCGCCGAGAAGTCGTTCACCGTCGGCGCCGCCAGCGGTCCGACCCTGATCGCCACGCCGTCCGCGGTGAGCGTCAACGAGGGTGGCACCTCCACCTTCAACCTCAGGCTCAGTGCCGCGCCGACGACAAGCGTGCCGGTCACCCTCACCCCCAGCGGGGACAGCGACGTGACGGTCTCGCCGAGCACCGTCACGCTGACGCCCACCAACTGGAACACCGGGGTCACCGTCACGGTCGCCGCGGCGGAGGACACCGACACCGTCGGCGGTAGCGCCACCATCACCGCGTCGGCCACCGGGCTCGCCTCGCTGGCGGTCGCCGCCACCGAGATCGACAACGACACCCCCGGCGGCGACAACGCCTACATCAAGAAGTTCCTCGACCAGTACGGCAAGATCAAGAACTCGGGTTACTTCAGCCCCGAGGGTGTGCCGTACCACTCGGTGGAGACGCTGATCGTCGAGGCGCCCGACCACGGTCACGAGACCACCTCGGAAGCGTTCAGCTTCTGGATCTGGCTCGAGGCCCAGTACGGCCGCGTCACCCAGAACTGGGCACCGTTCAACAACGCCTGGACGGTGATGGAAAAGTACATCATCCCGTCGCACGCCGATCAGCCAACTGCGGGCTCCGCCGGCACCCCGCAGTACGCCGCGGAGTACAACCTGCCCAGCCAGTACCCCTCGGCCCTGAACCCGAACATCGCGGTCGGGCAGGACCCGCTGCGCTCGGAGTTGCAGTCCACCTACGGCACCGGCGACATCTACGGCATGCACTGGCTGATGGACGTCGACAACACGTACGGCTTCGGTCGCTGCGGCGACGGCACCACCAAGCCGGCCTACATCAACACCTTCCAGCGGGGCACCCAGGAGTCGGTGTGGGAGACCATCCCGCAGCCGTCCTGTGACACCTTCAAGCACGGCGGTCAGTACGGCTACCTCGACCTGTTCGTCAAGGACACCGGCGCTCCCGCCAAGCAGTGGAAGTACACCAACGCGCCGGACGCCGACGCCCGTGCGGTGCAGGCCGCGTACTGGGCGCTGACCTGGGCCAAGGCGCAGGGCAAGCAGGCCGACGTCGCCGCCACCGTGGCCAAGGCCGCCAAGATGGGTGACTACCTGCGGTACGCGATGTTCGACAAGTACTTCAAGAAGATCGGCAACTGCGTCGGGGCCAGCACCTGCCCCGCCGGCAGCGGCAAGGACTCGGCGCACTACCTGCTGTCCTGGTACTACGCCTGGGGCGGCGCGTACGACACCAGCCAGAACTGGTCCTGGCGCATCGGCTCCAGCCACAACCACTTCGGCTACCAGAACCCGTTCGCGGCCTGGGCGCTGACCAACACGCCGGAGCTCAAGCCGCAGTCGTCGACCGCGGTCTCCGACTGGACCAAGAGCTTCGACCGGCAGCTCGAGTTCTACACCTGGCTCCAGTCGTCCGAGGGCGGCATCGCCGGTGGCGCGACGAACAGCTGGGACGGCAGCTACGCCCAGCCGCCGTCGGGCACGAGCACCTTCTACGGCATGTTCTACGACGTCGACCCGGTCTACAACGACCCGCCGTCGAACCAGTGGTTCGGCATGCAGGCGTGGTCGATGCAGCGGATCGCCGAGCTGTACCTGCAGACCGGCAACACGAAGGCCAAGGCGCTGCTGGACAAGTGGGTGCCGTGGGCCATCGCCAACACCACGCTCGGCACCAACTGGTCGATCCCGTCGGACATGAAGTGGACCGGCCAGCCGACCACCTGGAACCCGAGCAGCCCGCAGCCCAACACCAACCTGCACGTCGAGGTGATCAGCAAGGGCCAGGACGTCGGCGTCGCCGCCTCCTACGCCCGGATCCTGATCGCGTACGCGGCCAAGTCGGGCAACGCGGCGGCGAAGACCACCGCCAAGGGACTGCTGGACGCGCTGGACGCGGCCAGTGACTCGAAGGGTGTCTCCACCACCGAGACGCGTGGCGACTACAAGCGCTTCGACGACGTCTACGACGCCTCCAGCGGTCAGGGCCTGTACGTACCGCCGGGCTGGACCGGGAAGATGCCCAACGGCGACGCCATCGCCGCCGGGAAGAGCTTCCTGGACATCCGGTCGTTCTACAAGAACGACCCGGACTGGCCCAAGGTGCAGGCGTACCTGAACGGTGGCCCGGAGCCCACGTTCAACTACCACCGCTTCTGGGCCCAGGCCGATGTGGCCATGGCCTACGCCGACTACGGGAGCCTGTTCCCGAACGGCTGACAGCGACCCGGGATGGGTGGAGTGCCCCGCCCATCCCGGGGTTCGGCCGGGTCCGGGGGAACGACGGGACCCGGCCGGCGGACGGCCTGACACCCACGGTCAGGCCGGGGTGGGCCGGTCATCTGGCCAACGCAGCGGGTCGACCGGCCCACCCCACCGCCCGGACTGAAGACTGCCGCGAAAAAGCCCAGAAATTCCGGCTGTCGCGGGATCACACCGATGAGGATGACGGAGTAACGTACGTCACCGGAGAGGCCGCTCCCCCCGTGGCGGCCTCTCCACTCTTATGCCCGTCGGCGTTCCCGTCCGGCCGTCTCGTCGGGCCCGGCGCCCGGCCCGACCGGGTGGCGCAGCCCCGGGTGGCCCGGTGGCAAGGACCTAACCGGCGGGAGCCGGTGAGCCTCCGACCGACCGGCCCGGTACGGCCGCTACGGTGTGCGGATGCGCGCGACGGCACGGGGTTGGACCGCGGTCTGGTTGGTCGTGCTGGCCCTCGTCCAAGCGGTCGCCTTCCTCGCCGTCTGGCGGGTTGCCGTGCACACCGGGACCGGTCAGTGGGTCGACACGGTCGCCCTCACCGGTAACGAGATCGGTTACGACCGCATCGACGGGCCGGTGGACCGGATCCTCAATGCGATGTCGGTGGTGTCGCTGCTCGTCGCCACGGCGACGATCGGCTTCATCGCGCTCATCCGGGGGCGGACCGCCCTCGCGGTCGCCGCGACCCTGCTGATCGCCGGAGCCAACCTCTCCACCCAACTGCTCAAGTACGGGTTGGGCCGACCCGATTTCGGCGTCGACCCGGAACGCACCGCCGTAAGCAACAGCCTCCCCAGTGGTCACACCGCTGTCGCCGCGTCGGTGGCCGTGGCGCTGATGTTCGTCCTGCCCCGGAAGGTGCGAGCCGTCGGGGCGTTCGTCGGCGCGTTCTATGCCGCCGCCGCCGGGGTGGCCACTCTCTCCGCCGGTTGGCACCGGCCCAGCGACGCGGTCGCCGCCTACCTCGTGGTGGGTGTCTGGGCGGCGCTGGCCGGGCTGCTCCTGCCGATCACCCAACGGGAAGAGGCCCAGATCGAGCCGGGCGACGCGCACCGCCTCGCCGCCGTCGTGCTCGGCGTCGCCGGTGTGCTCGCCCTGGTCGCCTCCGGCGTGGCGCTGTCCTGGCTGGTGGACCTGCGCACGATCGGCCCGCAGGAGTTGTCCCGCCGACCGTTGTTCATCGCGTACGCGGGCAGCGCCGCCGGCATCGCCGGGACGATGTCGGTGGTGATGGCGCTGGCGCTGATCGTCGTGCACCGGTTGGTGCCCCGGGTGAAGGGCTGACCCGGCGGGCGTCCGGTGATCAGGCGCCCTGGCGGGGAGCGGGCACGTGTGGGGCGACGCCCCGCAGGTGGCTGAGCACGACCGGGTCGATCCGCCCCGGCACGAGGCGCTCCTCCCGGTTCTCCAGCCCCGCCCAGGAGACCAGCGCCGCCTCCGGCCCGGTGTGGTCCACCGGGTGACCCAGAGCGGTGAGCAGCGCCGCCACCTCGTCGGCGACCGCTCCGCTCAGGTCGAGCAGCGTCGCCGGGTCGGGCCGACCGAACAGCATCGTGTGCACGGCCAGCAGCCGACCGAGTTCGGCGACCGGATCGGGATGGTCGTCCACCCGCAGGTCGACCAGGACGTCGCTGGTGCCGCCGTACCCGCCGCCGCGCTCGACCACCAGCGCTCCGGCGGCGAGGAACTTGCTGGCCACGGCGACACCGTGGCGGCGGCCGTCGGCGGAGCGGGCGACGAGGGAGAAGGTCACGAGCCGAGACTAGCCGGCCTCGACGCGTACGCCGATGGCTCAGAAGGGCGTCGCGGCGGCCTCCGGCGGCGCGCCGCGCGCCCGGCGGGCGTCCGTGACCGCGACGCCGCCCAGCACGATCGTCCCGGCGACCGTGGCGACCAGGCCCGGTAGGAACAGCAGCGGTACGGCCGCCGCCGCGAGCACTCCGATGGCGATCCACCGCGACGGCGAGACCCGGCCGAAGACCTCGTACTCGAAGCGGGCCCGGCCGGCCAGGAACAGCGCGGGTCCGCCGAGTACCGTGACCACCCACGGCGCCGGGGCGTGACCCAGCGGATGCTCGATGACCAGCTCGTAGCCGATCGCCGTCGCGGCCAGACCGGTCACCATGATCAGGTGGGTGTCGGCCGCCGAGCGCCCGATGTTGGCCGGGTGGCGGGCCATCTTCACCGCCTCGGCCAGGATCTGCCCGGCGCGTTGCACGTAGATCCGCCACAGCATGATCGACGTGGCCACCGCGAACGCGAACGCCCACATGTGTCCGGAGCCGTACGGGCCCTTGCTATACGCGAAACCGGCCACCAGGATCGTCTCGCCGAGCGCCACGAGGAAGAACTGCTGGTACCGCTCCGCCAGGTGCTCCCCGGCGATCTCCCACTTGGAGACCGTGGAGCGGCCCAGACCCGGCACCGGCCAGCCGAACCGCGCGGCCAGATACTCGACGAGCAGCGCCACCGACCAGAACACCACCTGCTCGTTGGTGGGCAGCAGCGCCCCGCTGATCCACAGCACCCCCGTGACGGCGAACACCACCGCCATACGCACCTTGAGCTGGCGGTACGGATGCGGCCCCAATGCGATCGACAGGATCACCGGCCGGGTCACCTGCGCGATCACGTACGCCGTGGCGAACATGAGCGACGTCTCGCTGAACGCCCGGGGGATCGCCACCCCCATCACCATGCTGCTCACGAGCGCGGTCAACACGACGATCTGCAGCGGCGCACGGTACGGGTCGTAGCGACTGGTCGTCCACGCGGTGCCCTGCCAGACCGACCAGAGCGCCAGCAGCAACAGCAGCGTCTTGCCGCTGCCGGTGATCGCCGCAGCGGCGTGGTCGCGGGCCGGCTCCCGGCTCAGATCCTCGAACGCCCGGGCGGAGATGCGGGTGAGCGCGAAGACGTACACCAGGTCGAAGAAGAGTTCCAGGAACGTCGCCCGACCGGGCGCGGCCGCCGCCGAGACCGGCTCCAGGTGTCCTGCCGCCCTGGAACCCATGGTCAGCGGCCTGCGCCGGTGCTCCGGTCCACCTCGCAGTGGTAACACCTCCGCCGGCGGCCGCGCGGCCAACCGGCGATTACGCACACTAAGGGGATCTTGCTCATGGGTACCGTCAACGGGCACGATCGATCAGTGACGAATCGATGGGGCATGACGGTGCCGATGGGTGGAGTCCCACTGGCCGACCACCAGGCGATCTACGCGACGCTCGATGGCGCAGGGTTCACCGACGTGTGGTCGTCCGAGGTCGCCGGGACCGACGCGTTCACCCCGCTGGCCCTCGCCGCGGCGTGGCAGCCGCAGCTACGGCTGGGCACCGCGATCACTCCGGTCTTCACCCGCGGCCCGGGTCTGCTCGCGATGAGCGCGGCAGCGCTGGCCGAGGCGGCCCCGGGCCGGTTCGCGCTCGGCATCGGCGCGTCCTCGCCGGTGCTCGTGCGGGACTGGAACGCTCTGCGGTTCGACGAGCCGTTCCGGCGTACCCGCGACGTGCTGCGGTTCCTGCGGGCCGCGCTGCGCGGCGAGACGGTGGACGAGGTCTACGACACCTTCACGGTGCGTCGGTTCACCCTCGAACGCCCACCGACTGTTCCGCCGCCGATCCTGCTCGCCGCGCTGCGCCCCGGGATGCTCCGACTGGCCGGCGCCGAGGCCGACGGCGTCATCCTCAACTGGCTCAGCGCCGACGACGTGCCGCAGACCCTCGCCGAGCTGGGTGAGCGACGTCCCGGCTTCGCGGTCGCCGCACGGATCTTCGTCTGCCCCACCGAGGACGCCGCGTACGCCCGTACGCTCGGCCGCCGGCTGATCACCAGCTACCTGACCGTCCCGGCGTACGCCGAGTTCCATCGCTGGCTCGGCCGGGACGAGGCGCTCGCCCCGATGTGGGAGGCGTGGGCGGCCGGCGACCGGCGCGGCGCGGGCGCCGCGGTGCCGGACGAGGTGGTCGACGCCCTGGTGCTGCACGGCTCACCCGAGCGGTGCCGTGCCCAGGTGCGCCGCTACGCCGAGGCGGGCGTGGACGTGCCGATCCTCGCGCTGCTGCCCACCCCGGAGGTGACCGCCGGCGGCGTGGCCGCGCTGACGACTCTCATCGCCCAGTTGGGCACCGAGCCGGTGGGGATGTCCGCGTGAATCTGACCGACCAGATCGCGGTGGTCACCGGGGGCGCCGGTGGCATCGGGGCGGCCCTGTCGCGCCGCTTCTCCGCCGAGGGCGCGGCCGCCGTGGTCGTCGCCGACCTGGACGCCGCCGCCGCGCACGCCGTGGCCGAGGGCATCGGCCCGGTGGCGCACGCCGCCGCGCTCGACGTCACCGACGAGGCCCAGGTCCGGTCGCTCGTCGAGGACACCGAACGCCGCTTCGGCCGTATCGACCTGTTCTGCGCCAACGCCGGGGTCACCACCGGCGGGGGAGTGGAGGTCGACGACGCGGGCTGGGACCGGGCGTGGCGGGTCAACGTGCTCGCCCACGTCTACTCGGCCCGTGCGGTGCTGCCCGGCATGCTCGCCCGCGGCGGAGGCCACCTGCTGCACACCTGCTCCGCGGCGGGGGTGCTGACCGCGGTGGGCGATGCCGCGTACACCGCCACCAAGCACGCCTCGGTGGGGTTCGCCGAGTGGCTGGCCGTCACCTACCGGGACCGGGGCATCCGGGTCAGCGCCCTGTGCCCGCAGGGGGTGGACACCCCGATGCTCGCCGACGGTATCGCCGAGGGGCACCTGGGCGCCCGGGTGATCACCGCGTCCGGTGCCGTGCTCACCCCGGACCAGGTGGCCGACGCGACCATCGCCGGGCTGGCCGAGGAGCGGTTCCTGATCCTGCCGCACCCCGAGGTCGCCGACTACGCCCGCCGCCGCGCCGAGGACCCGGACGGCTGGCAGGCCGGCATGCGCAAACTGGTCCGCCGCCTGACGACCTGAGAGCGCCGACGATGTCGTCCTGGACTCCTCGATCGGCCGCGACGGCGAAGGCCGGGGGCGATCCCCCTGCTGCGGGAGTGCGTTCCCTTGCGCCGGGGAGGAGAAGCAGGCACGGCAGCGCAGACCATGAATTCGTGACAGGTTCTGGTCGTGTTGCCTGGTCCATCCTCCTGTCCGTCCTCTCGATGGGGCTGGCGCTGTCGACGCTCGGCCTGGTGCACGACTGGGGACGACGGCTGCCGCACTGGGTGCCGCGACTCGGAGGCCGCCCGATCCCCGCGCGCCCAGTCGTGCTCGTCGCGCTGATCGGCGGTTCGGCGCTCGTCGCCATCTGCGTGTATCTCCTGCTCAACAGCAGATTCCACGTCGTGCAGCGCGGCTGGGTGGGGATCGGCCACGACGAACCGGCCCACCCCACGCCCACCTGGGAGGTCCTGCGGTACCACGCGCCGATGGTCGCCTGGGGCCCACTCGTCATCGCCGTGGCCGTCGACCACGCCCGCCGAGTCGCCGCCCTCCGGCGGCGCTCCGGGTGACGCGGAGCCTCGCCACCGCCGGCGCGACCCCCGCGAGGGGGATGGACGAACGCCTGCTCACCTCCGCGAACGGCGGGCGCGACGCAGGGGAGCGGGGTGCACGGACCAGAGCAGGCGACGCCACCAGGGGCGTGCCGACCGCAACGTCGTCACGTAGACGGTGGCCACCTCGGCGGCACGGGCCGCCTGGTCGTCCGTCGCGGTGCCGGGGGCGAAACCCACCTGGTTGAGCAGTGTTGCCAGCTCGTCGACAGCGGGATCGGTCGCCGCCTCCGTGTCGGGCCGCGAACCGTCCATGCGCCGGTTCCGGGCGTCCACGAGGGCCTGTCGGGCCCGCCCGGCCACCTCGGTCGCCGCCAGGTCGTCGCCGGCCGGGCGGCCAGCCAACCGCAACGCGTCGGTCACCTCCCGCCAGGCGCCCGCTATGCGCTGGCCGGGGTCACCCCGCACCAGCCGGTCGCGGGTCAGCGAGCGGCGCATCGCCAGCAGGGTGAGCAGCAGCGCCCCCACGACGAGTAGCAGAGACCCGCTGCCGCCCGCCACCAGCACCGGCGTGGACACGCCACCGGGCGCGGGCGGCTCGTCGGGAGCGGCCACCGGCTCCGGCGACGCGGTCGGCTCCAGGGTGGGCGCCGGCACCTCCGACGGCGGCGGGTCCTCAGGTGTCGGGCGGAAGTCCTCCTCCACCGGCCGTGGCTCGTTCTCCGGGCGGGGCAGCGGCTCGAACGCCACCCACCCCAGCCCGTCGAACAGCACCTCCGGCCAGGCGTACGCGTCACCGGCCCGCACCGGCCCCTGACCACCGGACTCAAAGCCGACCACCACCCGCGTCGGCAGCCCGGAGAGTCGGCCGAGCACCGCGAACGCCGCCGCGAACTGCTCCGACGTACCCCGCTGCCCGCCACCGTTGCGCGGGCCGAAGAGGAAGAAGGCCAGATTCGGGTACGCGTGCCCGCTCGGCGCGTCGGCCACCACCCGGTAGTGCTCGGACAGGAACTGCTCGATCGCCGCCGCCCGCGCGTACGGGGCGCCGTTCTCCTCGGCGAGCTGGGTCGCCAGCCGGCGCATCGGGTCCGGCACCCCGTCGGCGACCCGCAGCACCCGGGCCACCTCGTCGCCGGCGGGCACGTTCGCGGTGGCCAGCAGGTTGTTGGCCGGGTGTTCACGGACCGACGTCACCTCGTACCGCAGCCCCGGCGTCAGCCCCTCCGGCCGGATCAGCGTCCCCGTCGCCGGGTCGTACGCCACCCGCGCGCCACTGACCTCACGGGGCGTCGCCACGGCCGGGAGCAGCCGTCCGGTCAGCTCCGCCACGGTGATCTGCTGCCGGACGGTCTCCACCGTGCTGTCCCGGGCCGGCTCGCCGGCGGGCAGGATCCGCCCCGCGTTGCGGTACGTCGCACCGACCCGCCAGGTGATCCCGTCGTAGTCACTGAGCACCGCCAGCCGGATCCGCGGACCGCGGGTCGGGTCCGTGCCCGCGGCCGGCGGGGCGGCGCCCTCCGTGTCCACGTCGAGGAGTTTCTGCTCCGGGTGCAGCGCCCACCCGGAGATCCGGATCAACGGGTTCTCGTCGAGAGTCTGCACCTGCGGCGGCTCCACGTACCGGCGCGGGTCGACCGGCCGTCCGTCGACCTGGTCGGCGACCACCGGACCGAGCAGGGCGACCAGACCGATCACCAGGGCGACGCCGAGCGCCGCCGACACCGCCAGCCGGAGACGCACCGCCGCGCGTACCCCGGGGGCCAGGCCGGCCGCCGGATCGCCGCCGGTCGGTGACCCGCCGGTCGGAGCGGCCAGCCCGACCGCCGCTACCGCGACGAACGCCACCGTCGCCCCGATCGCCGGTTCGGCGTTCGGGCCGACCACGTAGAGGGCCGCGGCGTAGAGCCCCGCCGCCGGCAGGTAGCCGAGCAGCACCCGGCCGGTGCGCAACGCGACCTCCGCCCCGGCCAGACCGGCCAGCCAGGCCGCCACCACCGGTACCAGCACCGTGTCCGGTGTGGGCTCCACCGGGATCATCGCGGTGAGCAGGCGGGGAATGCCGTTGCGCGCCGCGTCCGCGCTCACCTCCAGCAGGCTGCCCGGCAGGTCGGCGCGGGCGGCGGCCAGGCGCAGAGACCACAGTGCCCAACCGGCCAGCGCCGCCATCGACACCGGCGCCACCAGCCACGACGGCAGCCGCCGGGCAGCCACGCTGACCAGCACCGAGCCCACCGCCGCGCCGATCACCAGCCGGGTCAGCAGGTCGCCCGCGTACACCCGGCCGAGCACCACCCCCGCGAGCGCGGTGAGCACGACGAGCGTGAGCGGCACGACGGCCGCCCGCAACACGCGTACCACCCGCCCGGCGGCGCTCGGACCGCCCGCCGCCGGCTGTCGCGGGGCCGCCGTCTCCTGCTGCGGCGCGATGCCCGTCACCACCGGCGTACCCCGTCCCACTCGGCGGCGAACTGCGCGCCGTCCGCCGCGTCCACCACCACCAGGCCCGCCGTGCCCGCCGGAGTCGGGTCGGTCGCGCCGAACACCCCGACCACCACCGACGGGTACGCGCCACGCAGCGCACCCACGTGCCCCAACCCGTCCCGCCCACCGGGGCCGGTCAGGAAGATCAACGTGTCGCCGAGCCGGTCCTGGCGCAGCCGGGTGGTGACCGCCCGCAACGCGTCGTCCTCGTCGGACAACTCGGCGGCGGCGAGCCGGTCCAGCGGCCCGAGGGCGGGGCCGTCCCCGCCGTCCCCGTGCTCCGGGCCGACCAGCAGCAGCACCACCGGCAGATCCGCGCGGAGCGCTGCTGTCACGACCGACGCCGCCGCCTCGCACGCCGACTCGAACGACTCCGACACCCCGCCGGAGCGGTGCGGATGCGCGACGGCGCGATTGTCCAGAAGGACGATCAGGCGGGGCAGGCTCGTGTCCACGTTCTCGCGCACCATCAGCTCACCGACGCGGGCGCTCGTGCGCCAGTGCACCCGCCGCAGATCGTCGCCGACCACGTACTCCCGCAGCGAGTCGAACGTGATCGACCCGTGCGGCACACCGTCCACCCGGCCGTCGAGGCTGCGCCCCGCGCCCGTCGGCACCGCCGACAGCGGGTGGATCCGGGGATGCACCCAGACCGGGGCCGTCTCCCCGTACGGGCGGGCGAGCGCCACCAGGCCCAGCGGGTCGCGCCGGGTCACCCGCAGCGGACCGACCGCCACCACCCCACGGCGATCGGTCGGCACGTCGTAGCGGACCTCGGTGTCCCGACCCGGACGCAGGCGCAGCAGTGGCACCGGCACCGCGCGGCTCCCGCACCGGTCCTCGGCCAGCAGGTTCGCCGAACGCAGCCGGCCGGCGTTGCGGACCGTCAACGCCATGCTCGCCGGCTCCCCGCGCGCCACCCGGTCCGGATCGGCCCGTCGGGCGACCACCAGCCGGGGCCGCCAGGCCGCCGTCAGCGCCGCGTAGCCGACGGCCGCGCCGGCCGCCGCGCCCAACAACGTCAACTCGGGGTACGCGAAGCGGAAGCCCGCCCCCAACAACACGACGGCGGCGACGAGCAGCCCGACCCCGCGGGCGGTGATCCCCATGGCGCTGCCGCCGGTCAGCCCTGCACCGGGGCCGGCTGCCCCGACGGCAGCGGCACCGGCACCGAGGCGACGGCCTGGCGCAGCACCTCCGCGGCGGTCACCCCGCGCACCTGCGCGTCCGGGGTCAACAACAGCCGGTGCGCGAACACCGGCTCGGCGAGCGCCTTCAGGTCCTCCGGCATGATCCAGCCCCGCCCGTCGATCAGCGCGTACGCGCACGCCGCCCGGGTCAACGCGATCACACCCCGAGGGCTGACCCCGACGCGCACCTGCGGATGGGTACGGGTCGCGGCGGCCAGCCGGACCGCGTACGCGTAGAGCGGCTCGGCGATGTGCACCCGCCGCGCCATCCGGACCATCTCCCCGACGGTCGCCGTGTCGGTGATCGGGGCGAGCGCCTCGGGGGAGCGGACCGTCGCCCCGCGCAGCACCTCCACCTCGACCGCCTCGTCCGGGTAGCCGACGGACAGCTTCACCAGGAAACGGTCGAGCTGCGCCTCGGGCAGCCGGTAGGTGCCGTCCATCTCCACCGGGTTCTGCGTCGCGACCACGAGGAACGGCGCCGGCACCGGATGCCGGACCCCGTCCACGGTGACGGTGTGCTCCTCCATCACCTCCAGCAGCGCCGACTGGGTCTTCGGCGACGCCCGGTTGATCTCGTCGGCGATCACGATGTTGGCGAACACCGGGCCCGGGTGGAACTCGAACTCCCGGCTCGCCTGGTTGAAGATCGTCACGCCGGACACGTCCGACGGCAGCAGGTCGGGCGTGAACTGGATCCGTCGCCACTGACCCTTCACGGTCGCGGCGATGGCCCGCGCCAGGGTCGTCTTACCGACCCCCGGCACGTCCTCCAGCAGCACGTGCCCCTGAGCGAACAGCGCCGTCAGCGCCAGCCGCACCACCTGCGGCTTGCCGAGCACCACCGCGTTGACGTTCTCGGCCAACCGCGCGGCCAGGGCGGCGAAGCCCTGCACCTCCGGCTGGGTGAGCGGCTCGTGGGTGTTCACGGTCGGCGGTGCTCCTCGGCTGGTGGTTCAGCAGGTGGGCAGGACGTTGATGTTGTCGCCGCCCTCCAGGTTGAGCCAGGCCCACGGGATGTAGTTCTTCCCGCTGTACTCGACCTGCACCCACCAGGTGCTGCGCTTGTCCTTGTTGTAGATGTAGGCGTAGACCTCTTCGCCCGACTTCTTGCAGTAGGCCTGCAGCCGCGTGCCGGGCTTCGCCCACCCCTCCTGCTTGTCGTTGTCCTGCCGGGTCACCGAGAAGATCTCGTTGCCGTTGCGGCCGTCCCGGTCCCGGTCACAGTAGGTCGACTCCGGCCCGGACTCTCCGTTGTTGCACGTCGCGATCCCGTACAGCGGCTGCGTCTTCTGGGCTTTCGTCGCGGTGTTCCTGCCGGCGGCGTTGGTCGCCGTCACCGTGAACGAGTAATCCGTGCCCGGCGTCAGACCCGACATCGTGATGCTGGAACACGCCCCGGCCTTCGCCGGTTCACCCGACGTGCTCAGCGAGCAGGTGGCCCTGCCGCCGCCCGCGTCGACGGTGAACGTGACGGTCGCCGACGTGGCCGTCGCCGACGAACCGGTGACCGTGACCCGGGGCGCCGCGACCGTACGGGCCGTGGCGGTGGCCTCCGGACCCGGTCCGGCCTCGTTGACCGCCTTCACCTTCACCGTGACGTTCTGGCCGTTGCCCAGCCCGGTGACGGTGGTGCGCGTCTCGGTGACCTCGCTGGTCCTGCCGCCGACGTCCACCTGGTACTTCGTCACCGGCCGGCCGTTCGCCTCCGCCGGCGACCACTGCACCGTGACCGCGCCCGGCTGGTCGGCGACCGTGCCGGCCTGCAGGTCGAGCGGCCGACCCGGTGCCGCGAACGGCACCACCGTGTTGCTGACCGGTGACGCCGCCGAGCCAGCGCCCTTGTCGTTGACCGCCACGACGGTGAACGCGTACTGGGTGCCGAACTCCAACTCACCGGCCGGCACCACCAGCTCGGTCTTCGTCGACTCGCCGGCCGGCGCGTTCGTCCCCGCCGACGTGGCCGTCACCGCGTACTTGACGATCTTGTTGCCCTGCGCGTTCGCGGCCGGCCACTTGACCACCACCGTGCCGTCCGGCCGCTCCTGCGCCGTGATGCTGGCCGGCGGATCGGGCACCGCGGCGGTCGGGGTGACCGGGTTGCTGCTGCGCGGCGGGCCGTCCCCCTTGGCGTTCACGGCGTGCACCGCGAAACGGTACGTCTCGCCGTTGGTCAGCCCCTTGACCTCCACCGAACGCTGGTTGGCACCCACCTCCAGGCGCTGGCCGGCACCCTCTACGACGTACTTGATGATCTCGGCGCCGTTCGCGGCGGCGGGCCGCCAACTCACCCGGGCCTGGGCGTTGCCGGCGGCTGCCGTGACGCTGCGCGGCGCGCTCGGCTTGCTCACCCGGGGCTTCTTCGGCGGGGGCGGCGGCGGGGGCACCGGCGGCGGGTCGCCGCCCAGCACGTCGTTGGCGTACTTGTCGACCTCGCGCACCTGGTGCTTGTCGTCCACCACCCGGGCCGTCGCCGAGTTGGGCGAGTTGATGAAGAGGTGGTTCTCGCGGACCTCCATCTCCAAGGGGCCGTTCGCCCTGCCCTTGATGGTGTCGACCAACTGGCCGCCCGCGTCGAAGGAGTAGATGGTGCCGGTGGTCTCGTCGGCGCAGTAGAACCGGTCGGCCCACGCCACAGCCGGGCTCAGCCGGTCGCCGTCGCCCGGCACCGTGAACGCCCGCTCTTCACCGACGTCACCCACCACCAGCACGCGCCGCTCGGCGGGCACCGTCACCGGCACCCGCGGTCCGGAGGTGCGGGCCGGCAACGCCGCCGGGCCGGGCAGCGTCAACGGCGTCGGGCGTACCTCGCCGCGCTGCACCCGCAGAAGCCGGCCCGCCGTCCGGTCCAGGACCGCCACCCCGTCGTCCAGGGTGGATATCCCCAGATCGTGGCTGGGGTCGGCGACGTCGTACGTCTCGACCCGCTCCGGGCTGATGCCAGCGCCGGCGGGCGCGGCCGAGGCCGGCGCGGACGGCAGCTTCGCGGCGGTGACCGCCGAGACCGTGCCCTCGCTGGGCACCGCGATCCAGAGCCGGCCCTCACCGTCGAACGCGCCGCCGGTGATGCCCGGCGGATAGCGCACCGGCTCACCCACCGGGCTCAACGACCGGGGGTCGAGCTGCCGCACGATGCCCTGCACCGCGTCGACGACGAACGCCGCGTCCTCGTGCAGGGCCACGCTCACGCCCAGACCGGGCGTGGTCGGCGTGGTCGCCGTGAGCTGCAGCGTCGCCAGATCCAGTGAACTGATCTGCCCGGTCTGCAGGTCCCGCAGGATCAGCAGCCGATCGGTCTGGGCGACCTGCATCGGGTGCCGACGGGCACCGGGAATCTCGGTGCGGGTGTCCACTCGGGCCGTCACCCCGTTGACCCGGGCCAGCTCACTGCGCACCCCGCTCCACAGCCAGGAACTCGCGTCGTAGTTGGCCACCGCGTTGTCCGCCGCGCCCAACCCCAGGACGGTCAGCCCCATGGCGGCCAGCAGCGCGGTGACCGTGCCGACCGTCACCAGCCCGCCGCGCAGTCGGGACCGGGAACGGGGGGCGTCGGTCCGCTCGGCGTCGTCGATGCTGGCCACAGCCGGCTGCCTTCCCTGAGTCGTGGCAGGTGGCGTACGCCTCGCGGCGACCCCTCCCCTGAGCCGGGTGCCATCATATGGCCCGGCCGGGAACGGGGGAACCCGCACCGTCACCCCTGTGGATACCGAGCGTGCGCGGTGGACGCCCAGCTCAGCTCCACAATCGTCAATCCGACGTCGCCCAGCGCGAAAGCGTGGACCGTTCGCGTCGTCCGCGCGACAGTGCTCCCGTGACGGTCAGCTCGGCGGCGTGGACCGCTCGCGGTCCGTGCAGACCTGACCCGAGGTGGCGAAGCTGTCGGTGGAGTAGACGGCCAGCACCGTGAAGCAGTAGTCCACCCGGGAGCTGAGCCCGTTGACCGTGTGACTGGTCCTCCCCGGCTCCACGGTGGCCATCACACCGAGCGCCGAGCCGGCCCGCCCACCCGCGACCATGAACGGCACCGCGCCGCCGGACGGATCCGTCCAACTCAGCGTGATCGTCACGACGTCGTCGCGGAGCTTCAGGTCGCCGGGAGGGGGACCGGTCGCCGCCGGCGCCGCCGTCACGGGCGTACCGGACGGCGGAGGCGGCGTGTCGTCGCGGCTCAACACCACCGCACCCAGGCCGGCGACCGCGACCAGGGCAACCCCGGCGGCCACCGCCGCGCCGATCACCGTCGCCCGGTTGCGGCCCGTCGAGCCACCCCCGTCGGTGTACGCCTCCGGCGCGTAGTACTGGCCCGGGTACACCTCGTGACTCTGCGGGGCATGCTGTCCCGGGTACTGCTGAGCGGACGGGTACACGGGCGCGACCGGCCCCGGCATCAGGTCGTCCGCCGGGGTCGACGCCGGGTTGGCCGGGCCACCCGCGACCCTCGCCGGGTTGCCATATCCACTCCCGACCGGTGGCGGACCGTCGTGGCCGCCCGAAACCGGGATGGTGGACCTCGTAGCGGCCGGGCCGAGGTTCGGTCCCCAGGTAGAGGTTGCTGCCGCCGTAGCCGGCTCGCCGGTGTCAGGTCTGCCCGGCCGGGCGGTTTCCAGCCCGACTGCCGGGAACACCTCCGTCGATGCGGAGGCGATCCCCGACGGCTCACTGTGCACGGTGGCCGGCACGACGGTGCTCTCGCCGGCGGGTCCGGGCCTCTCGGACACGGTGGCCTGCCCGCCCACTGTCGCCTGCCCGTCCACGATGTTTCCCGGACTCGCCGTCGCCTCGGCGAACGGTGTGCTCCGTGTGTCCGTCGGCTCCACCGCATCACCGCCAGACGCGGGCATCGGTTGTGGAGGCGCGCTGCTGCTCCAGGGCGGGGCGGTCAGTCCCCAGGGCGGTGCGCTGACGGGAGGCGCCGACACCGGCTGACTGTGGCCGGGCGGTGCGGACACTGGGGAGGGGTAGCCGGGCGGTCCGGAGACGGGCTGGCTCTGCCCGGGTGGTGCTGACACGGGCAGGCCGGGCGGTCCGGACACCGGGAATGTCTGGGCTGGCGGTCCGGGTACGGGGTGGGGCGGGCCGGACACCGGGAATGCCTGGGTCGGCGGTCCGGGTACGGGGTGGGGCGGGCCGGACACCGGGAATGCCTGGGCCGGCGGACCGGACACGGGATAGGCGTGGCCGGGCGGTCCGGAGACGGGGGTGGCAGGCGGTCCGGACACCGGGTGAGGTCGGGCGGGTGGCCCGGAGACGGGCTGGTCGTAACCGGGTGGAGCGGACACCGGGCGGCCAGGTTGCACGGCTGGCGCCGGAGGCCGGGGCGGTCCGGAGGTCGGCTGCGGCGGCGCGGCGGGCGTCGGGCCGAGCGCGTGGTGCCCGGGCGTGCCCACCGGACCGGACGTCGTCGGGACTGGTCCCTGTGCCGTGACGACTGCGCCGCCCGGTCCTGCCGCTGCGATCCGAGCGGCCTCCTCGGCCAGAAGGGGCTCGATCTGTCGTACCTGAATCGTGGGGTCGTCCCACCGCGGAGCCGGCACCGGTGCCGACGGCGCGGCGGGAGTCGGCGCGCTGTGCTGGTGCGCGGTGGTGGGCGGTGCGACTGCGGACGGCGCGGTAGGCCGGTGCGCGGTGGTGTGCGACGCGGCGGTCGGCGGTGTCTGTGGCGGGCCGGCCGCCGGGTGGATCGGCTCGTCATTCGTGCGCTGACGCGGCGGCGCGGGCGGAGGCTGTTGCGGGACGTGCGGCGTGGGCTGGACGGCGGTCCGAGGCGCTGGCACGACCGCTGGCCGGGGCGACGGCGCCGGCTGCTCGACCCGCTGGCGCGGCGGCGTCGGCGGTGTGGCCCGTACCGCAGGGACGGCGGGCGGTGTCGGGGGTGCGGCCGGTAGCGGTGGGACGGTGGGCGTGGGCGGCGTCGGACCGGTCGGGGCCGGGGGAGGCTGCGGCGCCCAGGGTGACGCGGGGGTCGGCTGGCCGCCGGCGGCCGGTCGCATCGCGGCCAGGGTCGCCAGGGACAGCGTCGGGCCGGACAGCGCCGACCGGGTCCCGGAGTCGATCGGCGAGGCGTCGGAGGTGGAGGTCGACGGCCCGACGGGCGACCGCTGCGGAGCGGGGCTGGCCTCGCCGAGGTACGCACGGGCGGCGCGTACGGCCGGGTGGTGCTCGCCGAGCACGGCGGGCCCGGCGCTGGCGACCCGGGTGTAGTTGCGGCGGGCCTCGTGCCTGTTGCCCAGTTCCTCGGCGACCTCCGCCAGTTCGAAGGCGAGCGCGAGCATTGTCGGGTCGGAATGGTCCCAGCGCCGCTCGCCCGCCGCGAAGGCCTCCTCGAGCACCCGGCGGGCGGCGAGCGGGTCGTCCGCCTCGCGGTGCAGGCGGGCCAGCAGGTGCGCGGTGTGCAACGTCTCGGGGTGGTCCTCGCCGTACGGCGGACGGGCGGACCCGACAGCGTCCGCGAGCAACTGCCGGGCGGCGTCGTGGTCACCCGCCGCGCGCAGCGCAAGGGCCCGTTGCTGTACGGGAGCCAGGGGAGAGGGTTGGGACACAGGGCAATGCTGCCGTCACGGGGCCGCCGACGCTACCCGGGCCTGCCCTCAAGCTGGCCGTGGTGACCCTGGGTGGTGGCGTGAGCAGCGGCGGGAGGGTGATGTGCATGATCCACGAGCGCCGTGTACAGTAACTCCCCGTGCGGCCCGCTGGGCCGGCCTTCGGATGCAAGATCGTCTGGGTCGGCGAGGTAGGCTGAACGAGCAAGTCCGGGTGGCGGAATGGCAGACGCGCTAGCTTGAGGTGCTAGTGCCCGTATAGGGCGTGGGGGTTCAAGTCCCCCCTCGGACACATCATTACCACATATTGATCATGATCCGCGCAGGTTGGCCTGCGCGGATCTTTCTGTGGTTGGTGTGCAGTGCTCCTGGTCGCAGACGATGGTGATCTTCCTCTTGTGCAGGAGTGCGACCAGGTCATGTGGAGTCTGGATCCCGCTGGGGAGGCGGGGATGGTCGGCCAGTCTTGCGATGATGTGGTCTTCCCTGAGGTAGAGGATCTTGCGTCGACGGTCGGTGGGCTGTTGGGTGCTGGTGTGGCCGTGGCGGCATCGGTAGCCGGGGCGTCGATTGATCCAGTGAGACTCCAATCTTCGCCCGCACGGCCCGCAGCGCAGTAGGCCGGTGAACAGGTAGCGGCGGGTGGTGCCGTCGTGGGCGCCCCGGTGGGAGCGGACGGCCTGGACGGCGACGAAGTCCTGCTCACTGACCAGCGCGGGGTGAGCCCGTTGCTTGGAGACCACCCAGTCCACGGTCGGGTTCCGCCGGATCGGTTCTCGCTCCGAGCGGCCGGCGTCGGCGTCGTTGTGCGCGGATTGCCGGTTCCAGACCTGCCGGCCCGTGTAGCGCGGGTTGGCGAGGATCGCCGCGACCGTTCGTAGGGTCCACCGGTCGCCACTGCGGTGTGGATTGCGGTCGGGATCGATGCCCGACGGGCACGGTATCCCGGCGTCGTTGAGGGCGCGCGCGATGCTGGCGAGACTCTGGCCGTCCAGGCGTTGGGCGAACATCCACCGCACGTGTCCGGCCGTGGCCGGATCCGGTTCGAGGCGTTGAAGCCGGCGACCCCATCGCGCTTGGGCGGCGTTTGGATGAGGGCCGGCGTCAGTAAGTCGGTAGCCGTAGGGCGGCCGGCCTCCGAGATACCGTCCCTGCTCCCGCGCTTGGGCCCGCATCGCCGTGACGACCCGGAACCGGGCGCGCTGCACCTCACGTTTCGACTGGGCGCCCAGCATCATGATCAGCGCCTGATGGGCCGGGTCGTGGTGATCGACAGGCCCCTCCGTCTCGGGCAGCCACAGCTGCACAGCGTGCTGTTCGAGCACCGGCGCCAGACGCTGCAGCTGATTGGCGGAGAACGCCCGCTCGTACTCGCCGACCACGATCGCGTCGAACCCGCGATCTGGATCGTCGAGCGCGGCCAGCAGCGCGGCGGCCTGCGGACGCTGCCGCCAGCCGCGGCGGCGAGAGCAGCCGACATCGAAGTACTCGGCGACGATCACCCCGTGAGCGGCGACGAGTTCAGTGGCGCAGTCCCGTTGCCAGTGCCGAGAGGTCACCCGGTCCTGGTGCTCGACGGTCGACATCCGACCGTAGAACGCAAACCGCAGACCACGCCGCCGTTCGGTAGGCAGCTGCGGGTCGGCCCGCGGCTGCCCGTTGAGCCATCGAGTCAGGGGATCCTCGAGATCGTCACGCTGGTTGTCCGACACGCCGATATTTCTACGAAGGATCTTCGCAGTCGAGTCGGACAAGCTGTCCGCTCGCGCTGGTCGAAGGACTGTCGGGCCGCTTGGTGGCAGTCGGTCTGTGCACTGTGTTGGCATACCGAGCATCCGCTCGACCGACGGGGACAATGCGTGACGCGCGGTTAGCGGCCTATCCGCGCACGTCAGCCGGCGGTGCGCGAGCTCTCTCCGAAAATCTCGCCGAGGTGATACCTGGCTTTGTTGAGATTCAGCGTCGCAGCGACTGACCAGTCCTCATCCACGATCAGACGCGCCAGGCGCAGACGTGCGCGAGGGGTCAAAGCAGCACTAGCGTGGGACATGAAGGCCTCCTGGTTGGCGGAGCGGTTCCTCGACAGCTCCACTCCGCAACCGGAGGCCTTCACCTACCTACGACATCAAACCGTGTCGTCACACAACCTCAACCAACCTCCCCGGACAGCACACCTAGCCCGTGCCTAGTAGTGCGGGTTGGTCGGCATCAGCTCGGACGCGCCCGCGTACAGCAGGTCGAGATAGTTCATCCCCGGGTGGTAGACGAAGTGCCACTCCAGTCGCACGCGGCTCGTGAAGGTAACTTCGGCGTTGCCGTCCACGTCCGGGTCGACCAACCGCAGGTCGTGCCGCCCAGCAACCGCGGCCAGTCGGCCCCAACCGGTGAAGGTCACCTCGGTTACGGCCTCGACCGAGCCGGGGTGTTGCTCGTCGGGGTCGTCGTCCACATGCCAGTTGATCGTGTCGAGGTCGGGCGTGACCACGTCGATCACCATCTCGCGCAGGATGTCCGTGGGAAGATCGACGTCGTCGAAGGTCAGCCCGGCGGTCCAGTTCTCGCTGTTCCTCCCGACGTAGCGCCCGATGCTGTTGCCCGCCATCGTGCGGCATGCGCTGCTCACCGCTTCCGGCAGCAGACTGTCCAGCGACGGGAACAGCGCCTCCATCTCCGCCTGGGCCTTCCGCTTCCGCTCGTCGTCTTGCTGATCGCGGGTCAGACGCAGCGCGGTGGCATAAGCGATGCCTTCCTGCTCGGCCAGCTTCTTGGCCCGGTTGTCCGTGCTCACAATCAATCCATCCTCCGGCGGACCCCACGCGACCGCCGGCGACAGGGAATGTGCCGGAGCTACCGCACCCGCGTGACGATCAACGCCGTGTCCCTCGGTGTCCCCAGTGCCAGGCGTGGGCCGGCGGGCGACAGGAGAATCCGGCGGCGCGGGGCCACCGTGCTCTCAACCGTAGCTCGGGAGATAGGCATCGGCAATTGGCCAAGTCGGGCATGTCTCTGCCCGGCAGCTGTCCGGCCGCAATAGGGCGGCCCGGCCTGACTTCCCCGCAGACCGGGCCGCCCGCACCAGGCACGACAGCACGAAGAGGTGACCATGAGCGAGCCGGAGTTCCTGCCCTGGGACCGGCAGCGCCGAGAGCCCGAGAAGGCGTACGGGCATTTGTGCTGTACCGCTACCTGGGCCGCACCCGCACCGCCGCCAAGGTCGCCACCGAGGTCAACAAGAGCCGGGATTACCTCCACAAGCTGGCAAGCATCTGGAAGTGGGTGCAGCGGGCGCAGACGTGGGACCGCGATGAGGACCGGCTGTACGCCGAGGGTCTGGCCGAGCAGCGGCGCGACATGGCCAGGCGGCAAGCCCGGATCGCGTCGACGCTGCAGGCGACGCTCGTGACCCGGTTGCAGGCCCTCGACGCGTCGAAGCTCGGCCCTGGGGACATCGCCCGCTGGCTGGAGGTGGCGACCCGCGTCGAGCGGCTGGCGCTGGGCCTGCCGGACTCGACCACCGCCCACACCGGACCGGATGGCCGCCCGATCCGCGCCGAGGTCGACCAGATGAGCTAGCAGCAGCGCGCCGACTTCTTCCGGGCGCTGATGGCCGAGGCGTGGGCCCGCGCCGGCCAGACCGACCCCGTGGGGGATGCCGACGACCCGCACGACCCCGACGACGAAGGAGACGACGAGGAGGCGGCCGATAAGTCAGCAACGCAAAGCTGAGGGGAAGGTGCGGGCGCCGCGCTGGGCGGTGTGGTCCATCGCCGTCGGCGGGCCGCTGGTCGTCGCGTCCAGCGCGGCCGCCGTGGCGCGGTGGCGCGGTGGCGCGGTCAGGCGGGGCCTGCGGTCGGCCCGGCTGCTGACCGGGCACCGGACACCGAATACCGCGCAGTCGGCGTGCTGACACGGCGGGCCGGTCGTCGGCCCGCAGACTTGGGCGGCGCTGAACGTGCAGCCCCGCCGGGCTGACGGCCGGGCCCGTGAGCGAGGAGTGTCCATGTTAGTACCACGCGAGCCCAGCGGATAGGCTGTCGCAGCCCGGCAGGCCGCGAGAAGGGGTGACCAATCGGTGGCGATTACAGACCTCAAGCTCAGCGAGAATTGGGCGCTCGGTGAGCGCATTGGTGGGGGAGGCTTCGGCAGCGTCTTTGCGGCCAGTTCTCCACGCCATCAAGACGCGGTTGCCAAGCTGATCCCGAAGAAGCCCGGATCTGCTCGGGAGCTTCTATTCGTCGATCTCGATGGCGCACGGAATGTTGTCCCAATTATTGACAGTGGCGAGACGCTCGATAGCTGGGTTCTCATTATGCCTCGGGCGGAAAAGTCGCTTCGCCAGAACTTGCAGAGCGCGCTCAGCCCGACAGAGGCAATTGCGGTTCTGTCCGACATAGCGCTCGCGCTCAGCGACCTGCAAGGCAAGGTTGTTCATCGGGACCTGAAACCTGAGAACATTCTCTTGCTCGACGGCAAATGGTGTATCGCAGACTTCGGAGTTTCCCGCTACGCCGAAGCCACGACTGCGCCGGATACTCAGAAGTACTCGATGACCCCGCCATACGCTGCCCCAGAGCAATGGCGGTCAGAGAGAGCTACGTCTGCCACCGATGTCTACGCATTTGGGGTCCTCGCCTACGAGTTGCTGACGGGTAGTTGGCCGTTCAGAGGGCCTGGCGCGAGTGACTTCCGGGATCAGCATCTACACTATGAGCCGCCGCCGCTAGACGGCGTGTCCCTTGCCTTGGTGAGCCTTGTAGAGGAATGTCTATACAAGGCTCCTCAGACTCGGCCCTCACCAAGCAATCTGTCGGCTCGGCTTGAGCGGGCTTCCCATACCATTTCCGGCACTGGCCTATCGCTTCTCCGCGAGGCAAATCGAGCTGTGATAGCTCAACGAGGGGAAGAGGGCCGTGCCGCAGAGCGGGCCCGGTCCGAGAAGGAGCGTCGAGCTGAAATCGCGAAATCTGCGCAAAAGGCGATTAGTCGCATTATGGATGCGCTTAGGGCCGCGATCATGGACAGTGCTCCGGTGGCAGAGTTCGTGCCTCGAGCAGTCGACTTAGATCCTGTCAGCAAGGAACCGTACGTGAGGCCGTTGGGCTGGCGCATTCACCTGAACAAAGCAACACTTGACTTTGTAATTCCAGTAGGCGCGCAGATCGACTTGCAATCGAGATTCGAACTTCCGTTCGATGTTGTTTATTATGCGAGAATAGGGGTTGAGCGCCCAAAGGATCACCCGAGAGATACTGAATACCGCGGTAGAAGTCATGCGTTGTGGTACTGCGACGCCCAAGAGTCCGGCCGCTATCAGTGGTTTGAAACAGCGTTCGCCAACACATCATGGCATGCACCTTCCCCTCAAAAACTCGACGTCGAACCGTTCGCGATGGACCCGACTGATGAATCGGCAAAAGCCTTTCGGCTCGGCGTCTGGGCGCATCAAGTTGCTTGGCCCTTCATGGCGGTGGTAATCGATGACCTCGACGACTTCATCAACCGGTGGGCAGCTTGGCTCGCTGATTGCTCGATCGGTCAGCTAAGTCGACCCTCACGGATTCCTGAACGCGCCGTGGAGGGAAGTTGGAGAAGACAATAGTCAGTGCAACCACCGATACGAGAATGCCCTCAACGGCCGCGCTATCTACTTGCAGCCCGGCCGCCCGGGTGACCGCCTGAAGCACGACCCGCACCGGCCGAAGATCCTCATCGAAATTCCTGACGACGACTTCCGGGAACAGTGGGAGGACGTTGCGGTGCGGCGCCTGGCCAAGGTGATCCGCCGTAGGTCACCAATACCCCGGGAAGAGGCGCGCCGGCTGGCCGTACAGTGGCTGGCCCAGTCGCGCGAGATCAGCGGCTTTCGGTTGCCAACGTGAGTCCCGCGTGGGGCTTGGTTCGACTTGCCCCAGCGGCGCGCCTGTACGAGGCTGGTCCAGGTATCTTCGCTCCGTTGCAAGGGCGGGTAAGCCGCGCGCACCTGTCAGGTCACTTGCTCGTAGAGCACCCCGTGCTTGCTCCGCATGAGGGCTTCGATCGACGTGGCGAGGTTGGTGTCGTGCACCAGTAGTCCCAACTCGATGTTGGTGTTCTCGGCGCTAAAGGAGAAGTTCGCGCTGGTCAGCAGCGTGATTACGCGGTCAACGACGATGAACTTGGCGTGACTCACCAGCGGATGGTGGCCTCCGGGCGGGGTTAGCGTCCGGAGTACGGTCGCCTTCGGCAGATGGGCCGCGACGGCTGCCGGCGAGCCGGCGTGGGCGTCGAGGTACACCGTGACGCTCAGGCCGGGGCGCCGTGCGGCGTCCTTGAGGGCAGTCCACATGCCCGAGTGCGGCGTGAAGTTGAAGCTGGAGCAGACGATCGACATGCGTGCGTCGTCGATGATGCGCTGAGCTTCGCTGGTGAGACGGCCGGTCGTGGCTTCGACGCCGGGCATGGTCCAGACGGGGGAGATGGCGGTCCGGACGGATCGTGCGCCGGCGATGGCCCGCAGTACGGCGACTGAGTTGTCCCGGTGCTCCGGGCCGAGTTCGGCCGCGAGGAGTAGGCGCTTCGCCTCGCCGCGGCGGGCGGCATGTACTTCTTTCAGTGCCTGGCCAGAGGTGCCGCCGGCTTGTAGGACGGTGGCGAGTCGTTGTGCCTCGTAGGCGGTCAGGAAGGCCCCGAGCTCAGTGTGGGGGTCAGTAGACATCGATGGTGCCGAAGAAGCCGGGGACCCGTTCGTCGTCGATGGTGGGCAGAGTGAGCAGGAATCTGCGGTCGAGGAATCGGTTGGCGCGTTCGCAGGAGGTTTCCGAGGCGAAGCTGCAGCAGTGGCAGGCCGCGCCGTGCAGGAAGTCCTCGCCATGTCGTGGTGTGCGTTGCCCGCAGACGGGGTCGGAGGAGCAGCGGGCTGCTCTTCGCAACGCGTCGAGCAGGAGCCCGTGCAGCCGTTCCGGCTGGCTGAGCGCGACCAGTCCACCGAGGGTGCCCTCGCTGTCGGAGGCCGTGGTGCAGATGAGTAGTCCAGCGGCGGCGGGCCGGTCGGGGGTGGCGGGCCAGGCGTAGAGGCGTTCGCTGAGGCTGGCAGCGCCGTAACCGCAGGACATCGCCATCTCGCGGATGAGGATGTGCGCCAGGCTGTGGATCAGCCAGTAGCGCGGGGCGGGGAAGCGGGTGTCGGGGTCGATCTGGGCGGCGGTAGCGGAGAAGCGCCGGGAGAAGTTGTGCCGGTGGGCTTCGCGGTGCGCCCGCCACAGGCCGGTGGGCAGGATCTGCGCTTCCCAGGCGGCGATGGCGGCCTCGTCGAGTTGCAGGAAGATGCCTTCGCCGCGGTCCTCGGTGGCCGGTACCCAGGTGGGTCGGCCGTCTCGGGTGAGCTTGACGAGCCGGCTTGCGAGGTCGTTGACCCGGTCCATCTCGTCGATGCGGGTGAAACCGATCACCGCGTTGACCTTTTTCATCCGGTTCACGGCGATGACCCGGTGCACTTGCTTCGGGAGGTCGGCGGCCGTGGGCATCTCGGTGACCATCAGTCCGCTGGAGTCCTGCTGCTGCGCGAATAGGCTCGGCTTCTGCAGGTAGTCCCACTCCGGCACGAGCAGCTCGACCGGGTCCCAATCGCGTAGCCTCTCCCGGCGCTCCTCCTCCGACGGTGGTGGGGCAAGTGCCTCGGCGGCCGCCGCGGTCAGCTGTTCGTCGGTGACTCCGGCGATGTCGCACTTGTGCGCGACGAGAAGCGAACGAAGCACCTTCGGCAGGGCTGCGTAGTCGGCCAGTTCCTCCGGGGTCAGGCACGTGCGTAGTTTTGTGGCGAGCGCGGTCTGCTTCTGCTCCTCACTGCGGGGCATGACGATGATCGACTGGGTGGAGGCGAACCAGAGGTTGGACGCGCCCATCATCATCAGCGAGGTGTCCAGCCCGCATTTGGGGTCGAAGGCGTTGAGGTGCGGATGCCGACCTCGGCAGGTCGGTAGCTTCCGTTTGCCGGCCTCGCCCTGAGCCTCGCCCATGCCGCGCCGCTGTTGGCAGCGTTCGCAGGTGATGACCGCGCCGGCTCCCTGTCCGATGTTGCTGTCGCGCAATTTCAGATCCGGGTGCGGGGCGGCGGGGCAGGCTCTGCCGCGGTGCACCCACAGCGCGTACGGGAACTCGTCGAGGTGGCCGTTGGCGCAGGCGAGCAGGTAACGGGCGGGCACCGCCGGGCTGCGCCTGGCCTTACCCTTCGTGGGAGCCTTGACCTTTCCCTTCGCCGCACCCGCAAACGTACGGCCGGGACAACTTGCGTGTTCGAAGGTCGCCAGGTCGGGCCGGAACGGGTGGGTATTGGTGTAGCTGAACCGCGACAGCGGCCCGAGGTAGTCGCAGCCGGTGCACCGTAGCCACTGCGGGAACACCCGCGCGGGGATGCCGAGGTCGGAGCCCTCCTGCGACATCGCGCGGGCCTTCGGCTGCCACGGGAACGGCCGCAGCTGCTGCACGCGCGACCCAAGGTGAAGTTGGACCACCTTGAGCAGCCGTGGCTCTTCGATCGTCTGCACGGTGGGACGCCGCCGCCAGATGGGCTCCCAATCGTCGAGGCCGGCCGGCATGATCGAGAACTGCGGCAGGTCCATGATCGAGCCGACACCGTAGGTGTAGAGCAGCGACGACGGGCGGGCCGAGCCAACCTTGGCCCGGTTCTTGACGTTCGCCTGCTCACTGTCGGCCAGCGGGTCCAACAGCTGCGCAGACTCGAAGATCATGTGCCCGTCGTCGTCCGTCACTCGTCTTCTTCTCCTTCGGGCAGCTCCCACGACGGCGCGTCATCGGGCTCGACGACGAACAGCCGCTCGGCTATGGGGCTGACCAGCAGGTTGATCTCCGGCTGGACCTCCCGCATCGAGTGCGCGACGACGAACGGCGCGCGGTCCGGCTGACCCTGGTGGGCCTTTGCGTTTTCCGGGCTGATCAGCAACGGCAGGTAGCTGTCGTTGTCACCGGTGCGCTCATACACCAGGGTCTTGCTGAGTTTCCCGGCGTACTTTCCCCGAGCGTTCCACTGGTCCATGCGGTTGACCAGCCGCTGGTGCGCCTGTGCCATCAGATCGTCCAGCTGGGCAGCCGGTCGGATTCGGGCATAAAGCCGATCGACCAGGGCGGTGAGAGCGTCCTGCTCGTCACGGACCCGCCACGCGGCCCGCTCCGGCGAAAGCCCGTCGTCGCGGTGCGCCTGCAGCACCCGAGCCACGCTGACCAGCACCCCGTCAATGCCCCGGTCCAGAGCCGTCGGCGAGAACGGGGTAACCGACAGCGCCTCCACCTGCGCGTAAAACGTCTCGTGGTAGTGCCGGAACTGTTCGTAGTGGGCGAGGTCGCGGGGCCGCGCCCAGTTTCCGAGCGCCACGACCAGCCCGGGCCGGCCGCAATCCTCGCCCGGGCGGCCGACGTCGCGGCCCACCCGTGAGGACGCCTGGATGTACTCGGCGGTGTTCTTCGGCTGCCCCACCACCAGCATCAGCCCAAGACGCTGCACGTCGACCCCGACCTGCAGCATCGAGGTGGCCAGCACCACGTCGAACGGGTCGGCCTTCGGCCGCTCCGGCCGCCCGCCGGCCTCCTGCTGTTCGAGCCGCTTCCGCATCGCCGTGGTCGTGGCGTAGTCGGGGTCGAACTCCAGGGCCAGGTTGTCCAGGGTGCGTCCGATGTCGACTGAAGCGATGCGGGAGGTCAGCTCGCCGGTGACCAGGCGCCCGTACGAGCCGAGCCGCCGTGGGAAACCCGATCCAGGGCGGGGCTGCCGGACCCGGTTCTGCACGTCGTCCGCCACGTAGCGGGCCATACCGGCCAGTTCACGGGTCGCGTTGAAGTAGCCCACCAACGTCATGTACGGATCGGCGGCAGACCCACTGCGGTCGAACAGCAACTGCCCCGCGAGCAGCAACACCTCGGCGACCCGGATCTCCGCGCTCGACAGCCGCACTCCCTGCGCACTCACCCCGATGTAGCGCCGGCCCGGGGTGGTCGGCCCGATCGGCAGCTCCTGCGAGAAGTACGTGTCCGCCACGTCCAACACCTGCGGCGGGAAGATTTGGACGCCGCGCCCATACAGCCCTCGCACCTGATCGTCCGCGCGGCGCACGGTGGCCGTCGACGCCACAATCATTGGCCGGACCGGCTTGCCGTCGGCAGTCTCCCACGAGGCGAGGGTCTCGACGGCCACCTCGAACAGCCCCACGGCGGTGCCAAGCGCTCCGGTGATCAGGTGCAGCTCGTCCTGAATGATCAGATCCGGCGGCCGGAGCCGTCCCACCGGGCGTACGGTCGCGGCGGGCAGGCCGGGCTCGGCCTGATGACCGGTGGTGACATTGCAACCGGCGTAGTCCGGGTGCACGTAGTCGTGCCGACCGCAGTGCCGGCCGACATAGCCGAACAGTGACGCCGCCTCACCCTCGCGCGCCAGCCGGGCGAACTTGTCGACCGTCGCAATCACGAACGCCGGCGGCATCCGGTAAATCTCCTCGTCCACCGTCAGCATCGGCAGGCCCTCATCCACCTGACCGCCCTTGGCGAACGGGCACTGCCCCATATCGTCGCCGCAGAAGACCAGCACCCGCCGGGTGGTCTTGACCGGCTTCACGTTCCCGGCGCCGATCGGGCTGCCGCACCACGGGCACCGCTGCACCTGCAACACCGTCAACCGGTGCCCGCCGTACGCGTTGGCCTTGCGCAGCTGCTCGTCCGCCTCGTCCCACCGCTTCGGGCTAACGTCGGTGCCGACCCACAACCCGATGCGGAACGGCTTGCTACCCCAGGTTGTCACGTCCCGGCGGCGGACAAGCTCCGCCGCACACACCAGCGTGGTGGCCCGCTGGAACTGCTGCGCGGTGAGCAACCGCAACGTGTACCGCATCAACACGGCCACCCCGTCACGCCCGTCCAACGGCCCATCGGAGGACGCCATCATCTGCTGCCGGCGCCGGATCGCGAACGTGTACGCCGCCAGCCCCAGGTACGCCTCGGTCTTGCCACCACCGGTCGGGAAGAACAACAACTCCACCCGCGACAGCTCGCCGCTGCGCGCCGCTGCGGTGGGGTCGGTCAGCGCTGGCAGCTGCATGAGGATGAACGCCAGCTGGAACGGTCGCCACGACGACGGCTTCTCCCGCTCGTCGGCCTCGACCTGATCGCGGGCGTCGTCGAACGACAGGCTCGGGTCGGAGCTACGCAACGCCCCGATCCGGGAGTGGACCCGCTGGTCCCGCATGACCTCGTTCATGAACCGGAAGCACGCGAACGCCTCCGGATCAGCCACCACGTGCGCCAGCCCGTCCGTCAGCCGCTGCTCTGCCGCGCGTGCCTCGTCCACGACCTCCTCGGCCAGGTCCCGCAGATGCTCGGGGAGCTGCGCCGCCTTCGTGGCCTCACCGTCGAGCCAGGTCCGGTACCCGTCCACCAGCGGAGCGAGCCCATCACGAACCTGCTCAGGGCTGGCCTTGGCCAGCGCATCCATGCCCAGCATCGCGTCCTTCACCGACCGCGCCTGCGTCTGCGGTGTCTCGGCGACTGGCAGCCACGTCGTCCACACCGCCGTCGCCCGCCGTGCCCCCGGCTCCGCCAGCCAGTCCACCGAGCAGGTCCGCCCAACCGCGAACTCCAGCCGGTTGCGGTACTGCAAGTGCAACCGGCGCATTTCGTCGTCGTGCTCCGGCCACTCCTGCTCCATCACGTCGCGCACCGGCAGGAACGCCGCCCCACCGCCCGCCTCGACGTGCAGCTTCGTCTGGAACAGCCACTCGTGCACCGGGATCGTCGGTGGCGTCTCCCGGTCATTGACCAGCGCAATCTCGATTAACCGCCGACCGAAACGCGCGTCGTCGTAGGCGTCGATCCGCAGACAGATCTGCCCGGTCAGCACTCGCGTGTACGTCCGCCCCGGCGTCAGCTCGGCCACCGCGATCTTCTCGACGATCCCGACCGGCGTGCGCCGATACCGTCGCACCGCACGGCCCCGCTTGTCGACCTCATCGGTCTTCACACTCTCGTAGGTGCCCCACGACGCGGTCACCGTGAACTCGGCCAGATCGTTCGGCACCTGGAACCGCAACCCCATCGACGACGGAATCATCAGCCCCTGCCTCGGAGCCTTGTCGTCGGCGTCATCCTCCTCACCCTCGACGTCGGTGCCGTCGGCGGACTCGGCTGGAATTCCACGCTGGGCATGAAAACCCGCCGCATCAGATCGGATGCCTACCAGGCCATACCCGTCCTCAGACCCAGCCGGATCAGCATCGGGCTCGGTCAGCTTCACCGGCGCGATATGCCCCACCAGGTACAGCTGACGCGGGCTCACCGCCAACAACTCGTCCGGACCACCCGACGGCCCGAGCAGCTCACGCTCCAGGATGTCGACCAGGTTCTCCCGGACCGTGTACGACGTTTCGTCCGGCTCGTCCGGCTCGTGCGCGAGCCGGAAACCCGGCGCCGAGTCAGTCACAGCAGCGCCTCCTGGCCGTCGTGGACCACGGGCTTTCGCTGGCGGGCAGTCGCCTTTTTCGCTGCTTTTGGCCGCTGCGCCGCCGCGCGGCGCAGGTTCTCCGCGAGTAGCCGGTCCAGGATCTTCACCCGCGCCGCCGGACTCACCGTCCACCGCTCCATTTGGCGGTACGTGTGGAAGCCATGCTCCAGCGGCACCTCCGACCAGTCGTACGCCGCCATCACCGCCTGGTCCAGCTCGACGTGAATCCGCCGCAACCGGGCCACGTCCGCGTCGTCGCCGTCAGCGACCCCTGGGTCGTTGACCAGGTTGTACAGCTTCGTCAATCCGAGCCCGCGCCGCAGCATGATTTCCCGGCGCTCGACATCCAGCATCCGTCCCGCCTCATCCAACCGATCCGTCGGCTCCGGCCGCGGAAAAGTCATGAACACGTCCGAAGGCGAGTAATTCACGTCTGCGCGCATCGTTGAGCCGTACTTGATCGCCCACATCTGATGCAGACTCGACGACAGCACCGCTTGATCCGCGAACGAATCGGTCGCAAAAACGCCGAGCTTATGGCTGAAGACCTGGCCGGTCGGCACCCGCACCGGCATCACCGACTTGCTGACCAGCGCGATCACCAGCACCTCGTCCAGCCCTACGATCGCTCTCCGCAACCCAGGGGCATTTTCGGCGAACTGCCACCACCGATCTCTTCGTACTGCACGCTTGTTCCGCATTCGTTCCGGCTTGACGAGTTGGTGGACTCGCTCGAATGGCCGCCGATAACGTGCGGCGCAGGTCTCGCAGCGGTTGTTGAAGTCGATGACCCAGCGGGAGGCGGAGCTGTCAGGGCGGGAGTTCAGGTCTTCGCCGTTGAGGTAGGGGAATAGCACCTCACGGTTCCCATCGTCCTCTGCAGCCCACGTGTGTGCTTCGTCCGACTCCAGCACGAACCCCATGCCTAGCACGTAGCAGCCACCGAAGGCGAGGTTCTCGTTTTCGATGAGCCGGGCCGGGGCTCCATTGACCTGCCCGGCGGGCTCCAGCAACGTGGAAATACGCGGAACAATGGCCCCGTCCGCGACGAGGTCGGCGGCGTCGGCGACCGAGCCGCGGGTGCCCCATACTGCCGCATACTCCAAGTTGGCGCTGGTCGAAGGCCAGGCGGCGCTTTGCACCGCGCGGGTAATCGTGAACCCTTCCGCGACGATCCGGTCGAGTCCGATCTCACGGCTGTCGCCCTGCGCGATGGTGTTCGTGCCGATCAGCCCGATTGTGCCGGCCGACCGCACCAGGGCGGTCGCCCGTAGCAGGAAGTACACGACCAAGTCGGCGTTGCCCCGGGCACCTGCGGCGACATGGTGGACGAACCAGTCCCGGACATTGGCCCCCATCGCACCGGTGATCTTCGAGCCACCGAGGAAGGGCGGGTTGCCGATGACGGCATCGAAGCCGCCATGATCAATCACCACGTCCGGTACTTCGAGCACCCAGTGCAGCGGCTGCCAGCGTTCGTAGTCCGTCGCGACGGTCGGGGTCAGACCCTCTTTCAGGATCGAGTCCAGGAACTCGGGATTGGCGGTCGTGCCGTCGGCCGGCATCGCGGCGGTCACCGCCTCGGCCAGGCTCTCGTACGCTTCGTCTAGGGCTTTGCCCGGTTTGCCGCCGAGCCGGAGCCCGGCCGCGATCACCCCGTCGGCCGCGGCGCGTAGGTCGGTGGTGATCTTGCGAGCCTGGTTGAGCTGGCGGCGCTTGGCGGCGGCGCTACGCATGGGGTCGTGTTCGCGTACCTCGCTGGCGAGGTCGCGGCGGATATCGACGGCCCGCCGGATGGTGCCGTCCACGTCCCGGACCGTCAGCCTGGCCTGCTGATAGGTGGGCGCCTCGATGTGCAGGGTGCGGAGCTGGCTGAGGTCGGTGAGGCCGAGCAGGGAGTTGCCGTGCAGGATTTTGTCGTCGACGAAGGAGAACGGTAGGTCGCGGTCGAGGGAGACCAGCCAGAGCGACAGCTTGCACATCTCGACGGCCATCGCGTTGATGTCGGCGCCGTACAGGCAGCGGGCGACGACTTCACGGATTGCGTGTTGGCCGAGGTCGTGCCGGTGGGCGTTGGCGGGGTCATCGTCGATCCATGCCTCGACGAGGCGGGCGGCGAGGTAGCGGGCGGCGGCGACCAGGAATGCGCCGGAGCCGGCGGCGATGTCGGCCACCTTGAGGTTGAGGATCTCGCCCGCGCCGCGCACTTTCCACGTGCCGCTGCTCTCGGGGACCTGGTGCGGGCCGGGGGAGTAGCAGAGCGGTTCGAGGGCGTGCTTGACGACTTTCTCGGCAAGTGACTTCGGGGTGTAGTGGGCGCCGGCGTTGCGCCGTGACGGCGTCTCGGTGACCGCCAGACCGCCGTCTAGGACGACGGTGGGGCGGTCGCGCAGGTCGGGTCGGGTAATGGTGGCCCAGGGGAGCAGGCGTGCGCGCAGGTCGTCGTCATCGCTTACCGCGCGCAGCATGCGGTCGGCGTCGTCGCCGGGCGTAGTTGCGAGCCGCTTCGCCAAAGCGTTTGCGCTCGGCGGGGTTGCAGCGGGCTGGTTCTCCTTGAGCCAGGCGATGATCGCGGTGACCAGTTTCGCCGGGGTCGTATTGGCGTCGGCGAGCTGCTCCAGCACGGTCAGCGGGATCTCCGGCTCGGCTCCGGTGGCACCGACGAGGCCGACCAGGGCGTCGCCGGTGACCTGAGTGCAGGAGTAGCCGAGCAGCCCTTCGTAGATGTAGCCGATCTGTTCCACGTCGACGTCACGGAACGAGATCCGGCGTGCGTCGCCGCCCTTGAGCTGGGCGACCTGCACCGAGCGCAGGACGTGCAGCATGACCCGGTCGGAGACGGGCATGGCGAGGGTGCCGTTGTCGTTCGCGGCGATCAGGAACGGGTACCGCTCCGGGTCGAACAGCGATCCCCCGTACGCGGGCATGCGCATGTTCTCGAACGACGCGCCCCGGTAGAGGGCCTGGCTGGTGGCGAGCAGCCGGTGCCAGGTCAGGTAGGTGCTGTCCAGCGATTCCTCGCCGTCGCGCAGCCGGCGCTGTTCCAGGTCGTCGAGTTCGCCGCTGATGCCGTACCCCTGCAGGAATAGCTCGCTCTGCGGCAGCAGGCCGCGTTCCTCGGCGAAGAGCAGGAAGACGACGCGCATCATGACCGTGACGGCTGCGGAGTAGGTGTCGTGCGGGTCGTCCGGGAGCGGATCGCGTAGGCCGCGCCGGTGGTGGTCGGCGGCAGTTTCGGCGAACGCCTGTATCAGCAGCTCGACGGCGCGGCGGACCTGGGCGCCGAGGGCTTCGGTGATCTCCTCGGCGGCGGCGACGGACTCCTCGAACAGCTTGGGGAGCCGCTCGTTGGGGTCGCCGCCGATGATGTGCTGCCGGGCGATGACGGTGAGGAAGGCGTTGCGGGTCAGCGGTTCCTCGACCCAGGTCTGGGCGTCGACGATGCCGGAGGCGACCATCGTGTCCGGCCGGGCGCAGACCACCGCCCACCAGCGGCCGTCGGTGACGATGCCGATCGCGACGCCGGCGCCGCGTAGCATCGCTTCCATCCGGTCGATGGCGGTGGCGGCCCAGCCGTCGGTGCCGGTGGCGTGCAGGCTGTCGCACTTGTCGATCACGCCGACCAGCGCGCCGATGGCGTCCGGCCCGTGCAGCGCGGCCTGCGGGGTGACGGAGATCCGCCGGTCGGGCGAGTGCGCAGTCACCCCGGGCGCGCAGTCGGGACCCCAGGCCAGCGAGGTACGCCATCCGACGACGTCCCGCAGGACGGTCTGCACCCAGACGTCGCGGACCTCGGCGTACTTGGCCTGAACGATCTCGTCGTCCGGGTCGATGTCGAGGGCCTCCCAGGCGTGGTCGAACGCCGGCCTGGCCTCGCGGAGGACGTCGAGGCGTTCGGGGTCCAGGGCGGGCATGCCCTGCGGCCACACCCGCTTCAGCGGCGGGATGGCCAGGAATGGACCGTCTGTCTCGACCAGTTCCAGCCACGCCCGGTGCAGCTCGGTGGCCGTCTTCGGGCGGAAGGTACGGGTGGTCCGCATCAGCGGGAACCTCCTCGCTGGGCGTCGGCCGGGGTGAGCGCGAACACCACCGCCGCGGCGGTGGTGTGTGGCTTGACGTCGCGGTACCGCTCGGTGATCGCCGCGATCTCCCGCTGCTCCTCGTCGCCGAGTTCGTCCAGCCGGCGGCGCATCGTGTCGATGTCGCGGCGGCGCTGCCGCTGCTGATCATCGGGGAAGAGAGCTAGTTGGTCCTGCATCTCGGCGCTGGTGAGCTGGTCCAGCGACTCGTTCAGGTTGCGGCGGAACGCGGCGAAGATCTCCCGCGCCCGGGTGACGTCGGCCTCCTCGCGTTTGGCGAGCTGGTCGCTGACCCGCTGATGGCGGGACTCGGCGCGTCGCGTCATCGAGTCGAGCAGCCGGGACCGCAGCGGGGACTCCGGCTCGTTCCACTCCTCGGCCAGGTCGGCGCGGACGTCCGCAGCGGCCAGCGTCAGCCTGCCGGCGTCGAGGGCCTGGTCGAGCAGCTGCTCGGCGCGTTCCTCGGCGATGGTCCGGCGGCCCCGCAGGCGTACGCCGGCGAGGAAGATCTCCTCGTGCAGGCGTAGCCCGCCCCGGCCGACCAGCACCATCCGGGTGACGGCCGCGACGAAGGACTCCTCCAGCCCATCCACCACGACCGCCGTGACTCGGTGCAACGGCGCGTCCGCGCTCCACAGCGACCGCCGTAGCAGCCGCTGGGCTTTCTTCACCAGCGGATGACCCAGGTGAACGTAGACCAGGTCCTTACGCCCGGCCGCAGCCTTGTCGTCGAACGTGATCGGCCGCAACACGCCCGGCTCGGAGCGGGTGTCCAGGCCATTCAACGTCGACTGCCAGGCTGGGCCGAGCGGCGGCACCGTGAACACGGCTGCGTCGGTCCGGTCGTCGCCGGCTACTACGAGGGGCGGCTGGTGGCTAATCCGCAGCGCGGTGTCGACCACCCGCCGCAGATTCTCCGGCTCCAGGTGCAGCTCCGCCCGACTGTCGGCGTAGCCCTTCTCCAACTGGGTCAACCGGCTGTTCAGGTCCAACCCGCCGGCCAACGCTTTGTTGATCACGGCGTTGCCGTCGAGCGCGTTCTTCTTCTTGCGCCGTCCCCCTGAGGAACGGGTGAAGTGGTCCTGGATCTCGTCGGCGATGACCTGGTTGACCGACCCGAGGTCACGCGCGACCGTCACCACCTTGCGGGCAATCCGGCCCATGAACTCCATGTCGGCGACGTACAGGGTCGCCGAGCGGTCCGGGGAGAACTGGAACACCAGCGGGGTCTGCTGCTGCCCGTACCGGTCGATCCGGCCGATGCGCTGCTCCAACCGTGACGGGTTGAACGGGATGTCCAGGTTGATCAGCCGGTGGCAGTGGTCCTGCAGGTCGATTCCTTCACCGGCTGCGTCGGTGGCCAGCAGCACCCGCACGGGGTTCTTCGCCGACGGTTCGGTGGTGAAGTGCTCGCGGATCAGCTCCCGCTCTTCGGTTGGCGTCTGCCCCTGGATGACCTCCAGCACCTCGCCGTAGCCCTGCTGGACCAGCACCCGGTGCACCCATTCCAGAGTGTGGGCGTACTCGGTGAACACCACAACGCGCTCGTTGGACCAGAACCCGCCCGGTCGGCAAATTGCGTCCAGGGCCGTGATCAGCTCATTGAGGCGGGAATCGGGACGGCTCTCAAAGCTCAGCCCCCACTCGGCCAGCCGCTGCAACTCGCCTGAAGCGGCGGCGACCAGCGGGTCGGTGGACTTGCTGTGCCGCAGGGCTGTCGCCTCGTCCTGCTCCCACAGCCCTTCCTCCTCGTCGGCCTGCCCCTCGCCGAGGATGTCGTCGTAGTCCCAGTCCGTCGGCGTCTGGCCCACCGACCGCGCGGCGAGGTACGACTGCAAGGTCATGCCGAACGCCCACGGGCTCGACAAGAACCGCTTCTTGAACAGCATCGCGGTGATGTCACCGGACTCGCCGGTCCCGTTCGCCTTCGCACTCTCGGTGAGAATCCGATCCAGCAGGGCGAACATCTCCTGCTCGTCGGCGCGCGGTGTGAACGGGATGATCCGCAGCTCCCTCGGCCGGAAACCCTTCTCCGGCAGGTCCGACTTCAACCGCCGAACCGTCACCTCCCGCAACGCCCGCTCGTCGAGCAGCGCACCTCGGCTGAACCGGCGAGAATCGATCATCTCCAACAGCGCCGTGAACGACTCCGGATGCCCGTTGTGTGGAGTGGCGCTGAGAAACAGACGGTGCTCACACTTGTCCGCCAGATCCCGGACCGCGATCGTGCGCTGCGTGTCAATGGCGTAGCCGCGCCCACCCCCGATCGCCGACGGGCTGGCCGGCGCCACATGGTGCGCCTCGTCCACGATCAGGATGTCGAACGCGTACCGCCGAGCGCTCTTCGTGCTCGCCGCCTGCGCGTACACGTCACGCAGCATCCGCTGGGCGCGCACCTGCGGCAGCCACGCCATGCTCACGATCACCCGAGGATAGAGCTGGAACGGGTTCGCGTGCAGGCCGTAGCGGCGCCGTACCTCCCGCATCAACTCGCTGTTGATGATCGTGAAGTCCAGACCGAACTTGTCCCGCATTTCGTCTTGCCACTTCAGGGACAAGCTTGGCGGGCACACCACGATCGCGGTACGCGCCCGGTGCCGCAGCAGCAGCTCCTGCACGACCAAGCCGGCCTCAATGGTCTTGCCCAAGCCGACATCGTCGGCCAGCAGCAGGTTCGTCCGGGGCGAGGACAGCGCCCGCCGCAGCGGCTCCAGTTGGTAAGCCTCCACCGCCACTCCGCTGTGGAACGGCGCCTGCACGCTACGGTCGTCCGCCGAGGTCACCGCGCCCCAGCGCATCGCGTCGACAAACCCGGCGAGGGTGTTCGGGTCATCGAAGGCGTCGGGGTTGATCTGCGTCGGTAGTCCCTGAGCGGGCGTGACGGTGTGGCCGACTTCCAGCTCCCAGACGACCGTGAGCTCTTCACCCAGCCGGTCCTCGTCGAGCGCCTGAAGGGTCACCGCGTGGTTCAGCGAGGCCACGGTTTCGTCCGCCGGACTCCGCGGCAGGCCCTGCTGGTGTGCACGGGCAACCGCCCAAGTCGAGCCGCGCACCTCGACCACTTGTCCTGGCTCAGGGACCAGACGGATTTCAGCTGCTGGCGAGAGAGCCGCATTGGCGATCGAGGAAGCCATGCGGAGACCATAGTGGACACGAAAGTGGCACACATTCATGTGCCTGTCCGATAGTGGACTGAGCCGAGGCGAGTCCTATACGTACCAATAAAAGTTCTATGGCCATACTTCGATGGCAGTTTCGATCCTGCGAATCTTGTCAGCAAGGCTCTGGTGTACCCGGCTTCGCACCGGGCGCCTGCCCAGTGCGAACGCGGCTGGCATCAGCGAGGCTGGGGCTGCTGGGCGGATGGATGCACTTCATCTCCGGCGTCTGGTGGCCCGTCGCACTCCTGCCGGCGTACCAGTGCGCCGTGGCGGGCAAGCGTGGGCGCTACCTACTGGGCTGGTCGTCCATGAATGCCGCGCCCTCGCAACGCGCATTCACCACCATCCAGGCGTCGTGGGAACCGCGGGTGCGACGCCACGCCATGAGCTTGGGGCCGCCCTGCCGGGTCGAAGGTCGCCAGGCGTGATGTTCATGTGACAGTGTGAAATGCATGCGTCGTGTGCATCTTGAAGCGGCTGAGGATCACGTTGAGCGCCTCGCGCGCGAGAACGACCCAGTCGGGGCGGTCAAGGAGTTGGTGTGGAACGCTCTGGACGCCGACGCTACCCGGGTTGAGGTGGTGCTAGACCTTTCTGACCTTGGCGGGGTGGAGAAGATCACCGTCATCGACAATGGCAGTGGCATCACCCCGGAAGGCTGCGACTCGGCGTTCGAACGCATCGGTGGGTCCTGGAAGAAGATGACCCGCCGGACACCGCAGCTCAACCGGTTCCTGCACGGCAGCGCCGGCCAGGGTCGCCTGCGGGGCTACGCCCTTGGTGATCACATCCGGTGGGCCACGGTCGCTGACGGCATCGACGGTCGACGGCGTGTAGTGATTCGCGCCAGCGCCACGGCACGCAACGACTTCGAGATCTCCACGCCGCAGCCGACCGACGATCCAACCGGCACCACCTTCGAGGCATGGGGGCGGCAGTCCAAGCGTCTTGACCAGCTAAAAACCCATAAGGCGGTCGCGCAGTTGACGACCGAGTTGGCGACATATCTCGCGGTCTACCAGGGCGTAGAAGTGATCTACGACGGGCAGAGGATTGACCCGGAGAAGTCCATCCAACGCCGGGACGAGTACGAACTATCCTTCACCATCAACAACGAGCCGGCGCAAGCCGCCCGACTGCGGGTGGTGGAGTGGTCGATGAAGACGGACCGCGAGCTGCACCTGTGCGACGCCGACGGGATCACTATCGACATCACCGACGTCGGCATCCGCGCTCCCGGCTTCACCTTCACCGCTTACGTGCTGTGGGAAGCCATGCCTGAGCACCAGGGCGACTTCCTACTCGGCGAAGGTCGGCTGGACTCCCACGTTGGCGCCTTGATCACCGCAGCCCGAGACAAGCTGCGCGAGCACTTCAGACTGCGGGCTGTGCAACAACGCCGCGAGGTGGTGCAGCAGTGGAAGGAGGACGGCGTCTACCCCTACGCCGGTGACGCGGCCACAGAAACGGACGCGTTGGAGCGCGAGACCTTCGACCTCGTGGCGACCACCGTCCATCGCCAGATTCCGCGCACGGTACGCGCGCAACGCACCACCCTGGCCCTGCTGCGCGAGGCCGTGCGCCACCAGCCCGACAACATGCACGACCTGCTCGACGAGGTGTTCAAACTCTCCACCGACGACAAGGACAACCTCAAGACATTGTTAGATCGCACCAGCCTGGCCACGGTCATCAAGGCATCTACCAGCGTGTCAGACCGCCTGACGTTCCTCACCGCGCTGCAGCACATGGTCTTCGACCCGGAGGTTCGACGCGTCCTCAAAGAGCGCAGCCAACTCCACAAGATCCTCGAGAACGAGGTGTGGGTCTTCGGCGAGCGCTTCAACCTCCTCGTCAGCGACAGGTCCCTCGACGCCGTCCTCGACCGGCATCTGCACGCTATTGGCCGAGAGATCCGCAACCAGGTACCGGTGCGCCGCCCCGACGGACGGGTCGGCATCGTGGACCTGATGCTCTCCCGCGCACGCAGAGAGCACGACCGCCATCAGCACCTCGTAGTCGAGCTGAAGGCGCCGCACGTCACCGTCGGGCACAAGGAAATCAACCAGATCGAGGACTACGCCCTCGCCGTCGTCACCGACCCGCAGTTCGCCGACGTGCGCGTCGAATGGGACTTCTGGCTGGTCACCACCGACATGACCGAGGTCGCCAAGGCCAAGGCCCAATCAAGCGACCGCCCACCTGGCTGCATAGGGCAGTACCAGCAGGGCGCGGCATCCGTGCGGGTCTGGTTGCGGTCCTGGGCGCAGATCATCGACAACTGTCGGGAACGGCTTAAGTACTTCCAGGAGCAGTTCGCCCACGACCCCACCGTCGAGCAGGCCATGGAGTACCTGCACGCTCACCACAACGGGCGGATCCCAGAAATGCTTGTTCCCGGACAGGCCGCCGGGCCGGTGTCCGGAGACACCGCGCGCGCAGCTACTGCAACGGCTCCCGCCGTGGCATCGGAGTTCGCGCCAAGGGCGTGATGCGTCGCCGTTCGGATGGTGCTGCTCGAGTCGCACTGGTTGGCCGGCCGGCATGCGCAACGAGCATCGCCTGGACGAGCGAGCGGGGCCGGGTTGCACCTGAGACTTCGCCAGCGGCCGAAGTTCAGGCGGCGTAGTACATCAAGAAGTCCCTGGTCAAGACGCTCCAGGAGGTCGAAGAGCCCTGGATGCAGGGCAAGGTCGAGGCGTGGGCAGCGCCGAATTCACTGGCACTTTGCCGATGCAGTCGAGGCATTGCGTCCGACGTGGACGTCCGTAAGACTGGCGGGGGATGATCGTCATTCCGTGGTCGATGGATGACCGACCGTGATGGTGGCGTGCGAGTGAGGTCTGTTCTGTGGGTGGCTTCACCTCCGGCGTGAGCGAGTGGCTCGGCCTGATCTCCGGGCTGCTGGCGGTGGTCGCCGCTGTCCTGGGGTTACCGCCCCTGATCGTGCGTCTCCGCGAAGCTGGCAGGCACCCGTCAGGAAAGCCGAAGGTGCTGCTGCCGTCTCGTACCCAACTCGTCGACCGCGGCAATGAGGTTACCCAGGCTCTGCAGCATCTCGACCGAGGCGAGTACCTGGTTTCCATCGAGGGCAGCATTGGTGTCGGCAAGAGCGCGCTGGCCACGGAGGTGGCGCATCGGCTTGCCGAGCGCCGGCCGGCGAGGAAGCCGGGCCACGGGTTCACGTCCCTGGTGTGGTTCGACGCTCATAACAGCGTGCTGAGCCTCGCGGACCTTGCCCGCACGCTTGGGCTCGCCACCGGCAGTCCGGCTTTGTCAGCTACTTCCGCCGAGCACAAGGCCGAGGCGCTTCGTGCCCACCTGGCTGACCATCCGGCTGTCTTGGTTGTCGACAACCTGCGGCTGACCGCCGCTGATGCGCAGCACCTGATCGACTTCCTCAGGACCCTGCCGAGCGGCTCGCTGGCCATCGTTAGCGCCAACACTCCCGGTCGACTGCCGGCGCCGCGGGTGCTGCTGCAAGAGCTCCAGTTGCAGTACATGCAGGAGCTGCTACTTCGGGAGGCCCGGCGCCGCAGCGTTCCGGAGATCGTCGGCGCTGATGCTGCCACGTTCGAGCGCATCCATCGGTTGCTCGGCGGTAATCCGAGGGCGATTGAGCTGTTCGTGCTGGCCTGTTCGCGAGACGGCCGGAGTCTTTCGGACCGGCTTGGTCAGCTTGAGAGCGGGTCGACGCAGTTGGCTGACGCGCTATTCAGCGTGGTGTGGCAGGACGTAAACGACATGGGGCGCAGCCTGCTGCGTGTGTGCGCTTACCTGGGCGGCAGCGCCGACGCTGAGCAGTTGGGAGTGGCACTCGCGATCCCGGCGGCCGACGTTGGCGCCCTCGTCGAGCGGCTGTGGTCCGATGGGCTGCTCTCGTCGCGCCAGCAGCACGGCGTGACGGTGTACACATGCTCGGCTGCGCTGCGGCTATTCGTGCTCAACCACACAGCGTCCGGCGAGACTGTGTCATTCGCGGGAAGGCTGGCGGCGCACTTCATCGCCCGCTTCAGCCAGGACTGGGAGGACGCCGCCGGCGCCGGCGCGCACATCGAGGCGATACGGCTGCTCGTCCGCGACCTTCACCGGCATGAGGCGTACGAGCAGTGCGTGAAGCTGTTCGAGGTCACGCTCGACATCTTCTTCACGTTGGGTCTGTTCGACGACCGTATCGAACTCGGCTGGATCGCGTACGAGGCAGCGACGGCGCTGGGGAACGATGAGCAGCGTTCGCTGGCCTTGTCAGTGATCTCATCTACGCACGCGGTGCGCGGTGAGGCTGAGGAGGCGGCTCGCACGGCCCAGCTGGGGCTCGGTATCGCCCGGGACGCCCGCTCGGCACGGGAGATCGCCCGACAGCTCCGGTGCGTCGGCTTCGCACTGTTCCGAGCCGGCCAAGCGGCCGAAGCCCTCGCCGTGGTCAAGAACCCTCAGGAAGATGCCGAGGAGATCGCCCGGGCAGCTGGCGACCCGAACAACATGATCGACATACAGTCGCTGGTCGGAGCCGCCTACTGGCATCTGGGCGAACTGGATTCGTGTGAGCAGACGGTGCGCCGGTTCCTGGAAGCCTGTGAGCAGTTGCCCTGGGAGCGGGGCAAGGCATACGCGATCAGGGATCTGGCGGAGGTGAGTCTGATGCGACGGGCGTTCGCGGACTCGGGTCTGCTGCTTCGTCAGGCGCGGCAGATCGCTGAGGAATACCGCGACGTCCGTCAGCTGGTCCGCATCGACCTGACCGATGCTCGGCTGAACCTCTTCCGGGGGCGCCTGCTCAAAGCACACGGGCACGCGCGTAAGGCCGCTGTAGCCGCACGACAGCTGTCGCTGTCTGGCGAGCAGTCCGAAGCGGAGGCCACCTCGCGCTATGCGACCCGAGCGCTGTTCATGCCGTGGCTATGGCTGGCCGCGTACCGGCGTCCGAGAATCAGGTTCACCAGCCAGACGGTCGGCGGCGACTGATCGCGCGCCACCGAGAGATGAGGAGCAGGTTTTCATGATCCAGCAGACACGTCACCGGATAAGTGTGGGCAATGACGAGCTCGCTGCCGTCGTCGCGACACCGACCACCGGGTCGCCGCAACGCATGGTCATGATGCTGCACGGCGGACCGGGTGGGCAGAAGGACGGGCCGGCCGACCTCTACGCCGACCTTGCCGCGCATCTCGGCGCTGCCGGGATCGCTTCCGTGCGCTTCGACTTTCGTGGTTGCGGCGAAAGCACTGGCAGCTACCGGGATATGACCATCGCCCGGCAGGTCGAGGACCTGCGAGCGGTCCGCAGTTTCGTCGATGGCAGGCATCAGCCGACTGCCTGGGCGCTGATAGGGGAGAGCTTCGGCGCCACCGTCGGCCTAGTGCCTCGTCTTTGAACGTTGGCCGTGTAATCCGTCGGTTCTAAGCATGTGTCGGGCAGGCTGTTCCTCTTGCTGTTTGTGGGAGGTGGTGC
>NZ_JBICTE010000035.1:0-82855 GCF_043197485.1 Micromonospora sp. NPDC049102 | reverse complement strand
GGAAAACACCACGACACAAAAATCCGGGGGACGTGCCGAAGCGAAAGCTCATCGGAGACGACCCGGCGACCCAGCAGGGCCTGCACGGGGGATGTAACGACGCCGACCCGGAGGGTGTTTCCGGGCGGGCCCTGCGCCGCCAACCCGGGGGCCGCGGCGGCATGCCAGGTATAACGACCCCGCCCGGCCCGCGATTCCGCCGCCAGGGTGCCACCGGTCACGGGATGAAACTCCCCAAACCACCCAAAACGCACCTGGCCGGCCCATGATCGCACTAGATCCAGGAAACAGGCCCCTCGGCGTGCGGGCGAGGCCACTACATCCCGGACCGAGCACGATCATGCCCGACGTCACCTTTCGCGCCGACGTCCCCGACGTGGCGGGTGCGTCGGCTGGGCTCACCCGTGGCCGCTGTCTGTTGACTGGCCACATGGGAGGTCGAGCCGCGGGTGGTCAGGCGGAGTCCGCTGCCTCACTGGCCTGGGCGTGACGCTCCAGCAGCCGCTGCCGGATCTCCTCCGGCGTGTACGCGCGCCGGCGTCGCTCGGCTCGGGCGATGACCACACCGGACGCTGCCACCCCGGCGAGGCCGGCGAGGCCGAGGATCTTCCACCACCGCATTGGTTGCCGCATCGGCCTAGGCTAGTCCCTCATGAGCATCAGCCTGGATGAGGCCGTCGAGTTGACCCGCACCGGCGACGTGTGGGTGTTCCGGGGTCGTAGCGCGCCGGACCGGGCGATCCAGTTCACCACGAACAGTCCGGTCAACCACGTCGGAATGGCGGTGGTGCTGGACGACATGCCGCCGTTGATGTGGCACGCCGAGCTGGGCAAGTCGCTGCCGGACCTGTGGTCGGGCACGCACCAGCGTGGTGTGCAGCTGCACGACCTGCGGGACGCGGTGTGCGTGTGGGCCAACCGGTACGGTCAGCGGGCCTGGCTGCGGCAGCTCGACCCGCCGGCCGAGGGCGAGATGGAGCGCGCGGTGCTGCGTACCGTGGCGCGGTTGGACGGTACGCCGTTTCCGTCGACCGCCCAGTTGGCGTGGCGGTGGGTGCGCGGTCGGGTGCCGTCGTTGCCGGGTCCTGGCCGGGCGGCACTCCGAGCCGTATCGCGGGCCGCCCAGGCAGCCTGGGTCGACCCCGCGTCTTCCGTCGTGTCGGGCACCCCCACCTCCGGGGTCGACCCGGCGGCTGCGGGCACCGGGGCCGAGCGGGGAACGAGTGCCGCTCCGACCAGCGCGGCCGCGCGGGACCGGGCGTTGGAGACGGCGTACTGCGCCGAGGTCGTGGCCGTGACGTACGAGGCGATGGGCCTGCTGCCCGCCGGTAAGCGTCCGAACTGGTACGACCCGGGGCGGTTCTGGAGTGGTGACGACCTGGGGTTGGCCGGTGGTGCCCGGTTGGGTACGGAGATCGAGGTGCGGGTTCCGCCCCGCTGAGGTTTGGCCCACCCGGTGAGCGGCAATTGCCGTCGCCGTGAACGTCTCCACGGATCTCGACACGCTGACCGGTTTCTTCGACCGGTACGGTGCCGCGTTGACCTCGGGCGACCTGCCGTCCCTCGGTGGTTGTTACGCCCTGCCCGGGCTGGTGGTGGCGGACGCGTACAGCTTCTCGTTCACCTCGCTGGCGGCGGTCGCGCTGTCCTTCGTGGGCGCCGCGCCCGACTACCAGGATCGGGAGTTGATCGCCGCGCACGCCCGGATCGAGGACGTGCAGCCGGTCTCCGCGCTGCTGACCCTGGTGTCGGTGGAGTGGGAGTTCCTGGACAGTCAGGGGCGTTCGGTGCCGGGGGAGCGGTACCGCTATCTGCTGCGTACGTCGGCTGAGGGTCCGCTCATCTGCACGGTCGTCCGGACGGCCTGACCGCCCGCGTACCGTCGAGGCGGCCGAGCCGTTTTCCGCGCCAGGGGGGCCGGTCGGTCCGATCCGTACCCGCCCGGTTCCCGGTCGGGCCGGCGCTGGCTACGCTGTCGCGTCGGTGGGACGAGGGGAGACCTGATGGCGGTGGGGCCGGACGGCGCGGGAGGTCCGCGGACGGCGCGGGTCGTGGTGTCGCTGCCGTGGATCGTGGTGCTGGTGGGCGTCTGCGCGCTGGCGGTGCTGTTGGTGGTCGCGCTGCTGTCGTTCCGTACCCGGGAGCGGGACAGCTCGCCGCAGGCGGCGCCGCCGGTGTTCCTGCCGACGACGCCGGCCGCGGCGTCGTCGGCGCCGACGACGGGTGGGTTGGAGCGGCGGACGGCCTCGCCGCGCGCGTCGCGCAGCAGCCGGACGCCGTCGCCGCGTGCCACGCCCCGGTCGCCGTCGCCGGCCAAGTCGAGTGCCGGGACGCTGGTGACGGCGGACGACGGTGCGGTGTCGGCTCGTTACCAGGTCGGTACGGACGGTTGGAACGCGACCGATGCCACCTTGGCGGTGACCAACGAGTCGCAGCGGTCGGCGGACTGGCGGGTGGAGTTGGCGTTCGAAGGCGACATGCGCGGCCTGCGGGTGAGTGGTGCGGCGGGTATCTCGGTGTCGGCCCAGGGTGACGGCGGTTTCGTGCTCAGCGGCGGGGCGTCGCTGGGTCCAGGTGACACGGCGACGGTGCGCCTGCGGCTGGGTTGGGACGGCTCCGCGGCGCGTCCGGTGCGGTGCACTGTCAACGGGGTCGACTGCCGGTTCGGCTGACCGGGCACCGGGTGTGCCGCGCGCGCTTTCAGCGCGAGCCGTCGATCGCTAGGCTGCCCGGACGGCCCGCTGAGGGAGGTACATGTCCGGCTTGCGTCGTGCCCCGCGACCGTCGCACGGTCCGGCGGCCATCGCCTCGTCGCCGTGGATCGTGGTGTTTGCCGGCGTTGTCGTGATGGTGGTCCTGCTCTTCGTGGCCCTGGGCGCGTACCGGGGGCGTAGCCCGGCGCCGGACGACGGGCCGCCACCTGCGGGCCTGCCGTTGCCGCCGGTGCCGGCGTCGCCGTACGAGCTGTCGCCGACGCCGCTGCCGGAGAACTCGGCGCTGCTGCCCGGATTGTCGCCACGGGCCAGCGGCTCGCCTCCGAGCACGCCGGTGATGTCGCGCCCGCCGGCGGTGAGCCCGACGGGGACGGCGTCGGCGCGGCCGTCGACCCGGGCGCCGCAGCGGCCCCCGGCGGTGAGTGGCCGCTACCGGGTGGTGCAGAGCTTCGACGGGGGTTTCATCGGTGAGGTGCTGATCGTCAACTCCTCGGATGTGGACCGTGGCTGGACGGTGCGGTTCGACTTCACCGGAGGTCGACTGGTGACGATCTGGGTGGAGGGGGTGCCACAGGGGACGGTGCGGCAGGTCGACGGCGGCTTCAGCTATGTCAGTGGGGTGGACGTGCCGGGCGGCGGGTCGGTGGCGTTGCGGTTCCACCTGGAGCGGGCGTCCACGACGCCGCGGGGGTGCACGGTCGACGGGGTGCGCTGTAGCGGGTTCTGAGCGGTGCTTCCGCAAGGATGCTGCTCTGTTTCGACTGTGTTTGCTTCGACTGTGTTTGCAAGGTATTGCAGATCGTTGCGGCAAGGATTGGCGTGCGGCCAGCACGACCAGAGGAAGGCCGTCGATGAGGCCCCCGTCGATCCCACGTATCGCCCTGCTCGCGCTCGCCTGCCTGCTCACGTCCACCCTCGTCGGTGCGCCGGTCTCCGCGCGTGCCCTCGACGCCGACCCCCGTCCGTCCAGCGCCGACAGCCTGGCCGAGGCCGGTGCCGTGCAGTGGCGCGACGAGCCCACCGCCGAGGCGCTGCTGGCCGCGGGCACCGACACCGCGCGTGCCGAGCAGTTCTACTTCGTCCTGCCGGACCGGTTCGCCAACGGCGACCGGCGCAACGACACCGGCGCGCTCACCGGTGACCGGCTGCGCACCGGGCTCGATCCGACCGACAAGGGCTTCTACCACGGTGGCGACCTCAAGGGCGTCATCGACAAGCTGTCCTACATCCAGGGTCTGGGTACCACCGCCATCTGGCTCGCCCCGATCTTCAAGAACCGTCCGGTGCACCACCGGGGCGACACCAAGGATCTCCCCGACGACCAGCGGCTCGACGTCGCCAGCGCCGGCCGGGAGGTGTGGCTGCTCGCCGCCACCCCGGGGCGGCTGCTCCCGTCGACCGCGACCAGCGCAGGCGGGGACCGGGGCACCTTCCTGGCGTTCACCGACCCGGGAACCGCCGGCATGACGCACCTGCGCGCGCTCGGCGACGCGGGGGTGACCCACCTGCACCTGCTGCCGGCGTTCGACTTCGCCACGATCCCCGAGAAGCGGACCGACCAGCGCGAGCCGGCCTGCGACCTGGCGGCGCTCCCGCCGTACTCCGAGGCGCAGCAGGCGTGCGTCGCGGCGGTCGCCGACACCGACGGTTACAACTGGGGGTACGACCCGCTGCACTGCGGGACTACCGGTTCACCGACACCTCGGGCCGCACGGTCACCGGGGCACGGGTGGACTACAACGGCTCCCCGGCCGGCTACACCGCCGCGCCGGGGGAGGCCGTCACCTACGTCGACGCGCACGACGACGAGATCCTGTACGACGCGCTGGCGTACAAGCTGCCGCAGGCCACCAGCGCGGCGGACCGTTCCCGGATGCAGGTGCTGGCGCTGAGCACGGTGGTGCTGGGGCAGGGCACCGGGTTCGTCACCGCCGGGCCGGAACGGCTGCGGTCGAAGTCGTTGGACCGCAACTCGTTCAACTCCGGTGACTGGTTCAACCAGATCCGCTGGGGCTGCGAGCGGGGCAACGGGTTCGGTGTCGGCCTGCCGCCGGCGCAGGACAATCAGGACAAGTGGCCGTACGCCAGGCCGTTGCTCGCGGACCCGGCCCTGGTGCCCGACTGCGCGGCGATCGACACCGCCGACGCCCGGTACGCCGAGTTGCTGCGCATCCGCGCGTCCTCGCCGGTGTTCGGCCTCGGCACCGCCGAGCAGGTGCAGCGGCGGGTGGCGTTCCCGCTCTCCGGCGAGTCGGAGACCCCCGGCGTGCTGACCATGACCCTGGATGCCCGCGGCCTGGGTGGGGCGTGGACGTCGCAGACCGTGGTCTTCAACGGCACCCCGGGAACGACGACGCAGACCGTGACCGGTCTGCGAGGTGCGGACGTGGCGCTGCATCCGGTCCTGGTGCACTCGGCCGACCCGGCGCTGCGGACGGCGTCGTTCGACCGGGCGACCGGTGCCTTCACGGTGCCGGCGCGCGGCGTGGGGGTGTTCGTCCAGAGGTGAACGGGGACCGGCCCCCTCCCGCGTCGCGCGGAAGGGGGCCGGTCCTTGTTGGTGCGTGGTGCGTGGTGCGTGGTGCGTGGTGCTGGTGCTCAGGCGAAGCAGTTCTCGATGGTGCCGCCCGGGATGGCCAGGCAGTTCGTCGGGCGGTTGGCGGTGATGGCGGACTTGTCGTCCACGTTCACCTGACCGAAGAAGGTGAACACGCCGCCCGGCGCGAAGGTCGAGAAGTTGTTGGAGACCTTCGTCTTCGACAGGTTGACCTCGCCGAAGATGTTGAAGATGCCGCCGCCGACCCCGATCGGGCCGATGGCCCGGTTACCGACGACCTCGGTGTCCCGCAGCGTGAGGACGCTGCCGGCGTTGAAGACCCCGCCGCCGAAGAAGCCGGCGGTGTTCTCCTTGATCCAGCTGTCCTCGACGGTCACCGCGCTGTCGAAGGCGATGGCGAGACCGCCACCGACCCCGGCGGTGCTGTTCTTCGCCACCGTCACCTTGTGCAGGTTCAGCTGGCTGTCCGCCGCCGCCAGACCACCACCGGCGAGGACCGCCGTGTTCGAGGTGATCTCGGTGTCGTACGCGGTGGTGTTGCCCTCGATGTCGAGGTAGCCGCCGCCGAAGCCCAGCGTCTCGTTGTCGCTGATCACGGTCTTCTTGAGCTCGACCGTGCCGCCGTCGACGTCCTCGGTGAAGATCTCCGCGGCGCCGTTGGAGATGCCGCCGCCACCGATGATGGCGGTGTTGTCCTTGATCTTCGACTCCTCGACCTTGAGCAGGCCGGCGTTGAACACACCGCCACCGAAGAAGAAGGCGGTGTTGCTCGCGACGGTGCTGTGCCAGATCTTCGCGGTGCCGAAGTTGGCCACACCGCCGCCGTTGCCGCCGGACTGGTTGAGGACGACCTCGGACTCGATGATCTCGGCGGTGCCGCCCGGCTGGACCAGGATGCCCGCGCCGTCGGTGTCACCCGGCTCCTCGACGAGCGGCGTGACGACGCCCGGCGCCGCCTTCGTGGTGGCCTTCGGCGTCACCTTGGGCGCGGCCTTCAGGCCGGCCTTCGGGTTCGCCTGGCGTGCGGTGAGGGCCTGGTCCAGCGGAACGCCGGCCTTCACCTGCGCCGCGATCGCCTCGGAGTCCGAGTAGGACGCCCAGACGGCCGCCGGCTCGACGGCGTTCAACGTTTCGAGGGTCTGACCGCCCTTGATGGTCAGGCCCTTGATGGTCAGGTGCCCACCGCTGCCGACGTTGAGGATGCGGAAGTAGTCGGCCGTGGCCTCCCGGGCGATCGTGGTGTGCTCGCCCTTCAGGGTGATGCGCTCGGTGATGACCGGCAGACCGTTGCCCTGGTAGTCGTTGCGGCTCAGGTTGTAGGTGCAGCCCTTGGCCAGCTCCAGCACACCGCCGTGCTTGTTGTTGGCGAACACGATCGCCTGGATCAGCTTGTCGGTGTCGCAGGGCACCTCCTTCCCACGCTCGTGGTCCTTGTCCCGGTCCTTGTCCTTGTCCCGGTCCTTGTCCCGGTCGCGTCCCTCGTCACCGTGCTGGTCGCCGTCCTTGCTGACCTGCGCGGTGTTCCAGTTCAGGCCGACCGCCCCGGCGCTGCCCGCGACGCCCACCGCCGCGATGCTGATCACGCCCGTCAGACCGGCCACGCCGCTGGCGAGCCAGAGCTTGCGGCGGCGCTTGGCCGTCGCCCGCCCGGAGGCTTCGTTGTTCGTTAGGTAGTTGGACATCGGAGCTCTCTGCCCTCTCCTCGTACCAGACAGGGTCGCCGCCCTCAGACGGTCGTCCCCTGCTACAAATCGGTTGTAGCTCCCAAAAACACCGTATGAGAATGTTCCTCGCCTGGCGGCAGTATCCGAAACAACCCCACATTCGGTTCATGTCGGGCTGCGGGTGGCCTTCAAGCCCCGGCCGGGCACGCGGCCCCCAGCCGGGTCGTCACGCCCCTGACCAGCCGAAATGGGTACGCCCCTCCGTGCCGTGACCGGCTCGGAGGGGCGCGCCCTCTATGTGGTTCAGCCCCACCCGATCAGGCGAAGCAGTCCCGAACGTTGAAACAGTTGGTCGGTCGGTTGGCAGTGACCGCGGACTCGTCGTCCAGCAGGACCGTGCCGCCGATGCTGTTGAAGATGCCCCCCGGCTCGAGGGTGGCGAAGTTGTGCGCCACCGTCGTCCGGTAGAGCCTGACCTCGCTCCCCTCGGCGTTGAGGATGCCGCCGCCGCGGGCGAACGGGCCGACGGCCCGGTTGCCGACGACCTCGCTGTCGCGCAGCGTCGTGCGGCTCTCGTCGTTGAAGAGGCCTGCGCCGGAGGACCCCGCCGTGTTGTCCGCGATGGCGGTGTCCTCGATCGTCGCGGTGCTGTCCGCGACGATCGCCACACCGCCACCCTCGCGGCCGGCGCTGTTCCTGGCCACCGTGGCGCGCTTGAGGGTGAGCTGACCGTCGGCCACGCCAACGCCGCCGCCGTCCAGGACCGCCGTGTTGTCGGTGACCTTCGTGTCGTGCAGGGTCGTGGTGCCCCCGACGTCCAGGACGCCGCCACCGACACCGAGCGTCTCATTATCGGTGATCTCGCTCTTGTAGACCCAGACCGCACCGCCGTCGATGCTCTCGGTGACGATCGAGGCCGCGCCGTTGGCGATGCCACCGCCACCGACGATCCCCGTGTTGTCCGTGACCTTCGACTCGTCGACCTGGAGCACACCGGTGTTGAAGATGCCGCCGCCGTAGAAGAAGGCGGTGTTGTGCGCCACGGTGCTCTTGCTGAGCCGCGCCGAACCGAAGTTCGCCAAGCCGCCACCGTTGCCGCCGGACTGGTTGTAGAGCAACTCGCTGTCCAGGATCTCGGCCCGGCCCCCGGGCTGTACGAGCACCCCGGCACCGTCGTTGAACCCGGGCTCCTCCACCAGTGGCACGACCGCCGCGCCCGCCGCCGTCGACGTACCGGCCGTCGGGGCCTTGGTGATCGCCGCCGTCGTGGCTGCCGCTGCCGGCTTGGCCGCCTTGCTTGCTCCTGGCTTGGCCGCTGCTGCCGTGGCCGTTACCGGCTTGGCCTTCGCTGCCTTGGCTGTCGCCGGCTTGGCGTTGGCTGCCGTCGTCGCCGGCTTCGCTGCCGTTGGGGTGGCCGCCTTGGCTGCCTTCGGTGGGGCCGCCTTGGTTGCTGCCGCAGGCTTCGCGGCTGGTGCCGCGGTCGGTGCGGCGGCACTAACCGGGGCGACGGCGTCTGTCGCCGTGGTGGTCCGGACCGAGGCCGAGTACGGCCCCCAGACCGTGGCCGGCTCCACCGTCACCGGCTGTTGGATGGTCTGCCCACCCCTGATGCTCAGGCCCTTGAGGGTGAGGTTCCCGCCCGGGCCGACGTTCAGGATGCGGAAGTAGTCGGCGGTGGCCGCACGGCCGATCACCGTGTGCTCGCCCTTGAGGGTGATCGGCTCGGTGATCACCGGTAGGCCGTTGCCGTCCTGGTTGCGGGTAAGGCTGTAGGTGCAGCCCTTCGCCAGCTCCAGAACGCCGCCGTCGCCGCTGTTGGCGAAGGTGATCGCCTGGATCAGCTTGTCCGAGTCGCAGGGCACCTGCCGGGTGCGGTCCTTCTCCTCGCGCTTGTCGTCCTTGCCGGCTCGGTCGTCGAAGCCACGCCAGTCGTCGCCGCTCCACTCGTCGTCGCCGTTCTCCTTGCCGCCGTTCTCCTTGCCGCCGTCGGCGTTCCCGCCGGCGTCGCTGACGTTCTGCCGGTTCGTCGACGGCTGCGTGTCGGACACCCGGTCGGAGGTGGGCTTGTCGTCCCGTGCGGCCACGCCACCGAGGGCGGCCAACCCCACCACTCCGGTCAGGCCGGCGACGCCGGCGACCCACAGGGCCCGTCGTCGTCGTGTCGGCGGAGCCGTCGAGGCCCCGCCGTCGGTACTCGTTACGTCGTTGGACATCAGAGCCTTCCGCCCTTCCTGCTACCAGACGGGGTCGCACCGCCCGCAGCGCCACGACCAGCTACAAATGGGTTGTAGCCTCTGATGCCCACCGTATGAGAACTATCTTCGCGAGGAAGACGTATCCGAAAAAACCCCGCATATGTCTCAGGTTAGGGCACGCGTCCGCTAACGGACCGGGCCGGCAGGAAGGGATGTACGCAGCCCAAACGGCCACCCCAGGGCGCGCCTGGGTGGCCGGGCGAGGGGCGCTCGTCGTCGCATGAACCACACCGCTGCGCCGATGTCGCTGCATCCGGGCGGCTGGATACCGCAAGGTCGGCGATCTGGCGGTGGACAGACGTGCCAAGGGCGGCCGGAAATGGGGCCGGGCCGGACGCCAGAGCGTCCGGCCCGAGCCAGGGTGTCGCGTACGGTCAGGCGGGCAGGCGGGGGCCGGCCTCGCGCTGCTCGGCCAGCCAGGTCTCCACGTCGTCGGAGGTGCGTGGCAGGCCCGCCGACAGGTTCATCGCGCCGGTCGCCGTGACCAGCACGTCGTCCTCGATCCGGATGCCGATGCCGCGCAGCTCCGCCGGGACCAGCTCGTCCTCCAGCTGGAAGTAGAGCCCCGGCTCGACGGTGAGCACGTAGCCCTCGCCCAGGGCGCCGTCACGGTACGTCTCCTTACGGGCGTTCGAGCAGTCGTGCACGTCGATGCCGAGCATGTGACCGAAGCCGTGCAGCGTCCAGCGCCGGTAGACCGAGGACTTCTCGTCCATGGCCTCTTCCACGCTCACCGGCAGCAGGCCCAGGTCGGCCAGGCCCTCGGCGAGCACCCGCATGCAGGTCAGGTGGACGTCCCTGAACTTCACGCCCGGGCGGATGGCGTCGATGCCGGCCTGCTGCGAGGCGTACACGATGTCGTAGACCTGGCGTTGCAGCGCGGTGAACCGGCCGTTCACCGGCAGCACCCGGGTCACGTCGGCGGTGTAGAGGTTGCGCCCCTCGACCCCCATGTCCATCAGCAGCAGGTCACCCGGACGGGTGGCGCCGTGGTTGTGCACCCAGTGCAGGATCGTGGCGTGCTCGCCGGCGCCGACGATCGAGCCGTACCCCACGTCGTTGCCGTCGTGGCGGGCGCGCAGGGCGAAGATGCCCTCCAGCAGCCGCTCGGAGACGGCCCGGTCGGCCGGCAGGACGCGGGCCACGTCCTCGAAGCCGCGCACGGTGGCGTCGATCGCGTCCTGGAGCTGGGCGATCTCCCACTCGTCCTTGACCAGCTTCAGCTCCGAGAGGGCAATGGCCAGCTCCCGGTCGCGGGCGGGCTGGCCCTCGTCGCGGGGTCCGTCGTAGGACCGCACGGCCGCGTCCACCTGGGCGTCGAAACCGCGCAACACCCGGGTACGCGCCGGCGCCAGGTCGGCCAGCGCCGCCTCCAGGCCGGTCAGGTCGGCGGTGGGCAGGTCCAGCTCGGTGGACTTCTCGCCGAGGGTGTGTCGCCGGCCCACCCACAGCTCACCGTGTCGGCTGCGGAAGAACTCGTCGGTCTCCCGCGACGAGCGGGGCCACATGTACAGCGTCGCGTCGTGCCCCGAGCCGTTCGGGCGCAGCACGAGCACGCTGTCCGGGTCGTGGTCACCGGTCAGGTAGGCGAAGTCGCTGCCCGGCCGGAACGGGTAGGTGGTGTCGTTGGCGCGGACCTTCTCACCACCGGTCGGGATGACAAGCGTCTCGCCCGGGAAGGCGGCGGAGAGCGCGGCGCGCCGCTTCGCGTAGTTGGGGACCTCGGGACGGGGCCCGACGGGAAGTTCGGTGTCGCGCCAGCCCTGCCGCATGAACGACAGGAACGCCTCCGGGAAGTCCGGATCGTGCGATTCCGTGCCGTCTGTCGGCGTACCGTCGGTGCGTTCCTCGGTCATGGGGCCGCTCCCTTCCGCTCGTGGCTGGTCCCGACGGTACCGCGCGCCCGGTTTGCGGTGGTGGCGGCCGGGAGCGGCCCGGAACGACGGACGGCTGCGACGGGCCGACAGACCGCGTGGAAAGATGACGACCATGTGCGGACTCCTGGCCTTCTTCAGCGCGAACGGCAATGCCGCCGCGCACCGCGACCACATCGCCGGAGCATTGGAATGCCTGCACCACCGCGGCCCCGACGAGACAGGGGTCGAGGTGGTCGGCGACGCGTCCGGCCGGTACGCGGACGGAGTGTTCGCCCACAAGCGGCTCGCCATCATCGACGTCGCGTCGAGCCACGAGCCGCTGCCCTACGCGAACGGCCGTTACCTGCTGACCTTCAATGGTGAGATCTACAACTACATCGAGCTGCGCGACGAGCTGATCCGGGACTTCGGGGCGCAGTTCGCGACCGCCGGTGACGGCGAGGTGATCGTCGCCGGTTACCACTACTGGGGCGAGCAGGTGCTCACCCGGCTGCGCGGCATGTTCGCCTTCGTCATCTGGGACCGGCAGGAACGGCGGGCGTTCGGCGGCCGCGACTACTTCGGCATCAAGCCGCTGCACTATCTGGAGACCGCCGACGGCCTCTACCTGGCGTCGGAAAAGAAGGCGCTGCTGCCGTTCGCGCACAGCAACTACCAGGGCGACGCGGGCGTCGACGCGGCCAACCTGAGCCACTACCTGACCCTGCAGTACGTGCCGGAGCCCGGCACGCTGCACAAGGGCATCAGCCGTATCGGCTCGGGGGAGTACCTGACCTGGACCCCGGGCGGGCGGATCGACGTGCGGCGGTGGTACCGGCCGGTGTTCCGGCCCGCGCCGGTCGACGACGAGCAGAAGCTCTACCACGAGATCCGGGAGACGCTGCGCGAGAGCGTGCGCATGCACATGCGCTCCGACGTGCCGGTCGGCTCGTTCCTGTCCAGCGGCATCGACTCGACAGCGGTGGTCGCGCTGGCCCGCGAGTTCAACCCGAACATCCTGACGTTCACCGTCGGCTACGACGTCCCGGGCTACTCCGAGATCGATGTCGCCCAGGACTCGGCGCGGCACCTGGACGTCACCACCATCCCCACCAAGATCGGTCCGCAGGACATGATCGACGCGCTGCCGAAGATCGTCTGGCATCTGGACGACCCGGTGGCGGACCCGGCGCTGGTGCCGCTGTACTTCGTGGCGAAGAAGGCCGCCGAGCACGTCACGGTGGTGCTCTCCGGCGAGGGCGCGGACGAGTTCTTCGGCGGTTACACGATCTACCGGGAGCCGCTGTCGCTGGGCAGCGTCAACGGTCTGCCCGGTGGTGTGCAGAAGGGGCTGCGCGCGGTCTCCAAGGCGATTCCGCAGGGCGTCAAGGGCAAGAGCTTCCTGGAGCGCGGCACCACCCCGATCGAGGAGCGGTACTACGGCAACGCCCGGATGTTCACCGAGGAGGAGAAGCAGCACCTGATGCGCCGCTACGACCCCTCGGTGCGCTACACGGACGTCACCGCCCCGATCTACGCCGAGTGCACCGAGCTGGACGACGTCACCAAGATGCAGTACGTCGACCTCTACACCTGGCTGCGCGGCGACATCCTGGTCAAGGCCGACCGGATCTCGATGTCGCACTCGCTGGAGGTGCGGGTGCCGTTCCTCGACCGCGAGGTGTTCGACGTCGCGGCGAAGATCCCGGTCGACCTGAAGCTGCCGCCGCGCTCCGACGCCACCAAGTACGCGATGCGCCAGGCGTTGCAGGGCGTCGTCCCGCCGGCGATCGTCAACCGTAAGAAGCTGGGCTTCCCGACCCCCACCCGGGTCTGGCTGCGCGGCGAGATGTACGAGTGGGCCCGGCACGTGCTGAGCACCTCCGGCGCGGGTGACCTGCTCGACCTGTCGTACGCGCTGCGGCTGCTCGACGAGCACAAGCGGGAGGAGGCCGACCACTCCCGCAAGGTGTGGACGGTGCTGATCTTCTGCATCTGGCACGCCATCTTCGTGGCCAAGACGCTCGACCCGGGCATCCAGCGCAACCAGTCGGCCCTGCTGACGAAGCCGGTGGTCGGCTCCATGGTCCGCTGACCCACGGACCCCACCCTGTCGATCAAGAGGTTTGCGTCACCGGAAGCGCTCCGGATGACGCAAACCTCTTGATCATTTCAGCGGGACCTCAGCGACGGGCGCAGGTGACCGTCGGGAGGCTGTTCGTTCCTGTGCTGCTGGCCAGGAAGCCGAACGACGTCGTGCCTTCCGGCGCGACCGTGCCGTTGTACTGGACGTTCGTGGCCGTCACCGAGGCGCCGGACGTCGTCTGTGTGGCGCTCCAGATCTGGTTGATCACTTGTCCGCTGGGCCAGGTCCAGCTCGCGGTCCAGCCGGAGAACGGCGTGCTGCCGTGGTTCATGATCGTGACTTCGCCCTGGAATCCGCCCTGCCAGGTGCTGGTCACCTTGTAGACGGCCATGCAGCCACCGCTGGACGGCGGAGGCGTGGTCGGCGGCGGGGTGGTCGGCGGAGGCGTGGTGGGCGGCGGCGTGGTGGGCGGAGGCGTGGTGGGCGGAGGCGTGGTGGGCGGCGGGGTGGTCGGGTTGTTGCCACCCGGACCCACACCGGTCACCTGGCCGCTGCCGCCGTCGAAGGTCACGTCCGAGCAGCCGAAGAAGTTCTCCTGCGAGTCCGAACGCACCCAGCGGGAGTAGATGATGTGCCGGCCGCTCTTGCCCGACGGCAGGTTGCCGCTGAAGTAGTAGTGACCGTCGTTGGTGCCGACCGCGCCGCGCTGCGGCGGGTTGGTCACCGTCAGGAACGGCTCCTCCAGGTCACTCCAGGCCAGCGCGCGGGTGGGGCTCCAGCTGTCCTTCGTCACGTAGAAGTAGAAGGTGCCCGGGTGGTGCGCCCAGTTGCTGTACTTGAAGTCCAGCCGCGCGCCGGAGGTCAGGTGGGTCAGCGGCCAGTCGGTGCGGGCCAGGTCGTAGCCCCGGTAGCCGGTGTTGCCACCGCTGCACAGCTGCCCGTCCGGAATGAAGCCGGTGGTACGGCCACCGGCGTCGGAGCGCAGCACGCTGAACCAGTTGTAGAGCGAGTTCGTGCCGCTCTGCGCCACGGCGGCGGCACACGCCGGGTTGTTCGGCCTGATCTCGCCGGTCTGGCTCATGCCGTCCTGCCAGCAGAGGTAGGTGCGGGCGCCGGGCGTCATCGCCGCGCCGTGCGCGGCCGCCGGTTGTGGACTGGACGCCAGGGCGACGGCGCCCAGCGCAAGGGTCAGGGCCGCGGTGAGCACTGCGGCCGTACGGAAACGGTTCACGGGTTCTCCTGACTCGGGAGGCGTGCCGCCTGGGCCGCCCCGCCGCAAGCGGATACGACGATCACCCTGGCGCGCCCCGGCAGAAGATCGGCCGGGGGACACGCGCCATCGACGGTCCTGTCCTGGACCGGTGCCCTCGCGTCTAACCAACCCGGCAACCGGTGGCGCGGCAGCCCTCGCACCGCCCGGTACGCGTCATCCCACCACGTCGCCCGTCGCCGGCGCAATAGTCGGTCCTCGATGCGTCAATCGCGGCGGGCGCCCGTGCCGGGCTTGTCCGTACTCCGATCGGCCCCGCCCGTTCTCTCCTATAGTGATGGTCTGCCTTCCTACGGCGACGACGGCCGTCCGAGCAGACGAAGGAGGCGGCAGCGCGTGCCCGACGTGTTCGACGAGCTGCACCGCCGCTGCCGGGCCGGCGAGTCGGTCGCCCTGGCCACCGTGGTCGCCACCTGGCGATCCGCGCCGCAGCCGCCCGGGGCCGCCATGCTCGTCGCTGCCGACGGGTCGGTCACCGGCAGCGTCTCCGGCGGCTGCGTCGAGGCGGACCTCTACGAGAGGGCCCGCCACGTGCTCGACACCGGCGTGCCGGAGTTGGTCCACTACGGCGTCAGCGACGACGAGGCGTACGCGGTGGGCCTGACCTGCGGCGGCATGCTGGACGTGTTCGTCCAACGGCTCGACGACGGCGCCCTGGCGCAGCTCGACGTGGTCGCCGCCGCGCGGCAGGCCGGCGAACCGGCCGCGGTCGTCACCTGCGTGGCCACCGACGCGGGCGACACCGCGGCGTCGACCGATCCGGCGGGGCGGCTGGGCCGTCGGCTGGTGTTGACCGGAGGGCAGGTGACGGGCTCGCTCGGCGACGACCGGCTGGACGACGCGGCGGTCGACGACGCGCGCGGGCTGCTCGCCGCCGGGCACAGCGGCGTCCTGCGGTACGGCTACCAGGGGCAGCGCCGGGGCAGCGGCCTGAGCCTGTTCGTGGCCGCGTACGCGACTCCGCCCCGGATGATCGTCTTCGGGGCGATCGACTTCGCGGCGGCGGTGGCCCGCATCGGCGCGTTCCTCGGTTACCGGGTGACCGTCTGCGACGCCCGGCCCGTCTTCGCCACCGGCCGGCGCTTCCCGGAGGCGCACGAGGTGGTGGTGCAGTGGCCGCACCGCTACCTGCGGGACGAGGTCGACGCCGGCCGGGTCGACCGGCGCACCGTCGTCTGCGTGCTCACCCACGATCCGAAGTTCGACGTGCCGCTGCTGGAGCTGGCCCTGCGCCAACCGCTGGCGTACGTCGGCGCGATGGGCTCGCGGCGTACCCACGACGAGCGGCACAAGCTGCTCCGCGAGGCGGGGCTCGCCCCCGAGCAACTCGACCGGCTCGCCTCGCCGATCGGGCTGGATCTCGGTGGTCGTACCCCCGAGGAGACCGCGGTCAGCGTGGCGGCGCAGATCGTCGCCGCCCGCTGGGGCGGCAGTGGACGTCCCCTGGCCGCGCTCGACGGACCGATCCACCACCCGGGCTGAGCGCGGCCCGGGCCTTCGCCGCTCGCCGGGCCGTGCGCTGTGCCAGCCTGGTCGCAGACGGCCGTCGCGGCCGCCGACGACGAGGGGAACTCCGATGGGGTACGCGCTTGTGCTCGGCGAGGCGCTGGTCGACCTGCTCGACGGCGAACTCGACGGGGAACGGGTCTACCGGCAGGCCATCGGTGGTGGCCCGCTCAACGTCGCCGTCGGGGTGACCCGCCTCGGCGGGGCGGCGCAGTTCGTCGGCTCGCTCGGCGACGACGCGCTGGGCGGGCGAATCCGCGGCTTCCTGACCGAGGTCGGGGTGGGCCTGGCCGGGGCGGTCGCGGTGCCCGCGCCGACCACGCTCGCGGTGGTGACGTACGCGGGCCCGGAACCGGACTTCCGCTTCTACGGCGAGCCACCCTCGTACGGGCTGCTCGGCCCGGACGACCTGGACCTGGCGCTGACCGAGGGCGCCGACGTGCTCTACTGCGGCTCGATCGTGCTGCTCGAGCCGGGCACGCTGGCCGCCGCCCGCAGGGCCTGGTCGCTCGCCACGGGTCTGCGGGTCCTCGACCCGAACGTCCGCCCGCGACTGCTCGACGGGCCGGCCGCGCTGGACGGGCTGCGACGGGTGGTGGCGGAGTTCGCCGCGGGAGCGCACCTGGTCAAGCTGAGCAGCGCCGACGCCGGGCTGCTGTATCCGGGTGAGCCGGTCGAGGGCGTCGCCGCGTACCTGCGGGAACTCGGGGCTTCCACCGTGGTGGTGACGCTCGGCGCGGCCGGCGCGGTGCTGGCCGCCGCCGAGGCCGACCCCGTGCGGGTGCCGGCCCCGAAGGTCGACGCCGTCGACGCCACCGGCGCCGGTGACTCGGTCATGGCCGCGTTGATCGCCGGCCTGCTGCGCGACGGCGAGCCGGCCGACCCGGCCGGCTGGGTGGATTCGGTGGCGTTCGCGCTGCGGGTCGCCGGCCTGGTCTGCGAGTCGCCGGGCGGGGCCACCGCCATGCCCACGCGCGCCGACGTCGAGCGCCGCTTCGGCGTCTGAGGAGTGGTGACGACTGGTTGACGGCCACGTTATGTGAACGTTAACATCGGCGTCTGCCTATTTCCAGCGTGTTATCCGGGAGGCTCCGATGAGACTCGTCCTGGTACCACCGACATTCCGCCGCCTCGCCGCCATCCTCGTCGTCGTCCTGGTGGCCGCAACCGGCGTGGCCGCCAGCCCGCCGGAGCGGGCGCTCGCCTGGGACAACGAAACAGCCAGCACCCCGCCGATGGGGTGGAACAGCTACGACTCGTTCAACTGGAGCGTCACCGAGGCCGACGTACGGGCCAACGCCGACTACATGGCCACCAACCTGCGCCAGGTCGGCTGGCAGTACGTGGTGATCGACTGGGCCTGGTACTACCCCGGGCGACACAACAACAGCCCCAACCAGGACTCGAACCTGCAACCCCGGCTCGGCATGGACGGCAACGGGCGGTTGCTGCCCGACACCACCCGGTTCCCCTCCGCGGCGGGCGGCAACGGGTTCAAGCCCCTGGCCGACTACATCCACGCGCAGGGACTGAAGGTCGGGGTCCACCTGATGCGGGGCATCCCCCGCCAGGCGGTCGCCGACAACGTCCCGATCCTCGGCACCACCTGCCGCGCCAACCAGATCAACAACAGCACCACGGCGGCCTGGCTCAACCTCATGTGGGGCCTCAACATGTCCAACCCCTGCGCGCAGAGCTACCTGGACTCGGTGTTCCAACTGCTGGCGTCCTGGGGGATCGACTTCGTCAAGGTGGACGACATCGCCGCCCCGACCTACCGCCAGGCGGAGGTCGAGGGCTACAAGCTGGCCATCCAGCACAGCGGCCGTCCCATGGTGCTGAGCCTGTCGCCGGGTGCGACCCCGCTGGCCAGCGGAGGCCACGTCCAGGCCAACGCGCACATGTGGCGGATCGTCAACGACCTGTGGGACAACTGGTCGTCCGTCGACGCCCTCTTCGACCAACTCCGCAACTGGACCCCGTACCGCGGCACCGGCGCGTGGCCCGACCCGGACATGATCCCCATCGGCCGTCTCTCCAAGTACGGGCCGGTCGGATCGCCGCGCTACTCCAACCTGAGCGCCGACGAGCAGCGCACCCTGATGACGCTCTGGGCGATCAACCGGGCGCCGCTGATGTGGGGCGGCAACCTGGTGGAGAACCGCGCCTCGGATCTGGCGTTGATGACGAACGCCGCAGTCCTGGCCGTCGACCAGAACAGCGCGAACAACCGTCAGCTCTCCGGCGGCACCCGGCAGGTGTGGACCGCCGACGTGCCGGGCAGCACCGACCGCTACGTCGCCCTGTTCAACCGCGAGAGCAGCGCGGCGAACGTCTCGGTCAACCTGGCCGACCTCGGAATCGGATCGGCCACCGTGACCGACCTGTGGTCCGGCGCATCCCTCGGCACGGTCAACGGCACGCTCACCCGCTCCCTGCCGGCCCACGGTGCCGGGCTGTACCGGCTGACCCCGGGCACCACGGTGCCGGTGCCGTCCGCGTACACCCTCACCGCCCAGCACAGCGGGAAGCTGCTGGACGTCTCCAACAACGCGACGAACGACGGCGCCGACATCGTGCAGTGGGCCGCGAACGGGCAGCCCAACCAGCGGTGGCGGTTCCAGGACGCCGGCGGCGGCTACCAGACGGTGATCAGCGCGCACAGCGGCAAGTGCCTGGACGTGTACGGCGGTGCGAGCGCCACCGGCGACGGCGTCCGAGTGACCCAGTGGACCTGCAACGGCGGCACCAACCAGCAGTGGCGCGTGCAGGACCCAGGCACGGGCGCGGTACAGCTCATCGCCAGGCACAGCAACAAGTGCCTGACCATCCTCAACGCCGCCACCACCGACGGCGCCCGCGCCGTCCAGTCCACCTGCACCACCAGCGCAAGCCAGCAGTGGCGCCGCACGGGGGTCTAGCTCCGCCCTCTCCTCCGCGCCGATCTTGCACTTCCTGTTGACGATATGTCCCTTATCCGGGGCTATGTCGCCGCAGGAAGTGCAAGATCGACGGGGGTCGGGCGCTCAGCTTTCGCCGTTGAGCTCCCGGTAGCCGCGGCGCGCGGCGATCAGGGCCGCTCGGGCACCGAAGGGCGCCTCGGCGGCCACCCGCTCCGGGTGCGCGTCGCCGGTGTGCGCGGCCCGGATCAGCCAGGCCAGCCGCACCAGCCCCGCGTGCTGGGCACGCACGAAATTGACGTCCACCGGATCGCCGTGACCCGGCACGACGACCGTGCGCGCGGTCGTCAGCCGCAGCAGGTCCGCGACCGCGTCCGGCCACTGCAGGGGGTACGAGTCCTCGAAGGCGGGCGGACCACTCTGCTCCACCAGGTCGCCGGCGACGAGCACATCGGCGTCGGGAACGTGCACCACCAGATCGGCGTCGGTGTGCCCACGCCCCGGGTGCCGCAGCACCACCCGTCGAGAACCCAGGTCGAGCGTCGTCTCGGTGTGCACCGTGTGCGTCGGGGCCAGCAGCGCAGTGTCGGCCAGGTCGGCGGCCAGCTCCGGGTGCTCCGCGCGCACCTCCTCGTACGCCTCCCGGCGCAGCCGCTCCGGCTCGTCGCGCAGCGCGGCGGCGGCCCGCTCGTGCGCGTACACCGGGCGGGCCGGGTCGCCGGCCAGGACGGCGTTGCCGAAGCAGTGGTCGTAGTGGTGGTGCGTGTTGACGAGGGTCAGCGGACGGTCGGTGACCGCTCGGACGGCCTCGGCCAGCTCGGCGGCCTGCCCGGCCGAGGAGAGCGTGTCCACCAGCAGCGCTCCGTCGTCGCCGACGACGAGCGTGACGTTGACCCGCAGCAGGGGCTCGCCCCGCACGTACACCCGGTCGGCGACCTCGACGAACCCGGCGCTCACGACGACCGCCCGGCCCGGTCGACGAAGCGTTGCCGGTCCACCAGGAGGCGGTCCACCCGGCCCCGCGCCACCGTCTGGTCGCCGTCGGCGACGGTCACCTCGAACGACAACCGGCGACCGTCGACCGTCGCCAGCAGCGCCTGCGCCCGCACCGTGCGGCCCACCACCGTCGGCGCGAGATGCTCCAGCTCGACCCGGATGCCCACAGTCGTCGACCCGGGTGGCATCGCGCTGGCCGTGGCCGCGACGGTGGCGGCCTCCGCGAGCGCGAGCGCCCGGGGTGTGCCCAGCACCGGTACGTCCCCCGAACCGACCGCCTGGGCGGTGTCCGCGTCGGTGACGGTCAGCTCGACCTGGGCGGTCAGACCCGGCGCGAAGGCCGGCTCGGGCTGCTCCTGCATGGTCGCCAGCCTAGGTGCTCCCCGAGCCTGCCGAGCACGCGCCCGGCGATCCCGGCGCCGCCCACCCTCCAACCGTGCGGCGCCCCGCCGGGTGGTACCCGTCGGTCGATGCCGTAGCCGTCGTTAACCTTGACCGCGATGGCCGTCGTGACTGACCCCCAGCCCCCCGCCCGGACCGACCCACCCGCGTCCCCGGAAGCGGGCCGCCGGCGCATCGTCGCCATGACGATCTGGGCGGTCGCCTTCGTCGCCGCGTGGCTCGGCGTCGGTCTCCCCACCGACCCGGCGTACGCCTTCGTCTGGATCTGGCTCGGGACCATCGCCTGGAACAGCGACCGCCCGTGGCGCAGCCACCTGCGCTTCGCCCGGGACTGGGTACCGGTGGTGCTGCTGCTTGCCGCGTACAACCTGTCGCGCGGGTTCGCCGACAACGGCGCCACCCCGCACGCCATGGAGTTGATCGTCGCCGACCGGTTCATGTTCGGCTGGGCCACCGGTGGGGAGGTGCCCACCGTCTGGCTGCAGGAGCACCTGTACCGCCCGCAGGTGCACTGGTGGGACATCGCGGCGAGCTGGGTGTACTTCTCGCACTTCGTGGTGGCGCTGGCCGCCGCCGCCGTCCTCTGGCTGCGCGACCGGCACCGCTGGGCCGCCTACATGCGCCGCTGGGGTTTCCTGTGCGCCGCCGGGCTGGCCACCTACTTCATCTATCCGGCCGCCCCGCCGTGGTGGGCCGCGCAGAACGGCCTGCTCACCGAGGTCGCCCGGATCTCCACCCGGGGCTGGAAGGTGTTCGGCATGCACGGCGCCGGCAACGTGCTCAACGCCGGCCAGATCGCCTCGAACCCGGTCGCCGCGATGCCGTCGCTGCACACCGCGTGGGCGCTGTTCGTGGTGCTGTTCTTCCTGCACACCACCCGCCGCCGGTGGTGGCCACTACTGCTCGCGTACCCGCTGGCGATGACCTTCACCCTGGTCTACTCCGGCGAGCACTACGTGATCGACGTACTGGTGGGCTGGACGTACGTCGGGCTGACCTACCTGGTGGTCGGCCTGGCCGAGCGGGGTTGGAGGACCTGGCGCGCCCACCGCGCCACCCAACCCCCCACCACACCCGTCGCTACCGCACCCCCACCCCCACTCCCACCCCCACCCACCGAAACCCCAACCCCGCCCGTCCCGGCCAACCACTAACAGCCCCGCCCCCCGCCCCGCCCGCCCCCGCCCCGCCCCCTCCGCCCCGTCCCTTCCCCCGGTGATCATGAAGTTATTGCTCCTCGCGTCGGCGTGTCGGGGCAATAACTTCATGATCAACCGGGGTGGGGGTGGGGGTGGGGGTGGGGGTGGGGGTGGGGGTGGGTCAGTGGGTTGGGGGTTCGGGGGTTTGGTGGCGGGCGGCGGTTGCTCGGGTGGTCAGTTCGGCTGCCAGGGACCAGGCTTCGGCGAGGTCGCGGTCCTGGGCCGCCGCGCCCGAGCCGCCGGCCGTGTCCGCGTACACGGTGGCCAGCCCCAGCCGGCGTTGCACCGGCCCCTGCACGACGCGCACGCTCTGGATCCGCGCGTACGGCACGATCGCCAACTCCCGGGTGAGCAGCCCGGACCGGGTGGCGAAGACCCGTTCGAACAGGCCCGCACCGAGCGCGCCGCGTCCGAGTGGGTGCAGCCAGCGCGTCCGGGGCGGTGGCGGGCTCAGTATGAGCGCGTCCAGGCGTACGCCGGGTAGCACCTCGCCGACGATCATCGTGGCGGTCGGCAGGTCGCCCACCGGCAGCAGCCGGTCCGGCCGGTTGCGGTCGTCGGCCTCCGCGATCGAGTAGCCGGCCACCTCCAACCTCAGTCGCAGCCAGTCGTTGACCCGCCACAGCAGCGGCCACGTGGCCCGTACGGTCTGGACCCGGTCCAGCGGCACGGTCTGCGCCCGGGTCTCCAGCAGGCCGTTGTGCACCCGCAGGGTGCCGCCGTCGCGGGCCAGCCGGAAGTTCCAGTCGTCGAGGACCCGGCGGATCGGTTGCAGCAGCACACCGGCCATCGCGGTCAGCGTGCTGGCCACCGCGATGAACGACCACGACCCGGCGGTGACGAACTGCACCACGACGAAGGCCACACCGAACGGGAGCAGGAACGCCTGCGGGGTGAGCAACTGGCTGACCAGCAGGTTCTGGTTGCGTACCGCATGCAGTGGCCGGCCCGGCACGGCCGTCGCCGCCTCGGCCGGCGTCGCGGGCGCGGTGGTGTCGGGTGCCGCCGTCCGGCCGGCGAGCGCCAGCAACCGCTCGCGCAGGCGGGATGCGTCGGCCACCCCGAGGTACGCCAGCGGCGCCTCGGTCTTGCCCCCGCCGACGACCTCCAGGCGCAGCTCGGCCAGGCCGGTGAGCTGGGCGAGCAGGGGCCGGACCACCTCCACGGCCTGCAACCGCTCCAGCGGAATCGCCCGGGTACGCCGCCACAGCAGCCCCTCGTACACCCGCAGCTCACGACCCACCACGTGGTAGCCGGTGTTGTACCAACTGATCACCGACAGCACCGTCGCGCCGAGCGCCAGCACCACCACCATGGCGGCGAACCAACCGAAGCCGACCCGCGACAGCGTCGACCAGGACAGGCCGGCGATCACCACGACCAGCGACTTGGCACCGTGCAGCAGCGGGCTGAGCGGGTGCAGCCGCTGCCGAGGCTCGCCGTCACCACCGCCCCCCGGCGCCGGCCAGGGCTGAACCGCCTGCGCCGGCCCGGCCGCCTGCGCCGGCCCGACGGGGTACGGCGACCCCGCGGCCTGCGGCGTGCCGACCGGATGCGGCGTGCCGGGCGGTTGTGGCGTGCCGACCGGGTGCGGCGTGCCGGGCGGGAACGCGCCGCCGTCGGAGGGCGGCGGTCGGGTGCCCGGCTCGACGGGGCTCTCGCTCATCGGGCCGGCTCCCGGCGTCGCCGAGGGTCGCCCGCGCGGCCGGTCACAGCCCCTCCGCCCGGTCCTCGCCGAGCGCGGTGAGCCGGTCGCGCAGTCGGGACGCCTCGGCCGGACGCAGGCCGGGTACCCGTGCGTCGCTGGCGGCCGCGGCCGTGTGCAACTGCACGGTGGCCAGGTCGAAGGCGCGTTCCAGCGGGCCGGCGCTCACGTCGACGAACTGCATGCGGGAGTACGGGACGATCGACAGCCGACGGACCAGCAGCCCGTGCCGCACGAGCAGGTCGTCGTCGCGCTCGGCGTAGCCCCAGGCGCGTACCGCCCGGACGATGGCAGTGGCCCGCCACCCGCCGAGCACCAGTACGACGGCGAGGGCGAGACCGAACAGCCAGTGGCCGCTCAGCGCCCAGCCGATCGCGGTGACGGCCAGGCCGACGGCCACCACGAGCGCGAGCCGGATCAGCTCCACCCAGATCAGGTCGGCGGAGATCGGCTGCCACTGGACGGTGTCGGGCCACGGCTCCAACGGGCCGTGTCTCGACGCGGCGGGGTCACGCCCGGCCGGCAGGAGCCCGGGGGGCGGCAGGTCGGGCGGCGACGAGGAAACGTCGTGGTGGCTGTCGGACGGGGGAACGGCGTTCGGCGGCAACGGGGCTGGCGACGACACGTCCGGGGGAGACGGGTCCGGGCCGAGCGTGCCGGGCGCGGGGAACGCGCCGGGCGGCGGCGCGACGCCGGGCGGCGCAGCGGCTGGGGAGGTCGCCCGGGTCGGGGCGGTGGGGCCGGGCAGGGCCGGTGGGGCGTCGGGGTCGGGAGAGGTCGGGATTTCGGCGCGGTCCTCCGCGCTCACCGACGGGATCCGTTCTGCGTGTCCCGCGCCGCCACGCGAGACGCCACGCTGCTGTGCCTCATCGCTCGCTCACATGTCGAGGGTAGGCGATCCGGACACCGGAGTGACGGTACGGAGGAAGCCCCGGGCGTCCAGGAACGCCCCGAGGGTGTCACGGTGCTCGGCGCAGGCCAGCCACGTCTTGCGCCGATCGGCGGTGTGCAGGCGGGGATTGTTCCACTCCAGCGCCGAGACGGCGGGGGCGCGGCAGCCCCGGGCCGAGCAGACCAGGGCTTCGTCGGCAGGAGTGGGGGCGCTCATCCGGGCCAGTCTAGGGCGGCCGGACGGAAAAAGTTTGAGCGCCGGGCGGCCACGGGGGGAGCCGCCCGGCGACGGGATGAATCGTACACACGGCGGCCCGGTCCCTGTCCACCCGTGACGCGCGATTCGGTGGTCGGGACGGCGCGGCGAATTTCGGGTTCTCCCCACCTCGGCACTCAGGAAGGCATGCGAGTCTTGATACCGCATCAGCCGCGACGACCGACGAACGCTGTGGAGGACCGGTGGCCCAGCCGACCACGCCCGACGCCCCGACGCCGAACGGGGCGGCACCGCAGGCGCCCGCCCCGGTGACCACGCCCGCGCAGGACGCCACCCTGCTGGAGAAGGCGTTGTTCGAGATCAAACGGGTGATCGTCGGCCAGGACCGGATGGTCGAGCGGATGTTCGTCGCGCTGCTCGCCCGCGGCCACTGCCTGCTCGAAGGTGTGCCCGGCGTCGCCAAGACCCTGGCCGTGGAGACCCTCGCCAAGGTCGTCGGCGGGTCCTTCGCCCGGGTGCAGTTCACCCCGGATCTGGTGCCGGCCGACATCATGGGCACCAGGATCTACCGGCAGTCGAGCGAGAAGTTCGACGTGGAGTTGGGCCCGGTCTTCGTCAACTTCCTGCTCGCCGACGAGATCAACCGTGCGCCGGCCAAGGTGCAGTCGGCGCTGCTGGAGGTGATGAGCGAGCGGCAGGTGTCCATCGGCGGCGAGAGCCACCGGGTGCCCGACCCGTTCCTGGTGATGGCCACCCAGAACCCGATCGAGCAGGAGGGCGTCTACCCGCTGCCGGAGGCCCAGCGGGACCGCTTCCTCATGAAGATCGTCGTGGGCTATCCGACCGACGCCGAGGAGCGGGAGATCGTCTACCGGATGGGCGTTGCCGCGCCGGAGCCGACGGCGGTCTTCGACACCCCCGAGTTGATCGCCCTGCAACGCAAGGCCGACCAGGTCTTCGTGCACAACGCGCTCGTCGACTACGCGGTACGTCTGGTGCTGGCCACCCGCGCGCCCGCCGAGCACGGCATGCCGGACGTCGCCCAGCTGATCCAGTACGGCGCCAGCCCGCGCGCCTCGCTCGGTCTGGTCCGGGCCACCCGGGCGCTGGCGCTGCTGCGGGGCCGCGACTACGCCCTGCCGCAGGACGTGCAGGACATCGCCCCGGACATCCTGCGGCACCGGCTGGTGCTCAGCTACGACGCGCTCGCCGACGACGTGCCGGCCGACCACATCGTGCAGCGGGTGATGTCGACCATCCCGCTCCCGTCGGTCGCGCCCCGACAGCAGGCCACCCCGCCGTCGACCGTCCCACCGCCGGGTGCGGGCTGGCCCGGGCAGCGACCGTGACCTCACCCACCCCTCGACCCGCCCCTCTGGCCGACCGCAGCGAGGCCGTGCTGTCCCGGCTCCAGTTGTTGGTCACCCGCAAGCTCGACGGTCTGCTCCAGGGCGACTACGCCGGCCTGCTCCCCGGCCCGGGCAGCGAGGCGGGGGAGTCGCGGGAGTACCGCCCCGGCGACGACGTACGCCGGATGGACTGGCCGGTGACCGCGCGGACCACGACCGCGCACGTGCGACGGACGGTCGCGGACCGGGAGTTGGAGACCTGGCTGGCCCTGGACCTCTCGGCCAGTCTGGACTTCGGCACCGGGCAGTGGCTCAAGCGGGAGGTGGTGGTGGCGGCCGCCGCTGCCATCACCCACCTGACCGTGCGCGGCGGCAACCGCATCGGCGCGGTGATCGGCACCGGTGGCGGCGCGTCCGCGCCGGCGCGGCGCTGGCGGGGTGGCCCGCCTCCGGCCGGTCCCGGCGCGTTCACCCGCCTGCCGGCCCGCTCCGGTCGCAAGGAGGCGCAGGGTCTGCTGCGTACCGTCGCCGGTACGGCGATCCAGCCCGGTCGAGGTGATCTGGGAGCACTCGTCGACATGCTCAACCGCCCGCCCCGGCGGCGCGGGGTGGCTGTGGTGGTCTCGGACTTCCTGGCACCGGCCGAGCAGTGGGCCCGGCCCATGCGCAAGCTGCGCGTACGGCACGACGTGCTGGCGATCGAGGTGGTCGACCCGCGTGAGCTGGAGCTGCCCGACGTGGGGGTGCTGCCGGTGGTCGACCCGGAGAGCGGTGAGCTGCACGAGGTGCAGACCGCGGACCCCCGGCTGCGGCAGCGCTACGCCGAGGCCGCAGCCGCCCAACGGGCCACGATCGCCGCCGCGCTGCGCGGTGCCGGCGCGGCCCACCTGCGTCTGCGTACGGACCGAGACTGGCTGCTGGACATGGTGCGTTTCGTGGCCGCGCAGCGGCACGCGCGTACCCGGGGGACGACACGATGATCCGTTTTCTGCAACCGTGGTGGCTGCTGGCCGTGCTGCCGGTGCTCGCGCTCGCCGGGTTCTACGTGTGGCGGCAGTTGCACCGCCGGGCGTACGCGATGCGGTTCACCAACGTGGACCTGCTGCGTACCGTCGCGCCGAAGGGCCTCGGCTGGCGGCGGCACGTCCCGGCGACCGCGTTCCTGCTCTGCCTGCTGGTGCTCGCCACGGCCCTGGCCCGACCGGCGATGGACACGAAGGAGCCGCTGGAGCGGGCGACCGTGATGCTCGCCATCGACGTGTCGCTGTCGATGCAGGCCGACGACGTGGCGCCGAACCGGTTGGAGGCCGCGCAGGAGGCGGCGAAGCAGTTCGTGGCCGAGCTGCCGGAGAGCTACAACCTGGGCCTCGTGTCGTTCGCCAAGGCGGCGAACGTGCTGGTGCCGCCGGGCAAGGACCGGGACGCGGTGACCGCCGCGATCGACGGTCTGGTGCTGGCCGAGGCGACCGCGACGGGCGAGGCGGTGTTCACCTGCCTGGAGGCGATCCGGTCGGTCCCGGCTGACGGCGCGGCGGGTATCCCACCGGCGCGGATCGTGCTGCTGTCGGACGGTTTCCGGACCTCCGGCCGGTCGGTGGAGGAGGCGGCCGCTGCCGCGCAGGCGGCCAACGTGCCGGTCTCCACTATCGCGTTCGGCACGGACACGGGTCAGGTCGACATCGGCGGGCAGCTCCAGCGGGTGCCGGTGGACCGGCTGGCCCTTGCCGAGCTGGCCGAGAGCACCGAGGGCTACTTCTACGAGGCTGCCTCGGTGAGCGAGCTGAAGCAGGTCTACCAGGACATGGGCAGCTCGATCGGTTTCCGCACCGAGCCGCGCGAGGTGACGCAGTGGTACGCCGGGGTGGCGCTGCTGCTGGCGCTCTGCGCCGGCGCGCTCAGCCTGCTCTGGTCGTCGCGGATGCTCTGACCTTCGACCGGGTCAGCGGATGCTCTGACCGAAGGCCGGGGCAGCTGACGGCCTGGGCCGACCGGGTCAGCTGACGACCAGGGGAGAGGACCGTCAGGGGAGGGACGGCCGGTGGTGGTCAGTGACCGCCACCGGCCAGGACGAAGACGACGGCCACCCAGACGGCGGCGAGGGTGAAGCCCAGCGGGGCGACGTAGCGGCTCATGGACAACTCCGAGTGGCGGCTGGACGGTCCGCGTGCGGGGGCGGACCGCAGGGGGTGGGGACGCGCACACGAAGTCGTGACCGGGCGGCTCCCGGCGACCGTCCGGTGACCGGACGGTGCGGCACACACCACGGCGTTCGCCGAGGTGGTGGGGGAGCGGAGCGGGGTCAGCTCGCCAGGCTGAGTCGTGGCTCAGCGGGGCTGACCATCGGCCCGGCCACGACTAGGAGGATCGCTATCTCGCACAGCGATCACCTCCTGAAAGTCGGCCCGGTCCGAACGTTGATGATCGTACACCTGCGTCGGCACGGGCACGCACTCGGCCGACCGGCCGGCGAACGCTCCACCGCCCGGCCGGCGCGACCCGCCGGGGCGGTCCGTGGACCCGCTCCGGCGACCCGTACGCACCACCGTGGCCAGCACCGTGGCCAGCAGCGGTAGCCAACAGCACCGGGCGAGCAGCCACCCCGGGCCGTCCGGTGCGGTGTGCAGCCCGGGTAGGGGCAGGCCACCTCGTGCGGTGAGCGCGGTCACCCCGACCAGCACCGGTTGGTGCCACAGGTAGATCCGCACGGCGTCGCTGTTCAACCTGCTCACCACCCGAGCGGGCAGCGGCCGGGCCAGCAACCGCTCCCACCCTGGTCGGGCCAGCAGGCCCACCCCGACCTGGGTGACCGCGAGCGCCACCGCCAGCAGCGACGGCGGGTTGAGGTTGGACACGCCGGCCCCGGGCACCCCGACCGCGCTGACCGGGTAACCCGCCGCCAGCAGCACGGCCAGCGTGACGCCCCCGCCCGTCGCCAGCAGGGCGGCCGTCCGCCGTCCACCCAGCCGCCCGTCGGCGTACGCCAGGCCGAGCAGGTACGGCACCGACCAGGCCGCCACCACGCTGACCGGCGGCACGGTGACACCGTCCGGAAGCAGACGAACCACGAGGTCGCTCACCGCCACCACGGCCACCGCCGGCAGCGCGCAGCGTGCGACCCCCCATCGGCGTACGGCCGCGCGCAGCGGGCCGCTCGACGCGACGAGGAGCAGCAGCGGCGCCAGGAACCACAGCGGACTGACCGCGAGCCGCAGCCCCACGGCGAGCGTGTCGTCCGGTGCCCCCGCCACGGTGGCGGCCAGCAGCACCGCGGCACCCGTGCCGAGCAGCGCCACCGCGGGTAGCAGCAGACGACGCGTCCGGCGGGCCAGCCAGCCGCCCCACCCGCCCCGGTGCCCGGCCAGCGACCGTGCCGAGCCGAAGCCGGCGGCGAAGAAGAACAGGCCGAGTGTCTGCAACACCCAGGTGACCGGGGCCAGGCCGGGCAGCGTGGCCAACGGACTGGCCTGGTGCAGGCCGCCGTCCCCGGCCAGCACCAGACCGGTGACCAGCCAGTGCCCGAGCACGACCCCACCGATCGCGTACGCCCGCAGCGCGTCGACCGCGCGGTCGCGGTTCACCGCGCGTCCTCGACCGGCCCGGTGCCCAGCACGACCCCCGCGAGCGCGCCCAGCGTGGCGCTGCCCGTCGCCAGGTAGCCGTCGTGCCCGGACACCCCGTCCACCGGCAGCGGCCGGGCGCCGAACGCCGGGTCGCCCGGGCGACGCCCGTACCCGAGACCGGGCAGCCGCACCCCCGGCACCCGGCGGATCCAGTCGGAGGACGCCTCGGCAGCCCAGAACCGCAGGCCGTCGCGCAACTCGTCGGCACGCTGCACCCCCGCGCCGACACCGCCGAGGCTCACCACGTCGCCGACCTGCGCCGGGGCGTGTGCCGCCGCGAGCGCCGCCACCAGCGCCCCGTAGCTGTGCCCGATCACCGTGATCGTCGCGGTGGGACGCCGCGTCGCCAGCTCCCGCAGCAGCCCGGCCAGCCCGATCGCCCCGCGCCGGGCGCTCGCGTCGCTGACGGCGGCCACCACCCCGTCGGGCGGGTCGTAGCCGAGCCAGGCCAGCACCGCGACCCGCGCCGACGGGTCGGTCGAGCGCAGCCGCCGATACAGCTGCGCGGCCTGTACCGCCGGCGCGCGCCCGGCCACCCCGCCCAGCCCCCGGTCGAAGTCGGCGAGCGTGCTGCCCACCCCCGGCACCAGCACCGCGATCCGGTCCGCGTCGGCCAGGTCGCCGAGCACCTCCACCGCGCGGCCGTCACCGCGCGCGTCGAAGGTCAGGAACCGGCGTCCGTCGGCCACCCAGTCCGCGTACGGGTGGCCGGCCGCGCGCATCGCCGCCGCCGTCACCGGGTACGCCTCGACGAACCCCGTAGCCGCGACCGGCTCCGGTCTGCTGGGCAGAATCAGGTTCACACCGAGCAGTGCGCTCAGCGCCACACGGGCGGCACCTCGTCGTCGCATGCGCGTTCTCCCCTTCCGGAATGTCGTCCGGAGGAAGAGTGCGGTGGCGCACGGGTCGCGGGCGTCGTGCCGGGGAGCCGTCTCCCGGGTGGCTCCCCGGTGCTACTCGCCGGCGGCGACGAGACCGCTGCTACTCGCCGGCGGCGACCAGACCGGTCTCGTACGCCAGCACCACGGCCTGGGCCCGGTCACGCAGCCCCAGCTTGGCGAGGATCCGCCCGACGTGCGTCTTCACCGTCTGCTCGGCCACCACCAGGTCGCCGGCGATCTCCGCGTTGTTGCGGCCCCGGGCGATCAACCGCAGCACCTCGGTCTCCCGGGGGGTCAGCCCGGCCAGGTCGGTGGGGCGGGGCCGGCGGCGGTCGGGGCGGGCCGCGAACTCGGCGATCAGCCGGCGGGTGACCGCCGGGGCGAGCAGCGCGTCCCCGGCCGCCACCACCCGCACCGCCTGCACCAGATCGGCCGCCGGGGCGTCCTTGAGCAGGAAACCGCTGGCACCGGCCCGCAGCGCCTCGTACACGTAGTCGTCGAGGTCGAATGTCGTGAGGATGAGCACCCGGGGGCGCTGCGCCGACCGGTCACCCAGCAGCTTGCGGGTGGCCTCCAACCCGTCCAGGACCGGCATCCGCACGTCCATCAGCACCACGTCCGGGTCGAGCCGGCGGGCGGCGGCCACGGCCTGCGCGCCGTCGGCGGCATCGCCCACCACGAGCAGGTCCGGCTGGGCGGCGAGCAGCGCGCCGAAGCCCTGACGGACCATCGCCTGGTCGTCGGCGATCAGCACCTTGATCATGCCTCTGCGCTCCCCACCTCGTACGGCAGTTCGGCCACCACGGCGTACCCGCCGTCGGGCAGCGGTCCGGCGGTGAACGTACCGCCCAGCGAGGTCGCGCGCTCCCGCATGCCGGTCAGCCCGTGTCCCGGGCCGCCGTCGACTGTCGGTCGGACGTCGGGCGGGGAGTTGTCGACGCGTACTTCCAGACCGGACGGACCGGAACGGACGGTGACGCGCACCGCGGCGCCGGGCGCGTGCCGGGCCGCGTTCGCCAGGCCCTCCTGGACGATGCGGTACGCGGCCAGGCCGACCGGTGCGGGCACCGGCCCCGACGGGCCGGCCTCCAGGGTGACCGGCAGCCCGGCACGGCGGGCCGCGTCCACCATCGCGCCCAGGTCGGCCAGGTCGGGTTGCGGGGTGGTCTGCGGCCCGCTGGCCTCGCTGCGCAGCACCCCCAGCAGCCGCCGCATGTCGGTCAGCGCGTCGCGGGCCGAGCCGGCGATGGCGACGAACTCCGCGGTGGCGGGGGCGGGCACGTCGCCGAGCCGGTACGGCGCGGTCTCGGCCTGCACGGCGATCAGCGACATGTGGTGCGCCACCACGTCGTGCAGCTCGCGGGCGATCCGGGTGCGTTCCTCCAGGACGGCGCGACGCTCCTGCTCCCGCTCACTCAACTCGGTCTGCGCCGCGAGAGCCCGCCGGGACAACCTGTTGTGCCGGTACAGGTCGCCGACGATCGCCAGCGCGCCGAGCAGCAGCAGGACGGCGGCCCGGTTGTCGGGACGCACCAGGGTGAGCACCGGCACCGTGCTGATCACCACGACCCAGACCAGCACCGGCCGATCGACCCGCGCGACGACCACCGCCAGCACCGCGATCGACCCGAGCGTCAGCGGCGGAGTCCACGGCCAGGCCTGGTCGGCGGGCGCGTTGAACGTGCACACCAGCAGGGCCACCACCGTCAGCCGCCAGGCCAGCAGCGGAAACCGGGGCAGCGCCAACAGCGGCGCCACGGTCATCGCCGCGAACAGCAGCGCGATCGGCGTCGGCAACCCCCACTCGCTCTCCACGTTCAGCGTGATGAGGAACAGGCCCAGCGCGGCGAGCAACCCCACCGGGGCGGCGTAGCGGGCCAGCCTGGGCCAACGGGCCAGCACCGACCGGTCGGGTGGGGCGTCCAGGCCCCACAGGGTCTGCCGCAGGGCGCCGAGGGTCACGGCGATCGGTTGCCGGCTCACCACCCGGAGGCTACGGGCCGAGGGCGCCACCAGGCGTGCCCCCGCAGGTTGATCCCCACGTCGTACCTGGGTGGGACGCCACACCCGTTAGCGCTTACTTGCGGGTAACGCCTAGGCTCCGAGCCGTCCGTGCTGTGCACTCGCAAGGAGGAACCGTGGCCCGTACCGTGCTGGTGACCGGTGGCAACCGGGGAATCGGCCTGGCCATCGCGCAGGCCTTCGCCAAGCAGGGCGACCGGGTGGCGGTCACCCACCGCAGCGGCGAGGCCCCCGACGGGCTGTTCGGCGTACGGGCCGACGTCACCGACGCGGCCTCGATCGACGCCGCGTTCACCGCCGTCGAGGCCGAGCTGGGCCCGGTCGAGGTGGTCGTCGCCAACGCCGGCATGACCGACGACACGCTGCTGCTGCGGATGTCCGAGGAGCAGTTCACCACCGTGGTCGACACCAACCTCACCGGCGCTTTCCGGGTCGCCAAGCGCGCCTCCGGCAAGATGCTGCGAGCCAAGTGGGGTCGGATGATCTTCATTTCCTCGGTGGTGGGCCTCTCCGGCGGCGCGGGTCAGGTCAACTACGCCGCCAGCAAGGCCGGCCTGGTCGGCGTCGCCCGCTCGATCACCCGCGAGCTGGGCAGCCGCAACATCACCGCGAACGTGGTGGCGCCGGGCTTCATCGACACCGACATGACCGCCGGCCTGTCCGACGACCGCAAGGCGGAGATCCGCAAGTCCATCCCGGCCGGCCGGATGGCCAGCCCGGACGAGGTGGCCGCCGTCGTCACCTGGCTGGCCTCGGACAGCGCCGGGTACGTCTCCGGCGCCGTGATCCCGGTCGACGGCGGCCTCGGCATGGGCCACTGACCTTCTCTGACTACGGAGGAAACCCTGCATGTCCGGACTGCTCGCTGGTAAGCGGCTGCTCGTCACCGGTGTCATCACCGACGCCTCGATCGCCTTCTCAGTGGCGAAGATCGCCCAGGAGAACGGCGCTCAGGTCGTACTCACCGGCTTCGGCCGGCTCTCCCTGGTCGAGCGGATCGCCAAGCGGCTGCCCGAGCCCGCGCCGGTGATCGAGGTCGACGTGACCAACGCCGAGCACCTGGCCAGCCTCGCCGACCGGGTCCGCGAGCACGTCGACGGGCTCGACGGCGTCGTGCACTCGATCGGCTTCGCGCCGCAGAGCTGCCTCGGCGGCGGCTTCCTCGACGCGCCGTGGGAGGACGTGGCGACCGCCCTGCACGTGTCGACCTACTCGTACAAGTCGCTCGCCATGGCGGCCCTGCCGCTGATGTCGGCCGGCGGCGCGGTGGTCGGCCTGACCTTCGACGCCAGCAAGGCGTGGCCGGTCTACGACTGGATGGGCGTGGCCAAGGCCGGCCTGGAGTCCACGTCCCGCTACCTGGCGATGCACCTGGGCAAGCAGGGCATCCGCAGCAACCTGGTCGCCGCCGGTCCGCTGCGCACCATCGCCGCCAAGTCGATCCCCGGCTTCGACCAGTTCGAGGACGCCTGGGTCGAGCGGGCCCCGCTGGGCTGGGACCTCAACGACCAGGAGCCCGCCGCTCGGGCCTGCCTGGCGCTGCTGTCCGACTGGTTCCCGGCCACCACCGGCGAGATCGTGCACGTCGACGGCGGCTACCACTCGGTCGGTTCCTGACGCTCCCCGGCGACGCCCCCGAGGGCCGAACGCGTGACCTACGCGTCCGGATCAGGGGGCGTCGCCGGGCCGTCGTGGGCGAGGGGCAAGAATGACCCCATGGTGTACGACGCGGTGGTGCTGGTGTCCTTCGGCGGGCCCGAACGGCCCGAGGACGTGATGCCGTTCCTGCAGAACGTGACCCGCGGCCGCGGCGTGCCGCCCGAGCGGCTGGCCGAGGTCGCCGAGCACTACCAGCACTTCGGCGGGGTCTCCCCGATCAACCAGCAGAACCGTGAGCTACTGGCGGCCCTGCGCGCCGACTTCGACGCGAACGGCATCGATCTGCCCGTGTACTGGGGCAACCGCAACTGGGACCCGATGCTCGCCGACACCGTGACCCGGATGCGCGACGACGGCGTGACCCGGGCGCTGGCCTTCGTCACCAGCGCGTACGGCGGCTACTCGTCCTGCCGGCAGTACCAGGAGGACATCGCCGCCGCCCGCGCCGCCGTCGGGCCGGACGCGCCGGTGATCGAGAAGTTGCGGCAGTTCTGGGACCACCCCGGGTTCGTCGAGCCGCACGTCGACGCGGTCCGGGCCGCCCTCGCCCAGCTCGACCCCGCGAAGCGGGACACGACCCGACTCGTGTTCACCGCCCACTCCATCCCCACCTCGATGGCGGCCAACGCCGGCCCGCACGGCGGCCGGTACGAGGCGCAGTTGCGCGAGGCCGCCCGGCTGGTGGCCGAGGCCGCGGCCCCCGATCTGGCGTACGAGCTGGTGTGGCAGAGCCGGTCGGGCCCCCCGCACGTGCCGTGGTTGGAGCCCGACATCAACGACCACCTCGGCGCGCTCGCCGAGGGCGGCATCACCGGCGTGGTGGTCAGCCCGATCGGGTTCGTCTCCGACCACCTGGAGGTCGTGTGGGACCTCGACACCGAGGCCCTGGAGACCGCGAAGCAGCTCGGCTTGGACTTCGTCCGAGCCGGCACCCCGGGCACCGACCCGCGCTTCGTGACCATGATCCGTGAGTTGGTCACCGAACGCACCGACCCGAACGGCGCGCAGCTGCGCCGTCGCCTCGGCGACCTGCCGATGTGGGACACCTGCCCCACCGTCTGCTGTGTACCGACCCGCCGACCGACGCCTGCTGGGGGCACCGATGCATGACCGCAAGCCCGTGCAGAGCTGGCTCACCGACATGGACGGCGTACTGGTGCACGAGGGTCAGCCGGTGCCCGGAGCGCCGGAGTTCATCAACCGGATGCGCGCCTCCGGCAAGCCGTTCCTGGTGCTGACCAACAACTCGATCTACACGCCGCGTGACCTCACCGCCCGGTTGAGCCGGATGGGGCTGGACGTTCCGGAGGAGTCGATCTGGTCGTCCGCGCTGGCCACCGGCCAGTTCCTCGCCGACCAACGCCCGGGTGGAACCGCGTACGTCATCGGTGAGGCCGGCCTGACCACGGCGCTGCACGCGGTCGGGTACGTGCTCACCGACTTCGCCCCGGACTACGTGGTGCTCGGCGAGACCCGCACCTACAGCTTCGAGGCGATCACCAAGGCGGTCCGGCTGATCAACGACGGGGCCCGCTTCATCTGCACCAACCCCGACGTCACCGGCCCGTCCGTGGAAGGCGCGTTGCCGGCCGCCGGCTCGGTCGCCGCCATGATCTCCAAGGCGACCGGGGTGGAGCCGTACTTCGTCGGCAAGCCCAACCCGATGATGATGCGATCGGCGCTGAACACGATCAACGCGCACTCGGAGACCACCGCCATGATCGGCGACCGGATGGACACCGACATCCTCTGCGGCCTGGAGGCTGGGCTGGAGACCATCCTGGTGCTCACCGGCATCAGCAGCCGCACCGAGGCCGAGCGGTACCCGTACCGCCCGTCCCGCATCATCAACTCGGTCGCGGACCTGCTCGACGAGATCTGACGACCGCGCTGCGCGGCGGCGCACCGTGCGGTCCGACGGCAGCGTCGTACGGCCAGACGGCCGCGCGCGCAGTCCGACGGCTGTGCGGCCCGACGGCTGTGCGGCCCGACGGCTGTGCGGCCCGACGGCGGCGGGGGCGTGGGTGGGTGAGACGTCCTTTGCTCTGCTTCAGCGGAGGAAACGCTCGTGGCCTTCCGGTGTCGCCTTGGTTGAAGCAGAGCAAAGGACGCGTGCAGGGCGCTGGGCGGGTGGCAGAGCGGCAGGCCGGGTGCAGAGCGCAGGCCGCGTGCAGAGCCATGGGCGTCTCCGGACGCGACCAGGGCTGAGATCGGGCGTACCCCAGCCCCGACGTGATGGCTTTCTGGATCAAGCGACCGGCGGAGCCGCAGCGTCGTCGGTCCGGGTCAGGGACGTAGGGGTGCGTTGCAGGCGGCTACCAGTGCCTGGCGGCAGGCCGTGGTGAGAGGGCGGAGCGCGGCATCGCGCTGCTGGGCCTCGTAGTTGTTGATGGCGCCACCGGGAGCGGCGTGCCCGGCCAGCGCGAGCACCCGGTCCAGCACGGCGGCCCGGGCGAACAGCCGGCGCGCCCGTGGGTCGAAGCCGGGCGGCAGGTCGGTGGCGCCGTCGGGGCGGCGCAGAGCGGCCAGCGCGCCGGCCAACTCGGGCCGCCACTGCGCCACGTCGAGCCGGGTCAGCGCGGCCGTCGTCTCGGCCAGAGCGGCGGCCAGCTCGGCCTCCGCCTCGGCGGCGCCGGGCAGCGACAACGAGGCGGCCGGAGCGTCGGCCGGCAGCGGGTACACCCGCCACAGCACCGTCTCGAAACAGTCCCCGGAGCCGGAGGTGTGACTACGCACGTGTGGGATCAGGCCCAGCCCGCCAGCCACCACCGCCTCACCCGCCACCAGCGCCGCCCCGGCGAAGTCCCCGGGACCGGGAAGGCCCCGCGGGTCACCCGGCGCGGGCAGCACCAGCCGGATCTCGTCGGGGGAGAGCTTGGCCAGGGTGGGCAGCGCGGCACCCAGCGGGACGTCGGTCCAGGTGCCGGGGGCGTCCGCGACGAGGTGCTCCTCGTCACCGGCGATGGCGTCGGCGACCTCGTCGTACGGCACCAGCCCGGCGCGCCACGCGCGCACCCAGGCAACGAACCGGCTCGACCGGCGCGGCGCAAGCGTGGCCGCGCCCGTTGCGGGGGTGGACATGCCGAAAGGGTACGTGGTGATCGGTGGCCCTGTCTCGGCTGCCGCTCCGGCCGCCCTGCCTGCCCCGAACTGCCCCCTTCGCCCCATCCGCTGCCCGTCCTGCCCCGCCGGTCCCCGCTGTGCTCACGCGGGGACGGTGTGTCGGAGTGAGCGCGTCGGTGGTGGGGTTTAGCGTGATCGACATGGCGGGGCGATACGGCGAGGACGTGCTGGCCGGGGACTGGCGGCGGCGAAAGGTCACCCCCGAGGTGGACGCCGAACCGGATCTCGTGGTCGAGGATGCCGACTCCGGGTTCTGCGGAGCGGTGGTGGGCTTCGAGGCCGGCGCGGTGGTGTTGGAGGACCGGCACGGTAAGCGGCGCAACTTCCCGCTGCTGCCGGCGGCGTTCCTGCTCGACGGCCGGCCGGTGACGCTGCGCCGCCCGAGCCGTGCGCCGGTGCCGGCGGCCCGCCGACGGACCGCGTCCGGTTCGGTGGCCGTGGACAACGTCCGCGCCCAGGTGGCGAAGGCCAGCCGGATCTGGGTCGAGGGCATCCACGACGCCGCGCTGGTCGAGCGCATCTGGGGCGACGACCTGCGGATCGAGGGCGTGGTCGTGGAGCCGCTGGACGGCATCGACGATCTGGACGCATCCGTTCGCGACTTCGGCCCCGGCCCGACCCGACGACTCGGCGTACTCGTCGACCACCTGGTGCCGGGCAGCAAGGAGAGCCGGATCGTCGCCCGGGTGAACTCGCCGTACGTGCTGGTGACCGGCCACCCCTACGTGGACGTGTGGCAGGCGGTCAAGCCGGCGGCGCTGGGCATCGCGGCCTGGCCGGTGGTGCCGCCGGGGCGGCCGTGGAAGGAGGGGGTCTGCGCGGCCCTCGGGGTGGCCGAGCCGGCCGACATGTGGCGGCACATCCTGCCCCGGGTGAACAGCTTCGCCGACGTCGAGACCCCGCTGATCAACGCCATGGAGCGCCTGATCGACTTCGTCACCGAGCCAGCCTGACCGCCTGGCCCGCCCTGTCCTGGGTCAGGGGGCCTCGTCCGGGCTGCGCGTGAAGACGAACGTGGCGATGTCGATCGCCGTCGCCCGTCCGTCGTCGTCGCGCAGCACCGACAGGATCTCACCGTTCTCCGGGCCGGAGCGTCCCCGCCAGCGGTCCGTCCCCTCGGCGATGAACCGGCTCACCCGCTCGCCGCGTACGTGGGCCACCAGGTCACCCGCGTCCCGGCTCAGGTCCAGCGAGGTGCCCATCCACCACCAGCGGCCGGTCAGCTCGGCGACCTCGGCCGCGGGCGCGGCGGTGACCGGCCGCCACGGCTGCGGCACCGGCGGCTCGGCGTCCAGCACGCTGGTCAGCAGCCGACGGCCGAGCGTGGTGATCGGGAAGCCGTACGAGTTGGCGAAGCCGACCACGGCGGTACGGCTCGGCCGGTGCACCACGAGGGCGGCCACGTACCCGGGCATCGATCCGCCGTGCCCGACGTACACGCGTTCGCCATCGCGGTAGAGCTCCAGCCCCAGGCCGTGCCCGCCGGTCCAGGAGTCGAGGTCGTTGATCACCACGGGGGTGCACATCTCGGTAAGCGTCTCGGCGGCCAGCACCGACGGGTCGGGGTCGGCCAGGAACGCGGCCCAGCGGCCCAGGTCCTCGATCGTCGACCAGAGTTGCCCGGCGGGGGCCATCGCGCCGGTGTCGGTGCGGGGCTCCTCGCGCAAGGTGTCGTGCCAGGGGTGGACGACGTAGCCGCGGGCGTACGGCTCGGTGGCCGCGTACGTGGTGCGCCGCATGCCGAGCGGGTCGAGGACGCGGGTGTTGAGCAGATCGGCCCAGGGTGTGCCGGTGAGCCGTTCGAGGAGGCCGCCGAGCAGCCCGTACGCCAGGTTGGAGTAGTGGTACGTGGCGTGCGGGGGGTAGGCGATCTTGTCGGGGGTGACCCCGGCGAGCAGGGTGGTGAGGTCGACGCCCGCGGCCCGCTCCCACCAGTCGCCCTCGGGTTCACGCTGGATGCCGCTGGCGTGCCCGAGCAGTTGGCGCAGCGTCAGCGAGCCGACCCCCGTGTCCGGCAGGTGCTCCTCCAACGGGTCGTCGACGGTGAGCCGACCCGCGTCGCGTAACTGCATGATCAGGGTCGCGGTCATGGTCTTGCTGATCGAGCCCAGCCGGTACTGCAGGTCGACGGCCGGGCGGGGATGTTCACCGGCGAGGGCCACGTGCACCAGCGTGCCGTCGCGGACCACGCCCAGCACCAGCGACGGGGCACGGCCCTCGGCCTGCGCCTGGGCGACCCGGGTGTCGATCTGTCGGGCGGTCTCGGGTAGCAGCGTCAACGGGATCTCCTCGGGTCGGGCCACCGTCGGGTGGTGTTCCGGTGGGCCGGAAAGGGTCTCGCCGAGCCTACTGATCTTCGCGGGGAGGCCGCGCGAGCATTTGCGTGTCACGATCGTGGTGTGGACGCCGTGGTGTGGATCGTTCTGGGTGTGGTGCTGGCGGTCGCCGAGATCTTCACGACGACCCTGTTTCTGATCATGTTCGGGGTCGGCGCGTTCGCCGCCGCGGGCGCTGCGGCTCTGGGAGCACCGGTCGCTGTGCAGGCCCTGGTCTTCGCGGTGGTGTCCGCCCTGAGCCTGGTGGTGGTCCGGCCGGTGATCAAGCGGCACGGCCGGTCCGCGTTGGAGAGCGGCGAGCAGCCGTTCGGCGTGGAGGCGATCGAGGGCTCCACGGCCCTGGTGCTGGAGCGGGTGGACGCCGACCACGGCCTCGTCAAGATCGACGGGGAGATGTGGAGCGCCCGGCCGTACGACACGACGCAGACTTTCGAGCCCGGTGAGCGGGTTCGGGTGATAAAGGTCCGGGGCGCTACCGCCCTGGTGTGGCAGGACGATGTTTCTTCCGCCGGCGAGCTGCCGGAAGCGAGAGGGTGAACGGGATGACGATAGTCGGGGTGCTGATCATCGCGGTGGCGTTGATCGCCGTGATAACGCTGGCCAAGGCTGTGCGGATCGTGCCGCAGCAGCGCCAGGACGTGGTGGAACGGCTCGGTAAGTACAAGCGCACCCTCAGCCCCGGCCTCAACCTGCTGGTGCCGTTCATCGACGCGGTGCGTACCAAGGTCGACATGCGGGAGCAGGTGGTCAGCTTCCCGCCGCAGCCGGTGATCACCTCGGACAACCTGGTGGTCTCGATCGACACGGTCCTCTACTTCAAGGTGGTCGACTCGGTCCGGGCGACGTACGAGATCTCCAGCTTCCTCCAGGCCATCGAGCAGTTGACGGTGACCACGCTGCGCAACGTGATCGGCTCGCTCGACCTGGAGCGGGCCCTGACCAGCCGGGACGAGATCAACCGGCACCTGTCCGGGGTGCTGGACGAGACGACCGGGCGCTGGGGCATCAAGGTGACCCGGGTCGAGATCAAGGCGATCGAGCCGCCGGCCAGCATCCGCGACTCGATGGAGAAGCAGATGCGCGCCGAGCGGGACCGTCGCGCCGCGATCCTGACCGCCGAGGGGCACAAGCAGTCGCAGATCCTCACCGCCGAGGGCGAGAAGCAGTCGGCGGTGCTGCGGGCCGACGGTGACCGGCAGGCCCGCATCCTGCAGGCCGAGGGTCAGGCGAAGGCGATCCGGACGGTGTTCGACGCGATCCACCAGGCGAACCCGAGCCAGAAGGTCCTTGCGTACCAGTACCTGCAGGCTCTGCCCCAGATCGCTCAGGGCAGCGCCAACAAGGTCTGGATCGTGCCGGCGGAGCTGACCAAGGCCCTGGAGGGCATGGGTGGCGCACTCGGTGGGCTGAGCCAGATGGTGGGGGATCTGCCCGCGCCGGAGGCTGCCGACCACGCGAGCCAGGTCGAGCGTGAGGCCGCGGAGGCGGCGCAGGCCGCGGCCGCCGCCGCACAGCAGATCCACGACGAGGTACGCGTCGCCGAGGCGCAGGCCACCGGTGGCAACAAGCCGCAGGGGTTGCCCGCGCCGGAGCCGGTCACCCCGGACAGCCTGGTCAACGACCCGACCGACCGGCGCGAGCGCGGCTGATCCGGTAGGCCGGCCGGGCCGGGGGAGCCTCGCACCGAGGCTCCGACGCACGGCGTTAATGCGAAAAATGCTCATGGGGCGCTCCGGCGCCTGCCACGATCGGTCCTAGGACGGGTGGTGACCAGGCAATCGGGGCGCCCCGGCGCGTCTCGCACCGCTCGCGGACGAGCGAGGTGACGCATGAAGGATCCGGCGAATCGGATGTGGTCCTCGGCCCCGGTGCCCGGCGCGCACGATCCCGTCGCACCCCTGGGCTCCCGGCGCAGCGGCGGCGGCTTCGGTGTATTGCCCTTCGTCGGCGAGCCCACCCCGCTCGCACCGGCCACGAACGCCAGTTGGGCCTGGTCGGTACGCCGGTTCGCGCGGGCCGCGGTGTGGCTGCTGCCCGCGTACGCCATCCTCTACGGCGTCGTGGCGATGGCCAGTGACGGCGGCGTGGGCAATGACCCCTATCCCGCCGACGGCCAGGCGGTGTACCTGATCGGCTGGGTGGCCGCGGTCTGGCTCGGCCTGCTCGCGCTGCTGGCCCTCACCGGCCTGCTGGCCGCGACCCGCAGCCGCCGGGTGGCCGCCGCCGGCCTGCTGGTCAGCATCGCCGGCACGGTGCTGATGCTGCCGTTCGCCGGGTTCGAGGAGCAGACGCCGGTCTTCGGCACCACCGCGCGGTCGCTGGTCCTGCTCGGCGCGACCTTCTACAGCGTGGGGTGGTTCCTCACCGGATGGGCGGTGGCCCGCTCTGGCACCTTCAGCCTCGGCGACGGAGTCATGCTGATCATCGCCGCGCCGCTGCTCGGCCTGGGTGGCGCGCTGATCGGGTCGCTCCAGACCTTCGGTGCGATCTTCGTGCTGATCGCCGGCATCGGCATCGGCTACCGCAGCGGCCGCCTGATGCCCCGCGAAACCGTCCACGACGCGGCCAACGCCAGCCTCTCCACACCCCCAACCCCCTAACCCGCCCCGCCCCGCCCCGCCCCGCCCCGCCCCGCCCCCCGCCCCGCCCCGCCCCGCCCCCCGCCCCCCGCCCCGCCCCGCGCCCCGATGCCGTTGATCATGAAGTTATTGCGCTCCGCCTCGGCGTGTCGTGGCAATACTTCATGATCAACGCGGTCTGGCGTGGGTGGGTTGGCTGATGGGGGGCCGTGAAGTTGCTGACAATCGGGCTGCGGGGGTGGTCGGTTGGCGTTATTTGTGGCAATCCTGGGTTGCATGGCCGCCCCTCGCTCGCCGCTGTCGCGGCTGTTCACCGTGCTGCTCGCCGGCGTGCTGGCCGGGCTCGTCCTGGCCGTCGCCGCGCTGCCGGGCAACCTGCTGGTCGGGTTCGCCGCGCGCGCCGCGATCGGGTCGTACGCCGCGCTGCCCGACGCGCTGCGCACCCCGGCCACGCCGCAGCGCTCCTACCTCTACGCCAACGACGGCAAGACGCTGCTCACCACGTTCTACGACGTGAACCGCACCGACGTCGCGTTGGCGGACATCGCCCCGGTCATGCGGCAGGCGATCGTGGCGGCCGAGGACCGGCGGTTTTACGACCACGGCGGCGCGGACCTGCGGGGCCTCGCCCGCGCGCTCATCGCCAACGTCAAGGGCGGCGGCACCGAGCAGGGCGGCTCCACGCTGACCATGCAGTACGTCCGCAACGTCCTCAAGACCGACCCGACCCGCACCGCCCAGGAACGCGCCGCCGCCACCGACCCCACCGTCGGGCGAAAGCTCCAGGAGATCCGGTACGCGGGCGCGCTGGACAAGAACCTCGGCAAGGACGAGATCCTCGGCCGGTACCTGAACATCGCCTACTTCGGCGCCGGCGCGTACGGGATCGCGGCGGCCAGCCAGCGCTACTTCGGCAAGCCCCCCGCACAGTTGACCCTCGCCGAGTCGGCGCTGCTCGCCGGACTGGTGCAGTCCCCGGACGCGTACAGCCCCATCGGCGGCGACAAGGACGAGGCGCTGGCCCGTCGCTCGTACGTGCTGGACTCGATGGTCGCCACCGGCGCGATCACCGCCGCGCAGGCCGCCCAGTCCAAGGCCGAGCCGCTGGCCCTGCACCCCACCGCGCAGCCCAACGGCTGCACCGCCGTCGCGCAGGGCCACGACGACTGGGGCTACTTCTGCGACTACCTGCGTCAGTGGTGGCTGACCCAGCCGGCCTTCGGCGCGACCCCCGCCGAGCGCGAGCAGGCCCTGCGCTCGGGCGGCTACACCGTCGTCACGTCGCTCGACCCGAAGATCCAGGCCACCGCGCAGCAGCAGGCCACCAAGGTCTACGGGTACGACAACAAGCACGCCCTGCCGATCGCCGCCGTCCAGCCGGGCACCGGTCGGGTGCTGGCGATGGCGGTCAACAGGCACTACAGCCTCGCCGACAACCCGGCCGGGCAGGCGAACTACCCGAACACCGTCAACCCGCTGATCTCCGGTGGGGCCAGCGTCGACGGGTACCAGGCGGGCTCGACGTTCAAGCTGTTCACCATGCTCGCGGCGCTGGAGTCGGGCCGTACGCTCTCCACCGGCTTCGACGCCCCCGCCAAGCTGCCCACCCGCTACCCGGCCGAGGGGCCGGGCAGTTGTGACGGCCACTGGTGCCCGGCGAACGCCAACCCGGCGTGGATGGACGGGTACCGGATGATGTGGGACGGCTTCGGCCGTTCGGTGAACACCTACTTCGTCTGGCTGGCCGAGCAGGTGGGCCAGGACAAGGTGGTCGAGATGGCGCAGCGGCTCGGCATCACGTTCCGCGCCGACACCGACGCCGCCTTCGCGAAGAACAACGCCGCGAACTGGGGATCGTTCACCCTCGGCGTGGCGGCCACCACCCCGCTGGACCTCGCCAACGCGTACGCCACGGTGGCCGCCGAGGGCACCTACTGCACGCCGGTGCCGGTGGTCTCGGTGACCGACGCGAAGGGCGTGAAAATGCCCGTCGGCCAGCCGTCCTGCAAGCGCGTCGTCGACCCCGACGTGGCCCGTGCCGCGACCGACGCGGCCCGCTGCCCGGTCGGTCAGCAGTCGCCATACGGGCAGTGCAACGGCGGCACCGCCACCGGTGTGAACGACATCCTCGACGGCCGCCCGGTGGCAGGTAAGACGGGTAGCTCGGAGGAGAACGCCACCGAGACGTTCGTCGGCTTCACCCCGCAGGTGGCCGTCGCCGGCATCGCGGCCAACCCGGACGACCCGGCCGACCCGGTGGGTTCGGCGGTGCAGAGCAAGGTGATCGACGCCGTCGCCCGCGTCATCGCCACAGCGGTGAAGGGTCAGCCGGAGAAGGCGTTCGCGCCGCCCAGCAAGGAGTTGGCCGGTGAGCCCCGCCGCCCGGTGGAGCGCCCGGCGGTCCCGAAGCGCGAACAACCCCCGACCGAGGACCCCCTGTCCCCACTGGAACGCTGGCTGAACCGCCGAGGCTGATCCACCCACCCCAGCCCACCCACCCCAGCCCACCCACCCGTGCCCGCCCGCCCCGCCCTCCAGCGCCCCGCCCCGCCCGCCCCGCCCTCCAGCGCCCCGCCCCGCCCGCCCCGCCCTCCAGCGCCCCGCCCCGCCCGCCCCGCCCCCAACGACCCCGCCGATCTTGCACTTTCGGGTGTCTATTTGCCGTTTCTGTGCGGCTATGTCGCCACAGCAAGTGCAAGATCGCGGGGGCCGGGGGCCGGGGGCCGGGGGCCGGGGGTTGGGGGTGGGGGTGGTTAGTGTTCGCGGCGGCGGGGGCGGTAGCTGGCGATCGTTGCCGGGAGGCCGCGGCGGATGATGCCGGCCCAGTCGGTGTCGCCGCGCAGGACCGCCGCAGCGGTCTTGCGAGCCTGCTCGGCGGTGAAGTGCGGCGGCAGCATCAGTTCGGCCGGGTCGACGAGCGCGTTGATGACCACCGGCCGGTCGGCGCTGAGTGCACGCTCCCAGACGCCCGGCACCTGCTCCGGCGAGTCGACCTGCTCACCGTGCAACCCGAGCACCTCGGCCCACCGGTGGTAGCCGATGTCCGGGAGTTGCTGGCTGTCCGGGAACATCGGCGTCCCCTCCGAGGAGCGCTGCTCCCAGCTGACGAACGCCAGGTCCCGGTTGTTGAGCACCAGCACCACGAACCGTGGGTCGGCCCAGCCGCGCCAGTACTTCGCCACCGTGATCAGCTCGTTGACGCCGTTCATCTGCATGGCCCCGTCGCCGATCATCGCGATCAGCGGCCGGTCCGGGTGGGCGAACTTGGCGCTCAGCGCGTACGGCATGGCACCGCCCATCGACAGCAGCGTGCCGGAGAGGCTGGCCAGCATGCCGGGTCGGACCTGCACGTGCCGGGCGTACCAGGCGGTCGCGGTGCCGCAGTCCACGGCGAGCATCGCGTCGTCGGGCAGCCGGTCGCTGAGGGTGCTGAACAGCAGTTGCGGGTTGACCGGGTCGGCGCTCTGGCCGGCCAGGTCGCGCTGGGCGCGCCGCCACGCCGAGGTGGACTCGGCGATCTGCGCCCGCCAGGCGGTCGGCCCGGGGCCGGGGCCCAGCTCGTCCAGCAGCGCCCGCAGGGTGGGGCGGGCGTCGCCGGTCAGGTTCACCTCGGTCGGGTAACGCAGGCCGAGCTGCGTGCCGTCCAGGTCGATCTGCACCGCGCGGGCCTGCCCGGGTGGCGGATAGAACTCCGAGTACGGCATGTTGCTGCCCACGATCAGCAGCCGGTCGCAGCCGGTCATGAGCTGCCAGCTCGGGCGGGTGCCGAGCAACCCGATCGCGCCGGTGACCCACGGCTCGCGATGGTCGACGACGGTGAAGCCGAGCAGCGCGGTGGCCACCCCGGCGCCGAGCCGGTGGGCGATCTCGCGTACCTCGTCCTGCGCGCCGAGCGCACCCTGCCCGACCAGCATCGCCACCCGCTCGCCGCCGCGCAGCACCTCGGCGGCACGGCGCAGGTCCGCCGTCGGCGGGACGGTCGGCGTGCTGCTCGGCACGTTGCTGGTGTGGTAGTAACCGTGCGCGTGCGGCGGGTCGGGGATGGCGGGCTCGTCCTGGATGTCCGAGGGGAGCACCAGCGCGGTGACGGTCCGCCGGGACAGCGCCGTCCGACATGCCCGGTCGACCAGGTGGCGGACCTGCGCGGGGTGGTCGAGCTGGGCCAGGAACGCCGCCGCCACGTCCTTGTAGAGGGCCAGAAGGTCGACCTCCTGGTAGTAGCCGCCGCCCTCGGCGGTGACCGCCGTGTGTCCGAGCAGGGCGACCACCGGCTGGTGGTCGAGTTTGGCGTCGTACAGGCCGTTGAGCAGGTGGATGGCGCCGGGACCGCTGGTGACAAGCGCGCAGCCGAGTGGACCGCCGCCGTACTTGACGTGTGCGGACGCGGCGAACCCGGCGGTCTCCTCGTGCCGCACCTGGACGAACTGGGCGCGTTCGTTGGTGCGTTGCAGGGCGGACGTGAGGCCGTTGATGCCGTCGCCGGGATAGCCGAAGTACCGGCGTACGCCCCAACTGAACAGGCGGGAGACGATGTGGTCCGCGACGGTCGGACGCCGGGGCAGGGTGCCTCCTTCGGCCGGTGCCGTGTGCTCTGCGCTCACCTGGCTGGTCCTTCCCGTCGCGTCCGGTACACCACCGGTCGTTCCCCTTCCCGACCGGACAAAACACCGCCGCTGGGCGGACGTCGGGGCGGCTGACGGCCGTCCGGCAGAATCGTCGGGTGCCCGTCCACCAGATCACCGACCCCGACGACGACCGGATCGCCGACTACCGCGCGCTCACCGACGTCGAGCTGCGCACCCGCTGGGAGCCACCGCACGGACTGTTCATCGCCGAAGGTGAGTTGGTGCTGCGCCGCGCGTTACGCGCCGGCTACCCGGCCCGGTCGTACCTCGTCGACGCCAAGCGCGTCGACCAGCTCGCCGACCTGGACACCGGCGACGCGCCCGTCTACGCCGCCACCCAGGACGTGCTGCAACGGGCCACTGGCTTCCACGTACACCGGGGGGTGCTGGCGTCGTTCCACCGCCGTTCGTTGCCGACGGCGGCCGAGGTGCTCGCCGGAGCGCGCCGCGTGGTGATCCTGGAGGACGTCAACAACCACACGAACCTCGGAGCGATCTTCCGGGGTGCCGCCGCGCTGGGCGTGGACGGAGTGCTGCTGTCGCCGTCCTGCGCCGACCCGCTCTACCGGCGCAGCGTGCGGGTCAGCATGGGCGAGGTCTTCGCGCTGCCGTACGCCAAGCTCGACCGCTGGCCCGCCGGTCTCGACGAGGTACGCGAGGCGGGGTTCACCGTGCTCGCCATGACGCCGGCGCCGGATGCCGTACCCATGCAGCTGTTGACCCCGGCGCAGCGCGCGCGGGCCGCGCTGCTGCTGGGCGCCGAGGGTCCCGGCCTGACGGCGTCGGCGCAGGCGGCCAGCGACGTGCGTGTGGTCCTCCCGATGCGGCGCGGGGTGGACTCGTTGAACGTCGCCGCCGCGGCGGCCGTGGCGTTCTGGGAACTCGGACGCGGCGATCCGCTTGCATGACCATGCGTTCTGTTGAATAATCTTTCCCGTGTCCAAGGTTCTCACCTCCCTGCCCATCGGCGAACGTGTCGGCATCGCCTTCTCCGGCGGCCTCGACACCTCGGTCGCGGTCGCGTGGATGCGCGACAAGGGCGCCGTCCCCTGCGCGTACACCGCCGACATCGGCCAGTACGACGAGCCCGACATCGGGTCGGTCCCCGGCCGTGCGCTCAGCTACGGCGCCGAGGTCGCCCGACTGGTCGACTGCCGTGCCGCCCTGGTCGAGGAGGGCCTCGCTGCCCTGACCTGCGGCGCCTTCCACATCCGCTCGGGCGGACGCTCGTACTTCAACACCACCCCGCTGGGTCGGGCCGTGACCGGCACCCTGCTGGTCCGCGCGATGATCGCCGACGACGTCCAGATCTGGGGCGACGGCTCGACCTTCAAGGGCAACGACATCGAGCGCTTCTACCGGTACGGCCTGCTGGCCAACCCGATGCTGCGCATCTACAAGCCGTGGCTCGACACCGACTTCGTCACCGAGCTGGGTGGCCGCAAGGAGATGTCGGAGTGGCTGCTGGAGCGCGGCCTGCCCTACCGGGACAGCACCGAGAAGGCGTACTCGACCGACGCCAACATCTGGGGCGCCACGCACGAGGCGAAGACCCTGGAGCACCTCGACACCGGCATCGAGACCGTCAGCCCGATCATGGGCGTCCGGTTCTGGGACCCGTCGGTGGAGATCCCCACCGAGGACGTCACGATCGGGTTCGACCAGGGCCGCCCGGTGACGATCAACGGCAAGGAGTTCGGTAGCGCCGTCGACCTGGTGCTGGAGGCCAACGCCATCGGCGGCCGGCACGGCCTGGGCATGTCCGACCAGATCGAGAACCGGATCATCGAGGCCAAGAGCCGGGGCATCTACGAGGCGCCCGGGATGGCGCTGCTGCACGCCGCGTACGAGCGGCTGGTCAACGCGATCCACAACGAGGACACCCTGGCCAACTACCACAGCGAGGGTCGCCGTCTCGGCCGCCTCATGTACGAGGGCCGCTGGCTCGACCCGCAGGCGCTGATGCTGCGCGAGTCGTTGCAGCGCTGGGTCGGCACGGCGGTCACCGGTGAGGTGACGTTGCGGCTGCGCCGGGGCGAGGACTACTCGATCATCGACACCACCGGCCCGGCGTTCAGCTACCACCCGGACAAGCTGTCGATGGAGCGTACCGAGGACTCGGCGTTCGGTCCGTCGGACCGGATCGGCCAGCTCACCATGCGCAACCTCGACATCGCCGACTCGCGCGCGAAGCTGGAGCAGTACGCGTCCCTCGGCATGGTCGGCGGCTCGCCCACCGACCGGATGATCGGGGCAGCGCAGGCGGCCTCCACCGGCCTGATCGGCGCGATGCCCGAGGGTGGCGCGGAAGCCATCGCCTCCCGGGGCGTCGCCACCGCCGAGGACGAGGCGCTCGACCGCGCGGCGATGGAGTTCGGCGTCGACTGACTGATCGGTACCCGGCAGGTCGGGGTTCAGGGTCACGGACGGTAGCGTGTCGGCCGTGTTCCCTACCGTCCGTGAGGTCCTGGCCCTGGACCCCGTCCGCCACGGCGCTCCGCGCGTGGTCGCCGGGGACGCCGGGCTGGACCGACCGGTCCGCTGGGTGCACGTCGCCGAGGTACCCGACATCGCCACCCTTCTCGGCGGCGGCGAGCTGGTGCTCACCACCGGAATCGGGCTGCCGGCCGACGACGCGGGACTGCGCGCGTTCATCGGCGACCTCGCCGACGTCGGCGTCTCCGGGCTCGTCGTCGAACTGGGCCGCCGCTACGTCAGCGGCGTACCGCGTGTGATGACCGCCGCCGCCGAGCGGCGCGGCCTGCCCCTGGTCGAGCTGCGCCGGGCCACCCCGTTCGTGCGGATCACCGAGGCCGTGCACGCGCTGATCGTCGACGCGCAGCTCACCGAGCTGCGGGCCGCCGAGGAGATCCACCAGCGGTTCACCGACCTCTCCGTCGAGGGCGCCGACGCGGCCGAGGTGATCCGGCAGGCCGCCGAGTTGTCCGGCTGCCCAGTCGTGCTGGAGAACCTGTCCCGGCAGGTCCTCGGGTACGACCCGGCGGGGGAGAGCGCCGAGCTGCTCCTGGACGGCTGGGAGCAGCACTCCCGGCGGATCCGGCCAGCCGGGCGCACCGCGTACGACCCGGACAGCGGCTGGCTGGTGACCGTCGTCGGCGCCCGGGGCCAGGACTGGGGACGGCTGCTGCTGCGCTGGCCCGCCAGTGGCGACCCGCCCAACACGGCACCCCCCAACCGGCTGAGCATCCTCGTCGAGCGGGCCGCCTCCACCCTCGCGCTGGGCCGGTTGATCCGCCGTGACGCCGAAGGGCTGGAACGGCAGCTCCACCGCACCCTGCTCACCGCCCTGCTCAACCACACCCGGCCGGTCGACGAGGTGGCGCTGCGCGCCAAGGCGCTCGGTGTGGCGCTGGAGCGCCGGCACCTCGTCGGCGTGCTGGTCCGCCACCGGACCGACGACCCCGCCGGAGAGGGCGGCCCCGAAGCCGGCCAGGCCCGGCTACGGGACCTGTCCGAGGCCGTCGGCCAGGCGCTGCGGGAGGCCAGACTGACCGCGCTGACCAGCGCGGTCGACGACAACTCGGTGGGCGCGCTGCTGGCCCTGACCGACCCGGCCGCCGAGGATCGCGCGCTGTCCGCGTTCGCCGACGCCCTCCGTCGGGTACGCGTCGACACCGCCACGGGCCGGGCCACGTCCAACGCTTCCGCCGGGGTGATCGTGGCTGCCGGCTCCGGGGTGAGCAGCCTGCGCGAGGCCCGGCGGTCGCTCGTCGAGGCGCGGCAGATCGCCGAGGCGGCCCGCCGGGACCGGCGTGACCTGCCCGTCTTCCGGCTGCCGCACGTGGGCCTGGCCGGGCTGCTGCACCTGCTGCGCGACGAGCCCCGACTACAGACCTTCGTCGAGCGTGAACTCGGCCCACTCCTGGAGTACGACGCCCAGCACCCCCGGGAGCGGCTGCTCGACACCCTGCGCGCGTACCTGGAGCAGGGGCGCAACAAGTCCGCCGGCGCTGCCGCCGCGCACCTGTCCCGACCGGCCTTCTACGAACGCCTGGCCCGGATAGCCCGCATCCTCAACGTGGACCTCGACTCGGTAGAGGCAAGCCTCTCCCTACACGTGGCCCTCCTAGCCCTGGAAGCAGTCCGAACCCCCTAACCCCCACCCCCACCCCCGCCCGGCCCCGCCCCGCCCCGCCCCGCCCGGCCCCGCCCGGCCCCGCCCGCCCCGCCCCGCCCGGCCCCGCCCCGCCCCGCCCGGCCCCGCCCCGCCCCGCCCCGGTGATCATGAAGTTATTGCCAGTCGCCTCGGCGTGTCGTGGCAATAACTTCATGATCAACCGAGTGCTAGGCCTGGGGGTGGGGTGGGGTGGGAGGGGTGGGGTGGGGGTGGGGGTTAGGAGAGGGTGGTTAGGGCTTTTGCGTAGGTTGCGGGGATGTGGTTGGGGCCGCCGGGGGTGAAGACGTCCGTCTGCGCCACCGCCGACCACGCTGTGGCGGGGACCGCCTCCACCAGGGCTTTGATCACCGGGGCGTCGCGCCACTGGTCCTGCTCGGCGAGGAGGCCGAGGGCCACCACCGACTCCTCGACCTCGCCCACGCACTCGAACGGCTTGTGCCCGTCCACGCCCAGCAGTTCCCGGTAGCCGGGAATCTGCTCCGGGTCGGCGAGCATGTCCCCGCCGAAGATGTGGGTGACCCGCTCCCGGGGCATGAACGGTGCCATGGCCAGGAAGACGAACCGGCACTTCGGGCAGTTGCGGCACCAGCGCTCGGAGGCGTCGCGCAGCTTGAAGGCGGCGTTGCAGCTGGTCACCACGTCGTCGTACCGGTCGAACTCGGCGAACAGTCGGGCGATGTGCAGCTCGGACAGCGAACGCAGCAGGGAGAAGTACGGCTCGGTCAGCCCGGCGTGCTCGGCCAGCGCGCCCCGCAGCAGGCCCTCGGCCTCGACGCCCTTGGACCACTGGTGGTTGATCTCGTGACCGTTCCAGATCAGGTTCGGGTCGGACGCCGAACGCTCGTTGGACATCACCACCGGGCCCAGCCCGTGCAGTACGGCGGTGGCGACCGCGATCAGGGAGTTGATGGCGGTGACCGGGATGTGGCCGTTCAGCGCGCCGGCGGCGTTCAGGTCGAACAGCACCGGGTCGATCCGTCGGCGGGCAGCGAGAGGGGTCAGCCCGGACGCCTCGTTCACCGCGACGATCACGTGGTTCGGGTTCACCGAGAACGGCACCGGGTCCAGCCCGGCGCGCCGTAACGCCTCCAAGCTCACGATCGAGTCCTTGCCGCCGCCGACCGCCGAGAGCGGGCGACGGTCCGAGTTGTCGTACACCCGAGGTGTCCCCGGGATGCCGGCCGGCACCTCCGGACGCAGTTCCAGCACGTGCGGCAGCTCGTTGCGGTACGCGTACTCGGCGAGGCCCTTGGTGTAGACGGCCGTGACGTAGTCGACGGTGGCCGCGCCCAGCTGCGCCGGCAGCACCAGCCGGGCCGGCGCGGCGGTCTTGTAGTAGCTGACCCCGGCGACCAGGTGCAGCACCTCCAGCACGCGGTTGAGGGTGGCCACCGTCTCGTCGGACGGCGGCTCCGCCGGCAGGGGGAGCGTGATCACCTCGGTGAACCGCTGCTCACCGGCCGGGCCGGTCAGCGCGTAGTCGAACAACGCCTCGCCGGTGGCGAAGTCGATCGAGTAGGACGGGAAGGTGAAGGCGTCCATCCGCCGGAGCTGCTCGTTAGGCACACGCCATACTAGGCCCTGGTTCGTCCGGCCGTGTCCGGACCGGGCCCCGCCAGCCGCCGCCGTGACCCCCGAGGAGAGCCCCGTGCGCCTGTCTGACCTGCGCGGACGTACCGTCGCCGTCTGGGGTGCCGGCCGGGAGGGCCGGGCCGCTGTGACGGCCATCGCCGCGCACGGCCCCGCCGAACTGGTCGCGGTCGACGACAGCGCCAACTTCCTCTCGCTGCCGTGGGAGGGCCCGCTGGCCGAGGCGGCGCCGCTGGTGACCGGCGAGGCGGGATTCGCACGGTTGGCCGCCGCCGACGTGGTGGTGCGCTCGCCCGGTGTGCCACAGACCCACCCGTGGCTGGTCGAGCTGCGGCGACGTGGCGTCATGGTCACCCAGGGCACCGCCCTGTGGATGGCCGACCACGCCGCGCGCACCGTCGGGGTCACCGGCAGCAAGGGCAAGAGCACCACGTCCAGCCTGATCAGCCACCTGCTCACCGCGATGGGCCGGTCGAACGTCTTCGGCGGCAACATCGGGGTGCCCACGCTCGACCTGCCCGAGGCCGAGCTGTACGTGTTGGAGCTGTCCAGCTACCAGTGCAGCGACCTCACCGACTCGCCCCGGGTCGCCGTGGTCACCGCGCTCTTCCCCGAGCACCTCGACGCGCACGGCGGGGAGCGGGAGTACTACCGCGACAAGCTCAACCTGCTGGCCCACGACCCGCAGACGATCGTGGTCAACGGCACCGACCCGCGGCTCGCCGCCGAGCTGGGGGACCTGCCGGCGGTGCGGGCCGGCCGTCCCGACACCACCCACGTCGCCACCGGTGCCGACGGCACGCCCTGGTTCCACCTCGGTGACCAGCCGCTCTTCCCGCGTGCCGTGCTGCCGCTGGTCGGGCGGCACAACGAGGGCAACCTGTGCGTCGCGCTCGCCGTCCTCGACGCGCTCGGCGTCGACGTGGTGACCGCGAAGGATCACCTCGCCATCGCCGTCGCCGAGTTCCAGGGGCTCGCCCACCGGCTCACCGAGATCATCGACCCGTCCGGGTTGACCTTCGTCGACGACACCCTGGCCACCAGCCCGTACGCGGCCATGCACGCCATCGACGCGTACGACGGGCGACCGTTGACGGTGATCGTCGGCGGCAACGACCGGGGGCTGGACTACACGCCGTTGGCCGAGCACCTGGCCGAGCGGGAGCTGACCGTGATCGGGATTCCGGACAGCGGCGCCCGCATCGTCGAGGTGCTGGCCAACCTGCCGAAGGTGCGGACCGAACTGGTCGACGACCTGGTGGAGGCGGTACGGCTGTCCCGGGAGGTCACCCCGGCCGGCGGTGTGGTGCTGCTGTCCCCGGCCGCACCGAGCTACGGCCGGTTCCGCAACTTCGAGCACCGCTCCGAGGTCTTCGCCCAGGCCGTCCGCCAGACCGCCACCGCCGGCTGAGCCCAGTCCGTCCGCCAGACCGCCACCGCCGGCTGAACCCCGCGCCGCCGGCTCAGCCCAGGCTCTCGTGCAGGGCGCGCATCGAGCGGATCGCCGAGCGGATCTCCTGGAGATAGCGGCCCGGGGTGAGGGTCTGCTCGGGCAGGACCGCCACGTCGGCCACCGCCGGGTCCACGCCGACCGTGTCGATGTCGCAGCCGTAGGGCACGGCCAGGGTGCGCAGCGCGTCGCAGTGCTGGAACGGCACGTAGATCGGCGCGGTGACCGTCAGCACCTCGTCGCCGGGCGCGAGCCGGACGTGCCCGGCCCAGAACCGCTGGGTGTCGGCGGTGTGCGCCCGCCGCCGGTCCGGGTCGCTGGACGGCGCGGCCAGCACCCGTACCGGTGGCAGGCCCGCCGGCCGGTAGGTCCGCGAGGACCAGGAGTGGTGGGGGTTGCCGGCGTCGACGCCGTCCTGCTCGGTCGGGGCGGTCACCCCGAACACCTGCCGGACCGCCGTGTCCAGCACGTCTACCTCGGTCTCGTCCGGAGGCAGGCCCGCGTCGGCAAGGGTGGCGCGTTCCCACTCGGACAGTGGTCGGAAGCTGCCCAGCACGGCGACCTCGCCGGTCACCCGCAGGCCGGCGCGCAGCAGATGCGCGGCGTACGCGACGCGACGCACGCAGGCGTGCGCCAGGCCGCCGAGCACGACCAGATGGGCGTACGCCGACCGGGCCGGCGGCATCGGGTGGATGAGACCGAGAGCGGCGGCAGTGTCGAGGACCAGCGCCGCGGTGACCGGGTCGAGGTCGGGTTCGCGCGCGTCGGGTCGCTCCCGGCCGCCCCGGAAGTCCCAGTGGCGGGCGGAGAAGTCGTCCAGGAACCGCAGGGCCTCGGCGAGGTCGCCGGCGGGCCATTCACCGCCGAAGTGCCGGACCAGGCCGCGCAACGCGGTGGAGCAGACCCAGGCCTCGACGTCCGGTGTGATCCGCTCGGTGACCGTACCTGTCTGCGCTTCCTGCACCTGCCGGATGCTACCGGCCCGCTGTTGTAGCTGGTGTTTACGCTGGCAGCAGCGGCTGATGGGGGGACTTCGATGACCCGTGACGGTGCGCGTCGGCGGGGTTGGGGCGGCCCCTCGGGCGGCTTTCTCCGGTTGGTGGCGCACACCGACCCGGTGGCGCTGGTCGGCATCACACTGTCGATCACCCTCAGCGTCCTGCTCGACCTCACCGGCGCGGCCTCGGGCGTGGAGTCGCTGCTGGCCGGTTTGATGGGCATCACCATCTCGCTGCTGGTGGACTCGCTGGCCCGCGCGGAACGCCGATTCCACCTGCGGACGCTGCTGGACGGTCCACCATGGCTCGCGCACACCGCCACGGAGGTGGTCGTCGCCATGCGGGAGGCGACGGAGCAGCACGCCGGTACGCGGGTGGCGGTGGAGGCGCGGCGACGCTACGAGCAGTTCCGGCTGGAGGCCGAACAGTTCGCGCAGGGGCGCGTCATCCGGCGGGGCGACGAGGACGAGGACCTGCTCGGCGCGACCCACGCCTGCGTACGCCGTCTGGACGCGTTGACCAACGTGATGCCCAGGGCGAGCGGGGAACTGAGCTGGTGGCGTGGCGAGATCGGCCGCCGCTACTGGGAGGCGAACGTCGAGGCCCTGCGCCGGGGCGTCCGGATCAGCCGGGTCTTCGTCTACGCCACGTTGACCGACGAGCTGTCCGACCTGGTCGGTCGCCAGCGCGCGGCGGGGGTCCGGGTGGGCCTGCTGCCCTTCGGCGCGGTCGGCCCGCACCTGCTCGTCAACCTGACGCTCTGGGACTCGTCGAGCTGCTGGGAGGCCCGGATGACCGCCCACGGCGAAATCGGCGAGAACCAGTTCTCGGTCAACCGCACGGACGTCGAGCGACTCACCCGCGTGTTCGACGCCTGCGCGAGCGCGGCGGTCTTCGGAGACACGACGCCGGCACCATGACGTGGAGCGCGGTCCTGCTGGTGACGGCCGTGGTCTGGGCGGTCAGCGTGATCCGTTCGGTGCGGCTCCGGGCGTTGGTCTACAGCCTTCCGGTGCCGATGACGCTCGCGCTGGTCAGCACCCCCTACGCTGTGGACGGCGCGCAGCTGCTCGGTGTGCTGGGGCTCAACCTCTTCTTCGTCACCGTGACGGTCGCCTACCAGCGGCTACGCTGGCCCATCCTGCTAGCGGACGGCGCGGGGATCGGTGTCTACGTGGCGCTGAGCGCCGGCCTGGTGGCCGTCGACATCCCGTTCGAGGCGGCCCTGGGCGGCACGGTCGTGCTCTGGCTGGCGGCCATGCTCCTGCGACGCGGTCACACTCGTCGGCAAGCCGCCGCCAGCGCAGCGGCCGCCGCCGCTGCCCCCGCCGCCGCTGTTGCCGCCGAAGGCGTCGGCATCGGCGAGGCGGCCGCCGCCGAAGGCGTGACCGTCCGCGCCGAAGGGCGTCCGGACACGCTGCCGCCGCTGCTCAAGTTGGTGGTGATCTTCGTTGGGACGGTCCTCACCGCCCTGCTCGGTGCCGTGTTGCGGGGCATGGTGGTGACGTTCCCGTACTCGGGGGTGCTGGTGGCCGTCGAGGCGCGACACCAGCTGTCCGAGTTCAGCGGGCACTTCGCCCGCAACAGTCTCGCACTCGTCGGGTTCCTCACCGCGTACCACCTTGTCCAGGACGTCTCGTCGGCCGGCGCGCTGGGGGCCGGCTGGGCGGCCTTCGCGGTGGTCGCCGCCGTACTGCACCTGCCGCGCCGCCCGCGAACGGCGTGAGTGTCAGGTCGTACGCGCTCTGCGCTACACCCTGACAGTTGTCCGCACCGGCCGCCGGTGGGAGCGTGCGGTATCCACGAACGCCGCTGGAGGGTTGCCACGATGACCGATGACCTGCTGGCCCGGCACCGGGCCGTGCTCCCGCCCTGGATGCCCCTCTACTACGCCGAGCCGATCGAGCTGGTGTCCGGCTCGGGTCGCCGGGTCACCGACGCGCAGGGCCGCACCTACCTGGACTTCTTCGGCGGCGTGCTGACCAACATGGGCGTGACCGGCAACCGCACCTGGTCGGCCAGCGTGCTCAACCCACTCCAGGTTGCCTGGTTGCACTCCGGCGACCGTGTACGCGGTCTGCTGGCGCGGCTCAGCGCCGAGGAGCTCGTCGACGCGGCCGTGGAGGACCTGCGCGAGGTGCTCGCCACCCAGACCTCCGGCGACGTGGCCGCGCTGATCGCCGAGCCGATCCAGGGCGTGGGCGGCTTCGTCCACCCACCGGACGGGCTCTTCGCGGGCTGGAAGAAGGTCCTCGACGAGCACGGCATCCTGTTCATCGCCGACGAGGTGCAGACCGGCTGGGGGCGTAAAGGGGGGCACTTCTGGGGCTACCAGGCGCACGGCGTCACCCCGGACCTGCTCACCTTCGCCAAGGGCATCGGCAACGGGTTCGCGCTGGCCGGGGTGGTCGGCCGGGCCGAGGTGCTCCAGGCGGTGCAGGGAATCAGCTTCTCCACGTTCGGCGGCAACCCGATCTCGACGGCGGCCGGTAACGCGGTGCTCGACTACCTGATCGCACACGACCTCCAGGCGAACGCGGCCCGCGTCGACGCGATCCGCTCGTCGGCGCAGGTGGCGGCATGAGCATCGGCGGTCTGGGCGGCACGAGCATCGGCCACTTCGTCGACGGCAAGCGGGTCGGCGGCACGTCCGAGCGGCGCGGTGACGTGTTCGATCCGGCCACGGGTCGTCGTACCGCCGAGGTCGAGCTGGCCTCGACCGCGGACGTCGACGTCGCGGTGCGGGCCGCTGCCCGCGCGGCCCGCGACTGGCGCGACGCGTCGCTGGCGAAGCGGTCGGCCGTGTTGTTCGCGTTCCGCGAGCTGGTGCACGCCCGCCGCGACCGGCTCGCCGAGGTGATCACGGCCGAGCACGGCAAGGTGCTCGCCGACGCGGCCGGCGAGGTGCAACGCGGCCTCGAGGTCATCGAGTACGCCTGCGGCCTGCCGTCGGCCCTGCGCGGCGCGTTCAGCGAGAACGTCTCCACCGAGGTCGACTCGTACACGATCCGGCAGCCACTCGGTGTGGTGGCGGTGATCTCGCCGTTCAACTTCCCGGTGATGGTGCCACTGTGGTTCGTGCCGGTGGCGGTCGCCCGCGGCGACGCTGTCGTGCTCAAGCCGAGCGAGAAGGACCCGAGTGCGGCGCTGCTGCTGGCCGAGTGGTTCGCCGAGGCCGGCCTGCCCGACGGGGTGCGCAACGTGGTCAACGGCGCCGCCGAGGCCGTCGACGCGCTGCTGGACCATCCGGAGGAGGCCGTGGAACTGGTCAACGCCAGCCCGTACGGCAACGGCACGGCGATCTTCACCAACGACGGCGGGGCCGCCCGGCGTTACCAGCACGAGGTGGAGGTCGGCATGGTCGGCATCAACGTGCCCATCCCGGTGCCGATGGCGTACCACTCGTTCGGCGGCTGGAAGTCGTCCCTCTTCGGTGACCTGCACGCCCACGGCGAGGACGGGGTGCGGTTCTTCACCCGGGGCAAGGTGGTCACCAGCCGGTGGTGGGGAAGAGGAGGGCGTGCAGGGCTGCCGGGTCGGTGACCTCGGGGAGTTCGCGGGCGGCGAGCCAGGCGGCCGCGGCGGCGCCGTCGCCGGCGGTGCGCAGGGGTGCCGACGGCCAGCGCTGACCGACCTCGGCGCGGACGGCCCGGGCGAGCGGGGTGTCCGCGATGAGGAGTCCGCCGCCGAGCACGACAGGCGTCGTCGACTCCCCGACGCGGATGCGGGTGACGCTCTCGGCCAGGTGGGCGGCGGCCTCGGCGATCAGGGCGGTGGCGACCGGTTCGCCGTCGGTCGCGGCGGTGACCACGAGCGGTGCCAGGCGGGCCAGGTCGATCGGCGGTCGACGGGTGACGGCCTGGACGGTGGCGTCGACCGTGTCGCGGGGCCGGGAGGCGACGTCCGCGCTGCCCACCAGTTCGGTGAGCAGGGCCGCGCCCAGGGTGCCGGGGGTGTTCCCCGCGTCCAGGTCGGCGAGGAGCCGGCGGACCGCCTCGCGGCCGAGCCAGAAGCCCGACCCGGCGTCGCCGAGCAGCCAGCCGTGTCCATCGGCGACGCGGTCCAGGCGCAGGTCGACGACCTGGGCGGTGATCGCGCCGGTGCCGGCGATGAGGATCGTCCCGTCGGGCGCGGAGCTGCCCGAGGCGTAGGCGACGAGGGCGTCGCCGTGCACGGCGTACGGGCAGCGTAGGCCGGCGTCGTGCCAGGCGCGGTCGAAGGCGGCGCGCCCGGCGGGGTCGGCGAGGAGTCGGGGTGCGCCGGCGAGCCCGATGGTGCCGGCGGCCACCCGGGTCGGGTCGACGTCGGCGAGGGCGGCGCGCAGCGCGCTCAGCACCTCGGCGGCGGCCCGTTCGACACCGTGGCTGGTGGGGTTACCGCCGCCCGCCTTGCCGGTGCCGAGGCGTTCGCCGGCGAGGGTCAGGGCGGTCGCCCGGGTGGACGTACCCCCGACGTCGAGGCCGACCACGACGGTGTCGGACATCGGCACGAGCCTCCTTGCTCTGCGCGGTCATGGGCCTGTTCATGCTGGTCGGCACTGCCCTCCGGGGCAACCCGGGCGGGCCCTAAAGGGCTGTGCGGCAGGTAACAGTTTGAAAACTTCGCCCACAGTCTTGACACGGAGGGCCGTTCAGTAAGAACTTTTACCACTAACAGTTAACAGTCTTTTCGGAAAGTTGAGGCGCCCCATGGTTGATCACGAGGTGGACACCGCCGCGGGGACCGCGGTGGTCGACGCCTACGCGATCGACCGAAGGAGTGCGGCCTCCGACGGGGTGCTGGCACGAGTACGCAACGGGCTCGGCGAGCTGACCGGCGCGCTGCGTCGGGTCGCCGAGCACGTGCTCAGCGACCCGGAGGCCGCGGCGCGCTCGACCATCGTGGAGCTCGCCGAGCGCAGCGGCACCTCGCCGGCCACCATCACCCGCTTCTGCCGGGCGATGGGCTTCGAGGGGTACGCCGACCTGCGCCTCGGGATCGCCGCCGAGACCGGGCGGGCCCGCTCCGCCGGCTGGACCGTCGACATCGGCCGCGAGATCCAGCCGAACGACCCCCTCGTCCGGGTCCTCGACCAGATCATGGCCGCCGACACCCGCGCCATGCACGACACCGCCGCGCTGCTCGACCTCGGCGAGGTGGAGCGCGCCGCGGTGGCCATCGCCGGCGCCAACCGGGTGAACATCTTCGGGGCCAGCGGCAGCGCTCTGGTGGGCGAGGAGATGCAGTTCAGCCTGCACCGCATCGGGGTGGCCGCCTGGGCCTGGAGCGACGTGCACGAGGGGCTGGCCAGTGCCGCGCTGCTCGGCGCCGGCGACGTCGCGCTCGGCATCTCGCACACCGGCCAGACCCGGGAGACCATCGAGATGCTCGCCGAGGCGGGCAGCAGGGGCGCCACGACCCTCGCCGTCACCGGTTTCCCCCGCTCACCGCTGGCCGAGCTGGCCGACATCGTGCTGCTCACGGCCAGCCAGGCGACCACCTTCCGGCCGGACGCGCTCTCCGCCCGCCACCCGCAACTGGTGGTGCTCGACCTGCTCTACATCGCCGTCGCCCAGCGCACCCACGACCGCGCCCACGCGGCCTTCCGGCGTACCGCGCAGGCCGTCGACGGGCACAAGGCCGCGAAGGGAAACCTCTCATGATCAGTGCACAGGGGTACGCGGACGCCGTCCGCCCGGTGCTCGACCGGCTGCTCGACTCGGAGGCCGACGGGATCACCCGGGCCGCCGACCTGATCACCGACAGCCTGCGCGCCGGCGGCGTGCTCCAGGCGTTCGGGGCCGGGCACTCCGAGGCGTTCGCCGCCGAGCTGGTCGCCCGCGCCGGCGGGCTGGTCCCCACGAACCGGCTGTCGGTACGGGACCTGGTGGTGCACGGCGACGCCCCACGCGACGTGCTCGCCGACCCGAAGCTGGAACGTGATCCCTCCATCGCCCACCAGATCTACGCGCTCGCGGCGCCCCAGCCGCGCGACGTGTTCGTGGTGGCGTCCCAGTCCGGCATCAACGGCTCGGTGGTCGAGCTGGCGGCGCTGGTCACCGAACGCGGTCACCCGTTGATCGCGGTCACCTCGGTCGAGCACACCGCGCGGGTGGCGCCACGGCACCCGTCCGGTCAACGGCTCGCCGACCTTGCCGACGTCGTGCTGGACAACGGCGCGCCGTACGGTGACGCACTGCTGCCGCTCGAGGGCGGCGGCGCGGTCTGTGCGGTCTCCTCGGTCACCACGGCGCTGCTGGCGCAGTTGCTGACCGCCGAGGTCGTACGACGGTTCCACCAGGCCGGAGAGGTGCCCCCTATCTACCTCTCCGCCAACGTCCCCGGCGGGGACGAGCACAACATCGCCCTCGAGTCGCGGTACGCCGGGCGTCTCCGGCGTACCGCCTGACCCGAATTCCACAAGGAGAGACGACGATGTCGATTACCCCCGAGCACCCGGCCGCGCTCGACCGCCGCACGGTGCTTCGTCGCGCCGCCGCCGTGGGCATGCTCGCCACTCCGGCCATCGGCCTGCTCAGCGCCTGCGCGACGAGCAGCGGCGGTGACAAGGACAACGAGAAGGCCGCCGAAGGTACCAAGAGCGAGAAGAACCCGCTGGGCGTCAAGGACGACGCTCCCATCGAGGTGATCATCTTCAACGGCGGTTACGGCGAGAAGTACGCGACCGACGTGCACGAGCCGCTGTACAAGAAGGCGTTCCCCAAGGCGGAGATCAAGCACCAGTCCACGCAGGCCGTCTCCACGGTGCTCCAGCCGCGGTTCGCGTCCGGCAACCCGCCGGAGTTCGTGAACAACTCGGGCGAGAAGCTGATCGACTTCGGCTCGCTCGTCGCCGACGGTCAGCTCCAGGACCTCACCGAGCTGTGGGACGCCCCGTCGGTCGACGACGCCACCAAGAAGGTCCGTGACACCGTGGTGCCGGGCACCGTCGAGGCGGGCTCGTTCAACGGCAAGCCGTACGTGCTGTACTACGTCTCCACCGTCTTCGGCATCTGGTACTCGGCCAAGCTGTTCAAGGACAACGGCTGGGCCCCGGCGAAGACCTGGGACGACTTCATCAAGCTGCTCACCGCCATCAAGGCCAAGGGCATCACGCCCTACGGGTACGCGGGCGCGAACGCGGCCTACTACCAGTGGAACGTGATCCTCACCCAGGCTGCCAAGATCGGCGGCGTCGACGTGCTGAAGAACATCGACAACCTGGAGGACGGCGCCTGGAAGCAGGACGCGGTCAAGCAGGCCGCGACGGCGTGGGCCGAGGTCGGCGCGAAGTTCAGCGACAAGAGCTTCGAGGGCCTCAAGCACACCGACGTGCAGCTGCGGCAGAACCAGTACAAGGTGGCCCTGTACCCCAGCGGCGACTGGCTGGAGGGTGAGCAGAAGCAGGACACCCCGGCCGGCTTCGACTACCAGCTCATGCCGGTGCCGAGCCTAACCGCGTCGGACAAGCTGCCGGCCACCGCGCTGCGGGCCACCGCGGGCGAGGGCTACTTCGTCTCGGCCAAGAGCAAGAACCCCAAGGGCGGTCTGGAGTACATGCGCCAGATGCTGTCCGTGGCGGGTGCGAAGGGCTTCACCGAGGTCGTCAAGGCCCCGACCGTGGTCACCGCCGGCTCGGAGGGCTTCGCCTTCCCGCCCGGTGTGGCCAGCTCGCAGGCCGCGCTCAAGGCGGCCGGTCAGGACGTGTTCAACCTGTACTTCGACGGCTGGTACAAGGAGCTCGACACGGAGGCGCGCAGCGCCACCAACGAGCTGATGTTCGGCCGGATCAACGCGGACGCCTTCGTGGAGCGGATCCAGAAGCGCGCCGACGCGATCAAGAAGGACAGCTCGGTCGCCAAGTTCAAGCGCTGATCGATCGGAGCTAGGGTCATGCGGCACGGCAAGTATCCATTCGTGATCGGGTTCCTGTTCCCCCCGGTCGCGCTGTACGTGACTTTCGTGATCTGGCCGTACGCGCAGGCGTTCCAGATCTCGATGACCAACTGGCGGGGGCTCTCCGCCCCGCAGTGGGTGGGCTTCGACAACTACCGGAAGCTGCTCGACGACGGCGCCTTCTGGAAGGCGGTCCAGCACCACGGCGTACTGCTGCTTGCCCTGCCGCTGATCACCATCGCCATCGCGTTGTTCTTCGCCTTCCTGCTCAACGTGGGCGGCAAGAGCAGTGGCGGTCAACGCCAGGGGGTCTGGGGGGCGAAGTTCTACCGGGTGGTGTTCTTCTTCCCCCAGGTCCTGGCGGTGGCGATCATCGCGGTGCTGTTCCAGATGGTCTACCGGCCGAACGAGTCCGGCCTGATCAACGGCGTGCTGATGAAGTTCGGCCTGGAGCCGATCCTCTTCCTCATCAGGCCGAACCTGGCCCTGTGGTCGATCCTCGCGGTGCTGGTCTGGCAGGCCGTCGGCTTCTACGTGGTGCTCTTCTCGGCCGGGATGGCCTCCATCCCGGGCGAGATCTACGAGGCCGCGGAGATGGACGGGGCGAGCAGGGTGACGTTGTTCTTCCGGGTCACCCTGCCGCTGCTCTGGGACACCCTCCAGGTCGCGTGGGTCTACCTGGGCATCGCGGCGTTCGACGCGTTCGCCATCGTGGCCGTGCTCTCGGTCGACGGCGGCGGCCCGGACGGTGCCACCACCGTGCTGGCCATGGAGATCTACCGCAACGCGTTCGTCTACTCGAAGTACGGCTACGCCTCCGCGATGGGCGTGGCGCTGTTCTTCCTCACCCTCACGTTCGCGGCGCTGACGCTGCGGCTCACCAAGCGGGAAAGCGTGGAGTACTGATGAACCCGCAGTCGACGCTGCCGCCGACGCCGGCGGCGCTACCTCCGAAGACCGGCGAGGGGTCCGCGACCGGTGGTCGGCGTGGCAGGGGTCCCCGCTCGGAGGTACGGCTCTTCGCCAGCCTCGGGCACATCGCTCTCGCCGTGTGGGCGGTGATCGTGATCGTCCCGATCCTGTGGACGTTCCTCGCCGCGTTCAAGAACACCAGCGAGATCTTCAGCAGCCCGTGGACGCTCCCGGCGGAGCTGCGCTGGGAGAACTTCGGCCGGGCGTGGACCAAGGCGAACGTCGGCCGGTACTTCCTGAACAGCGTCTTCGTGGTCGCGTGCAGCACCTTCGGCACCATGCTGCTCGGCTCGATGGCCGCGTACGTGCTGGCGCGGTACAAGTTCTGGGGCAACCGGGCGATCTACTACCTGTTCGTCTCGGGGCTGGCGTTCCCGGTGTTCCTGGCCCTGGTGCCGCTGTTCTTCGTGGTGAAGCAGCTGGGCATGCTGGACACCTACCAGGGCGTGATCCTGGTCTACATCGCCTACTCGCTGCCGTTCACGATCTTCTTCCTGGCCGCGTTCTTCAAGACGCTGCCGTCCTCGGTCGCCGAGGCGGGGATGATCGACGGCTGCGGGCACACCCGGCTGTTCTTCCAGGTCATGATGCCGATGGCGAAGCCGGGCCTGATCAGCGTGGCGATCTTCAACATCATCGGGCAGTGGGCGCAGTACCAGCTCCCGTTGGTGCTGCTCTCCAACGCCAAGGACAAGTGGGTGCTCACCCAGGGCATCGCCGACATCTCGGTCAACGCCGGCTACGAGGCCGACTGGTCCGGGCTGTTCGCCGCGCTGACCATCGCCATCCTTCCGATGATCATCGTGTACGCGGTGTTCCAGCGTCAGATCCAGGCCGGCCTGACCTCCGGGGCGGTGAAGTAGCACCGGTCAGCGACCGTCGGCGTGGGCGTGCCACGAGCGCCAGAGCGCCGCGTACGCCCCGCCGGCCGTCACCAGCTCGTCGTGGCTGCCGATCTCGGTGATCCGGCCGTCCGCCAGGACGGCCACCCGGTCGGCGTCGTGCGCGGTGTTCAGCCGGTGCGCGATGGCGATGACCGTTCGGCCGACGAGTACGGCCGCGAGGGCCCGCTCGGTCCGCCGGGCGGTGCTCGGGTCGAGCGCGGCGGTCGCCTCGTCCAGGATCAGCGTGTGCGGGTCGGCGAGCACCAGCCGGGCCAGCGCCACCTGCTGGGCCTCCGCCGCGCCGAGTCGCCGGGCACCGTCGCCGAGCGCGGTGTCCAGACCGTCGGGTAGTTCGTCGAACCAGTCCGCGCCGACGGTGGCCAGCGCGGCGAGCATCTGCTCGTCGGTGGCGTCCGGGGCGGCGAACGCCAGGTTGTCGCGGACCGAGCCGATGAAGACGTGGTGCTCCTGGGTGACCAGGGCGATCCGCCGTCGTCGTTCGGCCGGTTCCAGGTCGGTGACGGGGCAGCCGCCGATACTGACCACGCCCTGCCGTGGCGCGTCGATCCCGGCGAGCAGTCGGGCCAGTGTCGACTTGCCCGCGCCCGACGGGCCGACGACGGCCAGCCGTTCCCCGGGCCGTACCTCCAGGTCGATGCCGTGCAGCACGTCGTGCCCGTCGGCGTACGAGAACCGCGCCTCGCGGACGACGAGCCGCTCGCCCCGCGAGGTGACCGTGGTGCCGGGCGGCTCGGGCGGGACCAGGCCCACGCCGAGCACCCGGGCGTACGACGCGAAGCCACGCTGTGCCTGCTCGGTCCACTGGAGCAGCCGGTCCATCGGGTCGATGGCCTGTTGCAGGTAGAGCGCGGCGGCGACCACCGACCCGAGCGACACCAGGTCGGCGGAGAGGAGATAGCCGCCGACGAGCAGGACCAGGGCGATCGGTAGCGGATAGCTGGCCTCGACGATGGAGAAGAACACCGTACGCAGCGCGAGCGTCGCCCGGCGGGCCTGCCACAGACGCGCGACGCGGGTGGTGCCGTACCGGATGCGGTCGTCGGTCAGCCGCAGCGCCTCCACCGTGCGGGCGCCCTCGGCGGTGGTGGTCAACGCCTCGGTCAACTCGGCCGCCTCGCCGCCCTCGGCGAGGTACGCGGAGCTGGCGCGCCGCAGGTACCAGCGGGTCGCCGTCACGATCGACGGCAGCCCGGCCAGCGCCGCGAGCCCGAGCAGGGGATGCAGCAGGAACACCGCGCCGAACAGCAACGTCAACTGCACCGAGGCGATGACGATGGTGGGCGCCACGTCCCGGACCGTGGTGCCGACAGTCGCCACGTCGACCGAGCTGCGGGTCGCCAGGTCACCGGAGCCCGCGCGCTCGACGACCGAGACGGGCAACCCGAGCGTGCGGCTGACGAACTGCTCGCGCAGCTCGGCGACGGCGCGTTCGCCGAAGCGGTGGCCGGCGTACTGGGCGTAGCGGGAGAGCAGGGCGCTCACCAGAACACAGCCGGTGATCGCCAGTGCCAGCCGGTCCACGGTGGCCGCGCCGGCGCCGGCGGTGACCCGGTCGATGATGACGCCCAGCAGCCAGGGCGGGGCCAGCCCGGCGAGCGCGGCGGCGCTGTGCAACGCCAGTACGACGCCGACGGCCCGGCGGTGGCGGCTCATCATGTCCCGCAGGGCACGGCTTACGGTGCCCCGGTCGGCCACCGGCAGCCGGCTCACCGGTAGACCTCCTCGGCGTCGGCGTCGGCGTCGGTGTCGGTGTCGGCCGGCTGGTCGAGATCCGCGCTGCCCCGGGCCACCAGGCGCCGGTAGGCCGGCACGTATTCGAGCAGGCCATCGTGGGTGCCGGTGGCGGTGATCCCGCCCTTGCTCAGGAGCGCGACCACGTCGGCGCGGACGAGCAGCAGCGGCGACGTGGCGAGCACCACTGTGGTCCGGCCGGCCCGAGCGGTCGACAGCCGCTCGGCGATCCGTGCCTCGGTGTGCGCGTCCACGGCCGACGTCGGGTCCACGAGGATCAGCACCTCCGGCTCGGCGAGCAGCGCCCGCGCCAGGCGTATCCGTTGGCGTTGACCGCCGGAGAGCGTCCGGGCCCGGGCGTCCAGCGGCGTGTCCAGCCCGGCCGGGAGCGCGTCGACGATGTCGTCGGCCGAGGCGGTCCGCAGGGCGTCGCCGACCCGTTCGTCGTCGGCCCCGGGGCGCAGGACGTCGCGCAGCGTCCCGGCGAAGAGGTACGAGTCGTGGTCGGCGACCAGGATCCGGGCGCGGACCTCGTCCAGGGCGACCTGGGCCAGCGGTACGCCGCCCCAGGTGGTGTCGCTGACGACGTACCGGCCCAGCCGGTCGGCCAGCGCGTCGGCCGCCGCCGGGTCGTCGGCCGCCACCGCGGTCAGCTGACCGGCGCGTACGGTCAGCCCGGTCATCGGGTCGTGCAGGTCGGCGGGGCCGGTCGGCGCGGCCGCCGCGTGCGGGTGACGCGCCTCGGGGACGGCGGACGGCCACCGGCGACCCGGGCCCCCGACGTCGTCCGCTGTCACGTTGAGCAGGTCGGCGATGCGTCGGGCGGCGACCCGCCCCCGGATCAACTGGTGGCTGCCCTCGAGCAGAAACCAGACCGGCACGATCAGGGTCGCCACGTAGCCGTAGACGGCGACCAGCTCGCCGATCGTGACGGCACCGCTCACCGCCATCCGCGCCGTCAGCCAGACCACCGCGGCCAGGAACAACCCGGGGATGGCGACAGTCGCCGCGTCGATCCAGCTGTTGACCGCCCCGACCCGGTAGCCCTCGGCGCGCAGCTCCTGGGAGCGGGCCGCGTACCGTCGGGCGAACAGATCCCGGCCGCCCACCCCGGCGAGCACGCGCAGCCCGGCCACGATGTCGCCGGACCTGGCGGTGAGCGCGCCCTGCTGCCGACGGTAGACGGACTCGGCGCGTTCCAGCCGGCGCAGCAGCGGCCCCACGACCAGACCGACAGCCGGCACCCCCACCAGCACGCAGAGCGCGAGCAGCGGGGAGATCGACCAGAGCACCACGGCGATGACCCCGTACGCGACGATCGCGCCGACGCCCGGCCCGGTCAGCGTCAGCACCTGCGCCGACCAGTCGATGTCGGAACCGCCCACGGTGGCCACCTCACCGGCTGCGGTACGGCGCTGCAGCCCCGCGCCGACGCGGGACAGCTGACGCAGCAGCACCTCCGCCGAGCGGGCCTTGGCGTCCTCCCGGATGAATGTCATCGTGCGGTGTCGCATGATGCCCAGGTACGACAACGCCACCCCCGCCACGATGATCGTCACGACCCACAGCGCCAGGGCACGGCTGTCGCGGGCGCGCAGGCCGTCGTCGACGGCACGGTAGATCAGGTAGGGCCGGGCCGAGAGCCCGACCATCCAGGCCGTGCCGAGCAGGCTGCCGCGCAGCACCCGCCAGGGCTGGCAGCGGACCAGCCACCACAGGTACCGCATCGGACCGCGCGTGTCGGGGGTGCCGGGGTCGACGTGCGGGATCTGGGGAGGCACCTGACCACGCTACCGAGCACCGGGCCGACCTACCGACCCGTTTTCCTGTCGGAGGGGGAGGGCAGAATCATATTCGTGCTGGTGGCGGTGGTGGCGGGCGAACGCGGTGGGGGAGAGCTGCGTCCGCTCGACGCCGCCGGCCGACCCGTCGGCCCGACCGAGACCGTCAGCGACCTCGCGGCCGCGATGGCCGCACGGGAGGCGGCCGAGCACCCGCGGTGGGTCTGGGCCGCCGCGGGCGCGATCTACCCGGCGCTGCTGCGGGCCGGGGTGCGCGTCGAGCGCTGCCACGACGTGGAGCTGACCGAGGCCCTGTTGCTCGGGCACGTCGGCCGCTGGGGCGAGCCCCGCTCGCTGGCCGCCGCCTGGGCCCGCCTGACCGGTGCTCCGGTGCCGGCCGACCCGCCGCCGCGCGCCGCCGCGCCACCCGGGCACGGCCAGGGCGCGCTCTTCGACACGCTGCCCGGTCCGCCGGGGCCGGGCATCGAGGCACTGACCCGGGTGTACGCCGACCAGGTCGCCCGGGTCGCCACCACCGAGCACCCGGGCCGGTTTCGGCTGCTGGTGGCTGCCGAGTCGGCCGGCGCGTTGATCGCTGTGGAGATGGGCGTCGCCGGGCTGCCCTGGCGGGCCGAGGTGCACGACGCGATCCTCGCCGAGCTGTTGGGGGAGCCGTCCCCGGTCGGCGGGCCGCCGCGCCGGTTGGCCGAGTTGGCGGCCCGGATCGCCGACGCGTTCGGCGTCCGCCAGCTGCACGCCGACTCCCCGGCCGAGCTGTTGCGGGCGTTCGCCCGGGCCGGGGTGGAGCTGCCCAACACCCGCGCCTGGGTGTTGCGCGGGGTGGACCATCCGGCGGTGCCCCTGGTGCTGGAATACAAGGAGCTGTACCGGATCTGGACGGCGCACGGCTGGTCCTGGCGTGAGCAGTGGGTCCGCGACGGGCGGTTCCAGCCGGAGTACGTGCCGGGCGGGGTGGTCTCCGGCCGCTGGGCGACCCGGGGCGGTGGCGCGTTGCAGATCCCCAAGGTGATCCGTCGGGCGGTGGTGGCCGATCCGGGCTGGCGGCTGGTGGTCGCCGACGCGGGCCAGTTGGAGCCCCGCGTCCTGGCGGCGGTCTCCGGGGACGAGCGGCTGGCGGCGGCGGGCGGCGCCGGCGACCTCTACGCCGCGCTCGCCCGGGACTCGTTCGGCGGTGACCGTCCCCGGGCCAAGGTGGCCCTGCTCGGTGCGATGTACGGGCAGACCGGCGGCGCAGCGGTGCCCGCGCTGGCGGTGCTGAAACGCAGCTACCCGACGGCGTTCGGCTACGTCGAGGCGGCCGCGCGCACCGGCGAGGCGGGCGGGTTGGTCCGCTCGTGGCTGGGGCGCACCTGCCCACCCGGCTCGGTCGGGCTCGGTGACCCCGACGAGGGGCCGACCGACCCGGACGCCGTGGCCGACCGGCAGAGCCCCCGGGCGCGGGCCGCCCGGTCCCGGGGGCGGTTCACCCGCAACTTCGTCATCCAGGCCACCGCCGCGGAGTGGGCCTCGACGCTGCTGGCCACGCTGCGCACCGAGCTGGCCGACACCGACGCCGAGCTGGTCTTCTTTCAGCACGACGAGGTGCTGGCGCACTGTCCGGCCGAGCAGGCCGAGACCGTGGCGGCGGCGGTGCGCCGGGCGGGTGAGCGGGCCACCGCCCTGCTGTTCGGTGACACCCCGGTGCGTTTCCCCCTGGATCTGTCCATCGTCGACTGCTACGCCGACGCGGCCTGACCCGGTCCGGTGCGTAACGATTGCACTCTTTCTCCTTTTCGCCCCGCCACCCGTGAGTGGCCGTCCTCGTTGCAGTGTCCGTAGGAAGGGGCGGATCGGTCACGGTCGGCCCCACGCTTGAGGGGGCGCAGCTGAACCGGATCGCAGGAATGATCATCGCCGCGGGCGGGGGCCGACGGATCGGTGGTCCCGAGGCGCTGCTGCACCAGGGGGAGAAGCCCCTGGTCAACCAGATGATCGACACGATGACCGAGGCGGGCTGCGAGCAGATCGTGGTCGTGCTGGGGGCCGCCGCGGAGCAGGTCCGGGAGACCGCCGACCTGGGCAGGGCCACCGTAGTGATCAACAAGGCGTGGGGCACCGGCGTCGGCTCGTCCATCCGAGCCGGTCTGGCGGCCATGGACGACGAGGGGATCGAGGCGGTGGTGGTGGTCCCGGTCGACATGCCGGGCCTGACCGCCGTCGCCGTCCGGCGGGTGGCCGCGCTGCCGTACCCGGACGTGCTGGTCTGCGCCACCTACGACGGGCTGCGCGGTTACCCGATGCTGTTCGGCCGTCGGCACTGGCCCGGCATCGCGACCCTGGCCAGCGCCGACGTGGGCGCCCGGCCGTACCTGCTGGCACACAAGGACCAGATCGTCGACATCGCCTGCGACACGGTGGCCGACGGCAGTCGCGTCGACACCCCCGAGCTGATGGCGCTCTACGGGCTCACGGTCCCACCCCAGCGGGTGAGGGTGTAGGCCACCGCTCGGCCGGGACCGGGCGGTGCCGGCATCAGTGGGGGCGACGGGTGGTCGAACGCGTCACGACCTGCCACAGGTGTCGCGGCGGAGCATCGGTGGAATGTCCGAGCGCCACCCGTGCGCAGTGGGCACCCTGCTCGCGCAGTGACTGGGCCAGGGTGGTCAGGCCGGCATCGGCGGCAGCGTCCGCGTCGTCCCAGCCGGTAAGCGTCAGGTCGTCGGGAACGCGCAGGCCGACTCGCGTGGCGGCGCGCAGGGCGCCGAGGGCGAGTTCGTCACTCATCGCGGCGATGGCGTCCGGTGGCTCGGCGCCCTGCAGCAGCTCCAGGGCGAAGGTCTCCCCTTCGGCGCTGTGGTTGACCGGGCAGACGGCCAGTCGCAGCTGCGCGGCCGGGCGGCCCGCGCCCGTCCAGGCGTCCCGGAAGCACTCCCACCGGTGCCGGGGTGACCGGAAACGTCGCGTCGACCGGGTCGTCGCCGCTGAGCAGTTGACGGGTGTGTCCGCGATCCAGCGGAAAGCCGAGCACGAGTGGGTGACGGGCCACGGCGAACGCGATCTGTCCGATCGCCGCGGCGGCGGCACGGTCGTCGATGCCGATCATCGGCATCCCCCCTGCGGTGCGGGCCGGCGTGGACCACCGCGGGCAGGCCGGTGTCGGCGAGGGCGTCCAGGACCGGGTCGTCGTCGCTGGTGGTCCACACGACGAAGCCGTCCACGGCCGCCTGCGCGACGCGCTGGGTGTCGGTGCCCGCGCCGGTGATCGGGACCAGGGTGAGTCCGACACCCTCGGCGGCGCACACGTCGGAGACCCCTGCGAGAAAGCGCGCCGCCTGTGGATCGTCGAAGGCGTAGTGTGCCGCGCCGGGAATTCGTTGAATAATTGTAGGATCGGTGGGTGGCGCGCAGAGGTCGGCCGGTGGCCGAGGTGACGTTGACAGATGAGGAACGCGCGACGTTGGTGCGTTGGTCGCGGCGGGCCAAGTCGTCGCAGGCCCTGGCGCAGCGGTGTCGGATCGTGTTGGGCTGCGCGCAAGGCAAGTCCAACCAGGACGTCGCTGTGGAGTTGGGAATTTGGCCGCAGACGGTGGGCAAGTGGCGCAACCGGTTCGTCGCGCGCCGGCTGGAAGGTCTGGTCGACGAGCCGCGGCCGGGTGCGCCACGCACGATCGGTGATGAGCAGGTCGAGCAGGTCGTGGTCGCCACCCTGGAACGCACACCGGCCGATGCCACGCACTGGTCGCGGGCGTCGATGGCGGCCGAGTCCGGGTTGTCCCGCTCGACGGTGGGCCGAATCTGGAAGGCCTTCGGCCTTCAGCCCCACCGGGTGGCGACGTTCAAACTGTCGAACGACCCGCAGTTCATCGACAAGGTCCGCGACGTGGTCGGGCTGTATCTGGACCCGCCGGAGCGGGCGCTGGTGCTGTGCGTGGACGAGAAGTCCCAGATCCAGGCCCTCGACAGATCGGCGCCGGTGCTACCGATGATGCCCGGCCTGCCCGAGCGGCGCACCCACGACTACGTCCAGCACGGCATCACCACGTTGTTCGCGGCGCCCGACGTGGCCACCGGCCAGGTCATCACCGCGGTGCACGCCCTACGGGCCCTGGAGAACGACCTACACGCCTGGGCCACCGCATGGAACGACGACCCCAAACCCTTCATCTGGACCAAGGCCGCCGACGAGATCCTCGACCGACTCGCCTCATATCTTCAACGCATTCCCGGCGCAGGACACTAGATCACCGGTAGCGTCGCGGCCAGGGCGATTCCCGACCTGGTGCCGATCGCACACGAGCCCGACGACCGCACCAGCACCATTGGCTGGTACGACAGGCGACTGATACCGCCACAAGCGGTGATACGCGGAGCTGCCCCGTGGTTCGGGCGCGCTCCGCGCCGGCAGGCGGTCGCGGGCTGCCCCCACGACCGGGGAGTCCGACAGGGCCCGCGGGTGGCAGGGCCACAGGGCTCGACCACATCGACTTTATCAATTGTGATCGATTCTTGCAGGCAGATTCCCGCCGGCATCAGGGGGCATCCATTGGTGTCCAGAGTTGGTCCAGTGGGGATCGATAGGTTCTCGTTGGTAGTACCACATTGGACGGTCGGCTAGCGCCGACAATAGAGGAGGTCCCATGAATTCACGTCGTATCCGTCACACTTTGGTGGCGCTGGGTGTGGTCTTGGCCGGGACGATGGTGGCGGCGCCGTCGGCCTCTGCGGCTACCACTGAAACCGCCTACCTGTTCGTCAACAAGGACTACCAGGGTCAGCGGTTCGTGCTGAGCAACAGTGATATTTCGCAGTTCGGTCCAGGCCTGAACGACGCCATCTCGAGTCTGCAGGTCTCCAAGGGCACCACCTGGTGCTTCTACGTCGACCCCAACTTCAGCGGTGATTATGTGCGGGCCCCGGGTCCGTACACCCTGAGCTACGTCGGCAACTACAACGACCGGTTCTCTTCGGCCCGGCGTTGCTAAGAATGTAAGCGCTGCCGGATTCGTTTCCGGTCCTTTGGTAGTCAGTGTGCTGGGCGAGGGCAGTGGGTATGCCCTCGCCCAGCCTCTTCGTCTTGATGGCTATCAGGATGATCTGGCCATCGCGCAGACGGTCAGTCCATGTGCATGACGTTGCCGGCCGGGATGTCCTCCTTGCGCACCTTCACCAGGACCAGGGTGACCAGCCCGGCGAGCATGATCAGGGTCGCGCCCCAGGCGAACGCGACGCGGTAGCCGTGCACGAGCGCCTCGACCTGGTTGACCGGGTGGCACGGTCACGCGTTCACCCGGGCGCCGTCGCGGGCCGACACCTCGTACACCTCGATCGTGCCGTGCTGCTCCTCGGCCGTGCGCCAGGTCACCACCACCCGGTAGGCGCCCCGGCAGCCGCCGCCGCAGCTCGCGCAGCCGCCGACGGTCCGCCGGTTCGTCGCTGGCCGGCGCGGTACCGGCCAATGGCGGTGTGTAACCGTCGTCGTCGGCGACCCGGTCGGGTCCTCGGCCCGGCACTGTCCACGGGCTACGGTCAGGTGCCTTCGGCACCCCTCACACGAAAGGGCACGACGTGCAACGTCATGGCTGCGTGATCCGACTCCGCCCCGAGCAGCGGGAGACCTACCTGCGGTTACACGCCGCCGTCTGGCCGAGCGTCGAGCAGACGCTGCGCGAGGCGAACTTCCGTAACTACACCATCTTTCTCCACGACGACCTGCTCTTCGGTTACTACGAGTACGTCGGCGACGACTACGAGGCCGACCTGCGGCTGATCGCCGCGGACCCGCAGACCCAGGAGTGGTGGAAGCTGACGGACCCGTGTCAGGAGTCGCTGGCCGAGCCCGGCTCGGGGGACTGGTGGGCCCCGATGCGCGAGGTCTGGCACCTCGCCGACGAGGCGACCTCGCAGGACTCCCGGGGCTAGCTAGATCGACAGCTTGCCGACGGTGCCCTCTGACTGATGACCGGGCGCTGTCTCATCCATTCCGAAGGGCAGCGCTGGACGACCGTTGAACCAATGACTGTCGACCAACTGGATGCGCTTGGCTACGGCCGAGAGCATCCAGCGTGTCGCGGACGCTCGGGTCAGTCCCGCGCCTGGTCCAGTTCGCCGGTGGCGGCGAGCCGCCGATACCAGTGCGCGCTGTCCTTCCAGGTGCGTTCCTGGGTGTCGTAGTCGACGCGGATGATCCCGAACCGTCGCTCGTAGCCGTAGCCCCACTCGAAGTTGTCGAGCAGCGACCAGACGAAGTAACCCCGCACGTCCACGCCCTGCTCGCGGGCGTCGGCCATCGCGCCGATATGCCGGCGCAGATAGTCGATCCGGCGGTCGTCGTGGATCCGGCCGTCGGCCGACACGGCGTCGTCGAAGGCCGCGCCGTTCTCGGTGATCATCAGCGGCTGGCCCGGGTACTCCCGGCCCAGCCGCAGCAGCTCGGTCAGGGCCGGCGGGTCGATGTTCCACCCCATTGCCGTGTACGGGCCGGGCTGCGGCAGGAAGTCGACGTCGTCGGCGCCGACCCACGGCGAGTGCGCCGACGCGCCGTGCCCGTCGGAGTCCGAGCGGGCCGAGTGCCCGTCCCAGGCGCGTACCAGCGTGCTCGAGTAGTAGTTGACGCCGAGCACGTCAAGCGGAACGGCGGCCACCTTCTCGTCGCCCGAGCGCACGAACGACCAGTCGGTGACCCCTGCCGTGTCGGCCAGCAGGTCGGCCGGGTACGCCCCGGTGAGCATCGGGCCGAGGAACGCACGGTTCGCCAGCGCGTCGATGCGGCGTGCCGCGTCGACGTCCGCCGCCGAGTCCGACGCCGGGCGGATCACGTGCAGGTTCAGCGTCACCGACAGCTCGGCGGTCGGCGCCAGCTCCCGGACCACGCGACCGGCCAGGCCGTGCGCGAGGTTCAGGTGGTGCACCGCCGCCAGCGCCGCCGCCGGCTCGGTGCGCCCCGGCGCGTGGACGCCGGAGCCGTAACCCAGGTACGCCGAGCACCACGGCTCGTTGAGCGTGGTCCAGGTGTGCACCCGGTCGCCGAGCGCGGCGACGATCCCCGACGCGTAGTCCTCGAAGCGCAGCGCCGTGTCCCGCACCGGCCAACCACCGGCGTCCTCCAGCTCCTGCGGCAGGTCCCAGTGGTACATCGTGGCCACCGGGCGGATGCCGCGCTCCAGCAGGCCGTCGACCAGCCGGGAGTAGAAGTCCAGCCCGGCCTGGTGGAAACGGCCGGACCCGCCCGGCTGGACCCGCGGCCAGGAGATCGAGAAGCGGTACGCGCCCAGGCCCAGCTCGGCGACGTGGTCGAGGTCCTGCGCCCAGCGGTGGTAGTGGTCGGCTGCCACGTCACCGGTCTCGCCGTTCAACGTCCGTCCGGGTGTGTGGCTGTAGGTGTCCCAGATGGACGGGCCTCTGCCGTCCTCGGTGGCCGCACCCTCGATCTGGTAGGCCGCCGTCGCCGAACCCCACAGGAAACTCTCCGGGAAGGTGCGCGCCGTCATCGTCCTGCTACCTCCGTCCCGACGACCACACAGTGGTACGCCGACGATTCACCCGCGACCAGTTCCGCGCTGCCCACCCCGTCTCGGAAGCCCACCTCGAACTCCGCGCCGGCGCCCAGGCCGGGCGACGGTATCCGTACCCGCCGCCGCTGCCCCTCCGCCGGAGCGTATAGGCGCAGCTCCACCCCGTCCGCCCACTCGTAGTCGGGCCGGTCGGCGCGCGCCCCGAACGGGATCACCGCGCCCGGCCGGACGAGCACCGGCAGGCTGTCGAACTCGTGCTTCTCGGTCACCCAGGCCGGGCCGGTGAGCTGCGCGCCGGTCACCAGGTGCGTCCACGTGCCGGCGGGAACGTAGAAGGTGACCTGGCCGTCGGCGCTCAGCACCGGCACGACCAGCACGTCGGAGCCGAGCATGTACTGCCGGTCCAGGTACGCCGCAGCCGGATCGTCCGGGAACTCCACGACCATCGGGCGCATCATGGGTGTCCCCTCGCGGTGCGCCTCCTGGGCGGCGGCCGCCAGGTACGGCATCAGGCGGAGCTTGAGCCGGGTGAAGTGCCGCAGCACGTCGACGGCCTCCGCGTCGTACGCCCACGGGACCCGGTACGAGCCGGAGCCGTGCAGCCGGGAGTGCGAGGAGAGCAGGCCGAAGGCGATCCACCGCTTGAACACGGCCGGATCGGGGGTGCCCTCGAAGCCGCCGATGTCGTGGCTCCAGTAGCCGAAACCGGACGCCGCCAGGGACAGTCCACCGCGCAGCGACTCCGCCATGGCGACGAACGTCGCCTCGCAGTCGCCGCCCCAGTGCACCGGGAACTGCTGCCCCCCCGTGGTGGCGGAGCGGGCGAACACCACCGCCTCGCCCTCTCCCCGCTCGGTCTCCAACAGCTCGAAGACCGCCTTGTTGTAGAGGTAGGAGTAGTAGTTGTGCATCCGCTGCGGGTCGGAGCCGTCGTGCCACACCACGTCGGTCGGGATGCGCTCACCGAAGTCGGTTTTGAAGCAGTCGACGCCCATGTCCAGCAGGACCTTGAGCTTGCTGGTGAACCAGGCGACCGCGTCCGGGTTGGTGAAGTCGACGAGGGCCATCCCGGCCTGCCACTTGTCCCACTGCCAGACCGAGCCGTCCGGGTTGCGGACCAGGTAGCCGGCCTGGCGGCCCTCCTCGAAGAGGTACGACCGCTGCGCGATGTACGGGTTGATCCAGACGCACACCTTCAGGTCGCGTTCGTGCAGCCGGCGCAGCATGCCCTCCGGGTCCGGGAAGGTCGCCGGGTCCCAGACGAAGTCGACCCAGTGGAACTGGCGCATCCAGAAGCAGTCGAAGTGGAACACCGACAGCGGCAGGTTCCGCTCGACCATGCCGTCGACGAACTCGGTCACCGTCTTCTCGTCGTACGAGGTGGTGAACGACGTGGACAGCCACAGCCCGTACGACCAGGCGGGCACCCGGGCCGGTCGGCCGGTCAACGCGGTGTAGCGGCGCAGCACGTCCTTCGGGGTGGGCCCGTCGATGACGTAGTAGGTGAGCGACTGCCCCTCGACGCTGAACTGGTTCTGGGCCACGACCTCCGAGCCGACCTCGAACGACACGTGCTCCGGGTGGTTTACGAAGACCCCGTAGCCGGCGCTGCTGAGATAGAACGGCACGTTCTTGTACGCCTGTTCGCTGGCCGTCCCACCATCGGCGTTCCAGATGTCCACGGTCTGGCCGTTCTTGACGAACGGGCCGAAGCGCTCGCCCAGCCCGTACACCGTCTCGCCGACGCCCAGCGCGAGCCGCTCGTGTACGTACCGACGGCCCTGGCCGTCGGTGACGATCCCGACGCTGCGGGTCGTGGACGCGGTGAGCAGCCGGTCGCCGTGCCGGAACTCGACCCGCCAGCCGTCGACGAGCGCGACCCGGGCGGTCAGTTCGCCGGCGGTCAGTGACGCGGTGATGCCGGTGATGTCGACGCTGACGGGGTGCGTGCCGTCGGTGGTCACCGCGAAGCGCGGCTCGCGGGGCAGTCCGCCGCTGTGGTGACCGATTGTCACCCCGACGACGCCGGGTGCGGGGGAGAAGAACCGGACGGTGACGACGGGCCGGTTGAGGGTGTCGCCCCGACCGGTGATCTGACCGGCCGGCGCGAAGACGGTGAAGCCGCTCTCGTCCGGCTCGACCGATTCCACCGCGCCGGGGCGCAGCACGCTGACCCCCGGGCGCAGTTGCCAGTACCCGTCGGTGAACTTCACTTCTCGGCTCCTGCCGTGATGCCGCGCGCCAGAGTGCGCTGGAAGATGAGGAAGAAGAGAATGGCCGGCACCAGGCTGATCAGCGCTCCAGCGTTCGTCGTCGGGGCGTCCATCAGACGGTCGCCCTGCAACGACGCGAGCGCTACCGGGATGGTCTGCGTCTGGTTGTCGATCAGCATGACCAGCGGGATGAGGAACTCGTTCCAGGTCCAGATGAAGAAGAAGATGAGGAGTACGGCCAGGGTGGGTCGCAGGTTGGGGAAGACCACCCTCCACAGCACCGTCCACTTGCCGGCGCCGTCGAGCGCGGCGGCCTCCAGCAGCGAGCGGGGGAAGGTGCCCAGGACCGAGGCCAGCAGGTACGTGCCGAACGCGCTCTGGATGACGGTGAAGATGATGATCACCGCGAGTCTCGTGTTGTAGAGGCCGACCTCCTTCGCCACGTAGTACAGCGGATAGATCAGCGCCTCCTGCGGCAGCATGTTGGCCAGCAGGAACAGCCCGACGATCCACAGTCGGCCGCGGACCCGACCGATGCCCAGGGCGTACGCGTTGAGCAGGGACACGATGACGCCGAGTACCGCCACGGAGCCGGCGATGAGGGCCGAGTTCCACAGCTTGAGGGGGAAGTTCACCTCGGTCCAGTACGTCCGCAGGCCCTTGGTGTAGAACTCGCCCGGCCAGCTCAGCGGCCCACCCGACGAGTAGTCGCCGGGCGACTTGAACGCGTTGAGCAGCATGAACGCGAACGGCACCAGCATGACGAGCGCGCCGAGGGTCACCAGGGCGAGCACGACCCAGCGACCGACGCCGCGGTGGTGCCGATCGCGGATACGCCGGGTCGCCGGGGCTTGGTTGCCCATGACAGCCATCTCAGAACCCCCGGTCCCGGCGCTCGGTGCGCGCCTGCCACCAGATGAAGACCCCGGCCACCACGACGATGATCAGTGTGAGCAGGGTGGAGATCGCCGAGCCGTAGCCGACCTGGAGCTTCTTGAAGAAGGTGTAGTAGGCGAAGTAGGACGGCACGTTCGTGGCGTTCTCCGGGCCGCCCCGGGTGAGCGCGAAGATCGGCCCGAACACCTTCAACGCGGCGATGGTGCAGGTCAGGGCCACCACGAAAGTCTCCGGCCGGATCTGCGGCAGGGTGATCGCCCGGAACCGGTGCAGCCAGTTCGCGCCGTCCACCTCGGCCGCCTCGTACAGCTCCGGGTCCACCCGCTGCAACGCGGCCATGAACACGACCACCGGGTAGCCGATCTGCACCCAGATCATCACCGCCATCACCGCCGGTAGGGCCGTGTCCGGGTCGCCGAGCCAGTCGTGGCGCAGCGCGCCGAGGCCGACCGCGTCGAGCAGGCTGTTGAACGCGCCGTCGGGCCGCAGGATCCAACCCCAGACGATGCCCGCGACCACCACGGGCAGCACCTGCGGAAGGTAGAAGGCGGCCCGCAGGCCGGCGGCGGTCCGCGGCTGGAACCGGCGGCCGATGACGTCGAAGAGCACCGAGGCGAGCAGCAGCCCGAGCAGGGTCGGCACCACCACCATCGCGACGATCATCGCCAGGGTGTTGCGGAACGACGCCCAGAACACCTCGTCGTCCAGCAGGCGCTGGTAGTTGTCGAACCCGACGAAGGTGGGGTCGCCGATGCCGGACCACTTGGTCAGCGACAGGTAACCGGTGCCGACCAGCGGCGCGCCGATCACCAGGAGAAACAGCACCGCCCCGGGGAGCAGGTAGAGCCAGTACGCCGCGTCGCGGCCGCGCGGTCGGCGGCGGGGCTCCGGCAGGGTTGGCGTCGCCGTCGGGCGCGCGGCCTCGACGGTCTCGGAGACTGCCATGGAAGGTCCTTCCCGGCGGGGTGGGCGGGCACTCCGGTCGTGCCGGTCGCGCCCGCCGCTCGCCGTGTCACTTGCCGGTGATCTCCTTGACGCCATCGGCGTACGGCTTGGCGATCGTGTCGAGCACCTGGTCCGGGGACTTCGACCCGTTGATCAGGCCCTGGAAACCGCCGACCAGCACGTCGTAGTAGCCGGGCACCGGCCAGTCCGGGTAGAAGGCCAGCCCGTCCTGCTTGCTGACGGTGTTGAAGTCCTCGCTCAGCTTGCGGTCCTTCGGGTCGCTGATCTTGGAGGCGTCGGCGGCCACCGGGACACCACCGTTGTTGCCGATGAGGTCCTGGATCTCCGGACGCAGCGTGATGTCGATGAAGTCGTACGCCAGGCTCTTGGCCTTGCTGTTCGACGGAACCACCCAGATGTTGCCCGACGACCCGGCGTTGAGGGTGTTGCCGGGGAAGAGGAACGTGTCCCAGTTGGCCTTCATCTCGGCCTTGAAGCGGCCGTACCACCAGCTACCCGAGACGATCATGGGGGTCTTGCCGGCGATGAACGCGGTGCCCATGTCCTCGGCCTTGAGGCTCGCCGAGTTCTTGGCGACGTAGCCCTTGCGCACCCAGTCGGCGAACGTGTCCGCGCCGTACTTCAGCGGTTCGGCCTTGAAGTCGACCGGGTTCTTGTAGAGCTGGTAGTTGTCGACGAACTGCCGGTCGGCCTTGGAGAGCGCCAACTGGTAGAAGAGCTGCCCGGCCGGATACTCGGCCCCGGCCATGCCCAGCGGAGTGATCTTCTTGCTGACGAAGGTGTCCATCGCGGCGGTCATCTCCGCCATCGTGGTCGGCACCTTGACGCCGTTACGGTCGAACAGGTCCTTGTTGTAGTAGACCGTGACGTACTCGCCGTAGTTGGGTACGCCGAACCAGTTGCCCGACCCCATCACGCCCTTGTCGCTGTACCGGGCGGTGGTCTGGAGGCTGGCGCTGAGCTTGCCGGCCCAGCCGCGCTTGTCGGCCTCGGCGCTCAGATCGGTGAGCAGACCCTGCGACGACAGCAGACCGGCCGTCGCGTTGCCCTTGTTGTACTCCATGATGTCCGGACCCTCGGACGAGTTGATGATCATGCCGGCGTTCTGCTGGATCTGTTCGAACGCCTTGCGCTCGAAGCGCACCTCGACGCCTGGATGCTCGGCCTTGAAGATCTCGATCGCCTTGTTCCAGCCGACCCCCATCGCGCTGTTCTCGCTCTCGTAGTGCCAGAGCTTGAGGGTCTTGGCCCCGCTGTCGTCCTCGCTCTCGCCGCCGCCACAGGCGGCCACGGTGGTCGTCGCTGTCGCCGCCAGGGCGATCGCCGCGACGATCCGGCGGAATCGCTGCATTGCTATCCTCCTCGTTGAGTATCGAGCCCGGTATCTCACTGGGCCCGTCGTCGCGTTGCCGCGCGGCGGCGGGCCGTCTTCACTGGTCAGCCCCTATGCGATCGGTCTGGTCGCGGCGCGCCGGTCGATCCCCGGATCTCCAGGACACACGGCAGCAGTTGCTGGTGGCGCTCGTCGCCGGGCCCGTCCAGGTGCCGCACCAACGCCTCGATCGCGATCCGACCCAGGGTCGAACCGGGCGACGTCATCGCGGTCAGCGCCGGAGTGGCCAACTCGGCGACCTGCGGCGAGGTGACCATCGAGACCACCGATACGTCGTCGGGCACCGACAGCCCTCGCCCGGTCAACTCACCGAGGATGCCGAAGAGCGCCGTCTCGTTCATCGCCAGCACGGCGGTCAGCTCCGGGGCGCGGGCGAGCGCGGCCGCCAGGGCCGCCCGCCCGCCGGCCGCGCTGTCCTCGGCCGGGATCATGATCGGCTCCAGGCCGTGGCCGGTCATGGCCGTGACAAAGGCATCCCGGGTACGCAACGCCGGGCCGTAACCGCTGGCGAGCGTCGCCGCCGAGTGGTTGACGTAGACGATCCGGCGATGCCCCAGACCGACCAGGTGCGCCACGGCCTCCCGGACGGTCTGCTCGAAGTCGATGTCGACGAAGGAGAGCCCTGCGGCGTCGCCGGTGCGTCCGATCAGCACCAGCGGCACACCCGCCTCCTGGAGCACCGTGACCCGCTCGTCGGCGAGCTGCACCTCCATCAGCACCACGCCGTCGAGCATCCGCTGGGCGGCCAGCCGACGCAGGTCGTCCAGGTCCCCACCGCCGACCGGTGAGAGCACGAGGTGGTAACCGACCGCGCTGGCCGCAGCGGCGGCACCGGTGACGAACGCTGTCTCGGTGGCACCCAGACCACGCTCGTCCATCGGCATCAAAAGGCCCAGGATGCGGCTGCGCCGGCTGGCCAGCCCCCGGGCCATGGCGTTGGGCTGGTAGTCCAGCTCGGCCATCGCCGCGAGCACCTTGGCGCGGGTGGCCTGGGAGATCGGCCGGATGCCGGTGAGCACGTACGACACGGTGCTCACCGATACCTGCGCGAGGCGGGCGACGTCGTGCATCGTGGCCACCGCGCACCTCCTCCGGCCCGGCGGTGGAACGCTTCCCATTGATCGTCGAAGCGTTTCGACTAAACGTTTCGACAGACGCTAGGACACCTGTTACGGCAGCGTCAATAGTCGATGTCGAGAAGAAGTCCGAGGGCTCCGAGCCGCGACACGCAAACGACGCCTCGGTACGCCTTACCGCACCGAGGCGTGCCCCGGCGCCGACAAAGCACGCAAACCTGAACGCTTCGTCGACCGTAAGTGCAAGATCGGCGCGAGCGGGTAGGTCCTACGGGGGTTCTTGCCCGCCGGGGTTCAGCATGATCGTGCTCGATCCAGGATGTAGTGGCCTCGTTGTAGGAGGAGGCCACTACATCCAGGACAACGCCGTTGTGTTAGGGCTGTGGCCGGGAGTCAAGGTCTTCTTCGAAGATTGTGATCTCGGTGTGGAGGCTGTAGGTCTGCGTGGTGGCTGGGTGCTGGCTGGCGTTTGGGCTCGATTTGCTGGTGGGGTTCTTGCGGGAGTGGGCTTTGACGCGGGGGCGACGCCGTGTGGGTAGGAGGTCGGCCAGGACGGCTGTGCCTATTGCGCCGAGGAGGTCGGCGCGGTCGTGTGGGAGGACTGCGCTGGCGGTGGTGATCGTGTCGAGGGTGGTTTCGATGAGGATGGTGAAGCTGATCCGGTCCATGTTCAGGCCTGGTTGGGTGCGGGTAGCGTCTGCGGCTGCGCGGATCAGGGTTTGGTAGGCGGTGAGCAGGGCGTATGCCTTTTGTTCGAGGCCGGGGATGCTGTGGGAGCGTAGGACGCGGCCGTCGAGCATGGTCGCTTTGATGGAGTAGTAGGTGGTTTCGGCTTGCCAGCGTTCGTGGTAGGGGTCGACGAGCTCGCCGGCGGGATAGCGGGTGTGGTCGGTCAGGCTAGTGATCAGCCGCCATTGCTCGCGGCGTGTCGTGCCGTCGGCGAGGGT
>NZ_JBICTE010000034.1:0-83652 GCF_043197485.1 Micromonospora sp. NPDC049102 | reverse complement strand
CTCGTACGGATCAAGGAAGCACGACGTCAGCGAGCGACCGACACGATTTTCAGCCCGGAACGGGCCACCTCGCCAGAGGCGACAAGGACTAACCCCAGCCCCCCAGCCCCTCCCGCCCCCCCCCGCTCAACTCGGTGATCAAGAAGTTTGCGTCAAGATTCCGCTCAAATCTGACGCAAACTTCTTGATCGACGAGGACGGGGGAGGGGGTGGGGTGGGATCAGGAAGTGGGGAGGGCGCGGAGGAAGCGCTCTGCGATCGGGACGGCCGTGTCGGTGCTGGAGCCGCCCTTCTCCACGAACACGGCGAACGCGACATCGCCCCGCCAGCCCACGATCCACGCGTGCGTGTGCGCCGGGTTGTCGTCGAACTCGGCGGTGCCGGTCTTGCCGTACACCGCGCCGCCCGGGACGTCCTTGAGCGCGGTGGCCGTACCGGTGGTGACCACCTCACGCATCATCGTGCGCAAGGCCTCGACCGACTGCGGCTTGAGTGGTCCGTCGGTCGCGGCCGGCTTCGCCGGCGCAGGGTCGACCAGCAGCTTCGGCTGGATGAAGGCGCCCCGGGCGACGGCCGCCGTGGCGCCGGCCATGGCCAGGGGGCTGACCAGGGTGGTGCCCTGGCCGAACGACGCGGCGGCCTGCTCGGCTGGGCTACCGCCGGTCGACACCTTGCCGGTGAAGGCGTCCACTCCGAGATCCCACTGCCCCTCCAGCCCCAGCGAGCGGCCGGCGGCGGCCAAACCGTCACCACCGAGCTTCGGAGCCAGCGAGGCGAAGGCCGTGTTGCAGGACTTCGCGAAGTCGGTGCGGAACGGCACGGAGCCCAGCTCGAAGTTGTTCGAGTTCTTGAAGGACCGACCGTCGACGGTGAAGGTCTTCTTGCACTCCACCGGGCCGTTCAGGGTGACCGCGCCCCGGTCCAGCAGGCCCAACGCGCTGACCATCTTGAACGTGGAGCCCGGTGGCACCTGCGCGGTGAAGGCCAGGTTCTCGCCGGCCGAGCCGGGGCCGTTCGCGGCGGCGAGCACCGCGCCGTCGCTGACCCGTACCGCGACCACCGCGGCGCGGTGCGACTCCGCGCGCAGTGCCCCGTCGGCGGCGTTCTGGGTGGCCACGTCCAGGGTGGTCTTCAGCGCCTGGCCGGGTTGCGGCTCGCGGCGGAACAGTTCGGTGCCGGTGGGCGCCAGCTTGCCGTCCTCGGCGGGCCGCTCGACCAGGACGGTCAGCCCAGGTGCGCCGCGCAGCCGCTCGTCGTAGCGGCCCTGCAAACCGCCGTGTCCGACCAGGTCGCCGGCGACGTACCTGTCGGGGTGGGCGGCGAGGTCGTCGGCCTGCGCCTGGTCGACGCTGCCGAGCAGGGCGCGGGCGAACTCCCGCGTCGGCGCCAGGTCGAGCTTCTCGGAGACGAACTTGGTGCCGGGCAGGTCGTAGATGCGGGGTCTGATCTGCTTGTACGCGTCCTCGCGCAGGGTCACCACCTCGACGAAGGCACCCGGATCCGACTCGGCGACGCGCTTGGGTAGATCGGCCAGGTCGACGCCCGGGACCAGCACCGGACGGATCGCCTTGAAGGCCGCGTCGAAGTCCTTGACCAGCTTGTCGATGTCGGTGACCTCACTGGGCTGCACACCCACCCGCACCACCGGGCGCGGCGACACGATCGGCTTGCCGGCCGCGTCCAGCACACCGGCCCGGGGGCCGGTGTCGCGGCGGAGCCCCAACCGGTCGCCCTTGACGAGCTTCTCGTGGAGCACCCGTGGCTCCCACATCACCTGCCACTGGTCGTCGTCGCCCTGAACGAGCCGTAGCTCCCGGTCGTACGTCCAGTGGGTCTGGCCCGGCAGCGACCAGTCCACCCGGACGGTGGTGGTCGCGATGTTCTTGGTGATCTTCGGCTCGCCCTGCCGGCTGAGCGCGGGCGGGGTGGCTGCCAGCTCGCCGGACAGCTCCTGGATCTCCTTGCTCACCTCGGCCGCCGGCACCTTGGCGCCGGTCGTGTCGACCATTGCGACCGCCTGTAGGTCGCCGCTGCGCCAGCCGGCGAGGAAGGCGTCCGCGGCCTTGTCCGGTCCGTCGTCGCCGGAGCACGCTGCCAGGACACCGGCGGTGAGCAGGGACGCGGTGAGCGCGGCCAACCGTCGTGTGCGGTTCGGCCGGTGGGGGTGAGGGTAGAACAAGGTCATGAAGGTGTCCTTCCGATTTCGTGCTGCCCTGCACGGTAGTACGCGAACGCTGTCCGCAACGTCCCGTGAAGCCCTCTACGTGCGGAAAGACGGGCCGGGCCGGTGTGATGAACATCGCGCGGCGGGGTATCCCGCAACCGGCCAACCTCGGACCCGCAACGGGTGAAAGGACGAAGTCCCGATCCGACGTCCGGCTGGCGGTCCGCTGACGTAGGCGGCACACGGCAGGCCTAGGCTGGGCGGCAGAGTGACCCACAACGCGGTGGGTCGAGGGGAGTGGCACCGATGGACCGGCGTCCGGCGATCAAACCGGAACCCGACCTCCGGCAGAATGACACCGGCCGGGACGACGACAGCTTCGATTCGGCGACCGACGGGGACGGCTACGGCCGGCTCGACACGGGCGTCACCGGGCTGACCGGGTCGAGCATCGACACCATCTACGATCTGGGCCTGCCGACCGAGGCGTTGGCCGACGACGTGGAGGACGCCGAGCTCGACGAGCCCGTACCCAACGCGGAGCGGCTGGTGGCCCAGGCCGTCGCGCTCGCCGGGGACGACCACGACGCGGCGACCCTGGTCGGCCGCTTCTGGCGGTTCGCCCCGGACGAGGAGCTGGTCGGGTTCACGGCGGAGGAGATGCTCGACGCGGCCCGTGCGCACCGGGACCTCGCGCAGCAGCGGGTGCCCGGCGAGTTGAAGCTCCGCATCCACGAGCCTTACGCCGACCAGCACCACACGGTCGTCGAGATCGTCACCGATGACATGCCGTTCCTGGTCGACTCGGTGACCGCGCTGCTCAACTCGTACCACCTGGACGTCCACCTGCTGGTGCACCCGCTGGTGGTGGTCCGGCGCGAGCCGCTGGGCCGTCTCACCGAGGTTTCGGCGGACGTGGAACCGGACGACGCGATCGCCGGCGACATCGTCGAGAGCTGGATGCGGGTCGAGATCGACCCGGTCCGGGACGCGGCCGAGCGGGACCGGTTGCGGCGTGAGCTGCAACGGGTGCTCACCGACGTTCGGGAGGCGGTGGAGGACTGGCCGAAGATGCGCCAGCGGGCCCTCGCGCTCGCCGACGAGCTGGCCTCGGCCCGCACCTCGGACAACCGTCCGCCGGTGCCGGAGAAGGACATCACCGACTCGGTGGAGCTGCTGCGCTGGCTCGCGCACGACCACTTCACGTTCCTCGGCTACCGCGAGTACCGGCTGGTGGACGCCCCGGACGGGAACCCCTCCGACCCGGTGGACGGCAAGGCCCTCGAAGCCGTGCTCGGCACCGGGCTGGGCATCCTGCGCTCGGACTCACCGGACGCCCGGTCGCTGTCGTCGATGACGTCCGAGGCGCACGAGAAGGTGCTGGAGAAGCGCCTGCTCATCATCACCAAGGCCAACTCGCGGGCCACCGTGCACCGTTCGGCGTACCTGGACTACATCGGCTTCAAGATCTTCAACGAGTTCGGCGAGGTCATCGGTGAGCGGCGCTTCCTCGGCCTGTTCTCCACCGCCGCGTACCGGACCAGCGTCCGGGAGCTGCCGGTGGTGCGCCGCAAGGTCGCCGAGGTGCTCGACCGCTCCGGCCTGAGTCGGCGCAGTCACTCCGGCAAGGACCTGCTCCAGATCCTGGAGACCTATCCGCGTGACGAGCTGTTCCAGATCAAGACCGACGACCTGTACCACGCGGTGGTCGGTGTGCTGCGGATGGCGGGCCGGCGGCAGCTGCGGGTGTTCCTGCGGCGCGACGCGTACGGGCGGTTCATCTCCTGCCTGATCTACCTTCCCCGCGACCGGTTCACCACGCAGAACCGGCTGCGCATGCAGGAGATCCTGCTGCGGGAGCTGAACGGTGTCGGGGTGGACTACACGACCCGGGTCACCGAGTCGATGCTCGCCCGGATCCACTACATCGTCCGTACCGATCCGACCCGGCCGCCCGGTGAGATCGACGCCGACCTGCTGGCCGAGGAGCTGGCCGACGCCACCCGACTCTGGGACGACGACTACCGGCTGGTGCTGGAGCGCAAGCTCGGCGACGAGCAGGCCAAGCACCTGTTCACCCGGTACGCCGACGCGTTCCCGGAGGGCTACAAGGACGGGCACACGCCGTACGAGGCGATGAAGGACCTGGCCAAGCTGGAGCTGCTGGAGGAGCCCGGCCAGCTCGAGATGCACCTGTTCCGCAAGCAGCTCGCGCCCCGGCCGGGCACCCGCGTGCCCGGCGCCGACCTGGCCGACGAGATGAACGTGCGGTTCAAGGTCTACCGGTACGGCGAGCCGATGATGCTCTCCGCCGTGCTGCCCGTGCTGCACTCGCTCGGCGTACGGGTGGTCGACGAGCACCCGTACGAGGTGGACCGGATCGACGGCCGGGTCTACCTGTACGACTTCGGCCTGATGCTGCCCGAGGGGCACCACGAGCTGGCCGAGGTACGCCCGCACGTGGAGAACGCGTTCGCGGCGGCCTGGCGCGGCGAGGCCGAGGTGGACCGGTTCAACGAGCTGGTGCTGCGCGCCGGGCTGACCTGGCGGCAGGTGGTGGTGCTGCGGGCGTACGCCAAGTACCTGCGGCAGGCCGGCACGGTCTTCTCGCAGGACTACATGGAGCAGACCTTCATCGCGTACCCGAAGCTCGCCAGCCTGTTGGTGGAGCTGTTCGAGACGCGGTTCGCGCCGGGGGAGCTGACCGCCGAGCAGCGGCAGCAGCGCAGCGGGGAACTGGTGGAGACGATCCGGGGCGCGCTGGACGACGTGGCCAGCCTCGACCAGGACCGCATCCTGCGTTCGTACCTCACGCTCATCGAGGCGACCCTGCGGACCAGCTTCTACCAGAAGCCGGTCGGCGGGCGGCCGAAGGCGTACGTGGCGTTCAAGCTGGACCCGCAGGCCATCCCGGACCTGCCGGCGCCCCGCCCCAAGTTCGAGATCTTCGTCTACTCGCCCCGGTTCGAGGGCGTGCACCTGCGGTTCGGGCCGGTGGCCCGGGGCGGGTTGCGCTGGTCCGACCGTCGGGAGGACTTCCGGACCGAGGTGCTCGGCCTGGTCAAGGCGCAGATGGTGAAGAACACGGTCATCGTGCCGGTGGGCGCCAAGGGCGGCTTCGTGCTGAAGCAGAAGCCGGGGGACCGGGACGAGGCGGTCGCCTGCTACCAGGAGTTCGTCGGCGCGATGCTGGACGTCACCGACAACATCGTCAGCGGGCAGATCGTGCCGCCCGACGACGTGGTCCGGCACGACGGCGACGACCCGTACCTGGTGGTCGCCGCGGACAAGGGCACCGCCACGTTCTCCGACATCGCCAACGAGATCTCCGTGGCGCACAACTTCTGGATGGGCGACGCGTTCGCCTCCGGTGGTTCGGCCGGGTACGACCACAAGAAGATGGGCATCACCGCCCGGGGCGCCTGGGAGTCCGTGAAGCGGCACTTCCGGGAGCTGGGCCTGGACACCCAGACCCAGGACTTCACGGTGGTGGGCGTCGGGGACATGTCCGGCGACGTGTTCGGCAACGGGATGCTGCTCTCCGAGCACATCCGGTTGGTGGCCGCGTTCGACCACCGGCACATCTTCCTCGACCCCGACCCGGACGCCGCCACCTCGTACGCGGAGCGTCGGCGGCTGTTCGACCTGCCCCGATCCTCCTGGGAGGACTACAACCCGGAGCTGATCTCGGCCGGGGGTGGCATCTTCCCGCGTACCGCGAAGTCGATCCCGATCACGCCGCAGGTCGGGGCGGCGATCGGCCTCGACGACGACGTGACGCAGCTGTCGCCGCAGGAGTTGATGAAGGCGATCGTCACCGCTCCGGTGGACCTGTTCTGGAACGGCGGCATCGGCACATACGTCAAGGCGTCCACCCAGACCAACGCCGAGGTGGGCGACAAGTCCAACGACGCGATCCGGGTGGACGGGCGCAACCTGCGCTGCCGGGTGGCGGGCGAGGGCGGCAACCTGGGCTGGACCCAGCTCGGCCGGATCGAGTATGCGTTGACCGGTGGCCGGATCTTCTCGGACTTCATCGACAACGCGGCAGGTGTGGACACCTCCGACCACGAGGTGAACATCAAGATCCTGCTGAACACCGCGGTGGCCGACGGCGAGTTGACCACTGCCGACCGGGACGAGCTGCTGGCCACGATGACCGACGAGGTCGCCGAGCTGGTGCTGCGGGACAACTACGACCAGGCTCGGGCGATCAACAACGCCCAGGCCCAGGCCACGTCGCTGCTCCCGGTGCACCGTCGGATGATCAACGAGTTGGAGCGGTCCGGCGCGTTGGACCGGTCGCTGGAGGCGCTACCGCCGGACGAGGAACTGGCGGTCCGCAGCGAGTCGGGCCTGACCGCGCCGGAGTTCGCGGTGCTGCTCGCGTACGTGAAGATCGTCCTTGAACGGGAGATCCTCACCGACGGGCTGGCCGACGAGGAGTGGACGTCCGAGGTCCTGGTCAACTATTTCCCGACGCCGATGCGCGAGCGGTTCGCCGACCGGATGGGACGGCACCGGCTGCGCCGCGACATCGTGACCACCGTGCTGGTCAACGAGGCGATCAACCGGGGCGGCATCTCGTTCGTCTTCCGGGTCGTCGAGGAGACTGCGGCCAGCGCCGCGGACGTGATCCGGGCGTACGTGGTGGTCCGCGAGGTGTTCGGGCTGCGTGACCTGTGGGACGCGGTGGAGGCGCTGGACAACAAGGTGTCTCCGGAGTTGCAGACCAGCGTCTACCTGGACACCCGTCGACTGCTCGACCGTGCGGTGCGCTGGCTGGTCACCAACCGGCGTTCGCCGATCGACGTGCCGACCGAGGTCGCCCGCCTGCGGGACGGGGTGGCTCGGCTGCTGCCGGGGATGGAGGAGCTGTTCTACGGCAGCGAGCGGCAGGGCATCGTGGCGCACATCGACTCGATGACCGAGCGTGGGCTGCCCCGCGACCTGGCGGAGCGGGCGACCCGGCTGATGTACAGCTTCGGCCTGCTGGACGTGGTGGAGACCGCGACCCGCAGCGGGCGGGACGTCGGCGAGGTGGCCTCGGTCTACTTCGTGCTCTCCGACCTGTTCCGGGTGGACTCGCTGCTGTCGAAGATCTCCCTGCTGCCGCGTGAGGACCGCTGGCAGACCCTCGCGCGGATGGCGCTGCGCTACGACCTGTACGCCGCGTTGGCGGCGCTCACTGCGGAGGTGCTCGACTCCACTCCGGAGGAGTTGCCGCCGCACGAGCGGGTGCAGCAGTGGGAACAGTCCAACGCGACGTCGATCCACCGGGCCCAGCGAGCGATGGGGGAGTTCGACGAGTCGCGGGCGGACCTCGCCGCGCTGTCCGTGCTGCTGCGCCAGATCCGCACCCTGGTGCGGACGTCGGCCGCCGCCTGAGTCGCTACGCCGGACGCGGTCCGGCCGGTCGGGTCAACCCCGACCGGCCGGACCTTTCCCGTGTACGTCCGGGTCACGCCGCCAGGGTGGCGAAGACGACCACGTTGTCGCGGTAGCTGCGCGCGGTCTCGTCGAACTGGCCGCCGCACGTCACCACCCGCAGCCCGGGCCGGTCGTTCGGCCCGTAGACCAACTCGGTGGGAAAGGACGTCTTCGGGTACGACTTCACCGAGTCGACCCGGAACGTCGCCGGCTGACCGTCCGCCCGCCGCACGGTGATCGTGTCACCGGGCACGAGCGAGCCGAGGTCGAAGAAGACGGCCGGGCCGAGCTTCGCCGAGTCCACGTGCCCGACGATGACCGCGTTACCGGTCTCGCCGGGGCTCGCGCCCGGCTCGTACCAACCAGCCTGGTCGGCCTGCTCCAGCGGGGGAACCTGGACGGTGCCGTCCGGGTTGGTGCCGAGCGACATGATCGTCGCGTCGACGCCGATCCGAGGGATCTCGATGGTGGTCGGGGCGGATCGGGTGAGCCCTGCCGGGGCTGCCTCCCCGTCGACGGATGGGACGTCGCTGTCGGCGACCGCCGGACCGGTGACCTGGGGACCGGCCTGGGCCAGCGGCTGCGGGGGGCGGGGAGCGGGCGGAGTCTTCAACGAGGCGCCGATCATGCCTGCGCCGATCATGGCAAGGGTGACGACGACGGCCGCGCCGGCGGCACGCCACGGTCTCCCGTGACGGCCGCCGGCCCGTGTCGTCGTCACGTCAGACGAGCGAACCATCGGTCCGCCGACGACGCATCAGCACGATCCCGCCGAGCGCGGCAGCGCCGAGCAGGCTCGCGCCACCGGTGGCCAGGCCACGGTCGGTGCCGGTGCTGGCGCCGCCGTCACCACCGTCGACACCACCGTGGGGCAGGACGACCAGTTCGCCTTCGCCGCACGAGCCCTTGAGCTCGTAGCGACCCGGCTTGGCGTCCTTGTCGACCTTGGCCTCGCCGTAGTACACGAACTCGCGCTCGTCGTCCCGGCTGTCCTCGCCACGGCCGTGGTCGGAGCCGTACTCGCGGTCCTCGGAGTCCCGGCCCTTGTCGGAGCCGTACTCGTCGTCCGAGCCGGACTCGTGGCCCTTGGACTCCCAGCTCTTGTCCGAGCCGTACTCGTCGTCGGAGCCGTATTCGTGGCCCTTGGACTCGTGGCCCTTGGACTCCCAGCCCTTGTCCGAGCCGTACTCGTCGTCGGAGCCGTACTCGTCGTCGGAGCCGTACTCGTGGCCCTTGGACTCCCAGTCCTTCTTGTCTTCGTCCTTGGACTCCCAGTCCTTCTTGTCGCGGCTGTCATCCGCGTCCTGGCCGTGCTCCTCGCCCTTCCAGTCCTTGCTGTCCTCGTCCTCGTCTTCGTAGGCGTCGGCGGCAGCGCCGCCGCCCTGGCCACCGGGCTGGGCGTCGGCGGGCGGCTGCGACTTGTCGTCGCCGTTGTCACCCTTGTCGCCGTCCTTGCCCTTGTCGCCGTCCTTGCCCTCGTGGTCCTTGCCCTTGTCGTCGTCCTTGCCGTGCTCGTCCTTGCCCTTGTCGTCGTCCTTGCCGTGCTCGTCCTTGCCCTTGTCGTCGTGGTCGTAGGAGTCTTCCTCCTCGCTCCACTCGCCGCGGTCCTCACCCCGGTCGTCGCGCGCCGGCTTGAGCTTGACCTTGCCGGTGACCTTGGACCACACGTACGCGTGCTCCTGCCTGTCCGGGCAGATCTCGAGGAGCTTGACCTCGTCGCCGGCCTTCACGACGTGCGGCTTGGCGTAGACCTTGCCGTCCTCGTCGTGGTGCCCGTCAGCGAACGCGATCCCCGGCGCGAACACCAGGAGCGACGCGCCACCAAGGGCGGCGCCCGCAACGACCTTCCCGAGCATCTTCTTAGCCATGACCTGCGTCACTCCATCCCTGTTGTCCTGAGCTCGGCGACAACCGAGCTACGACCGACGTTAGACGTTTTCATGACCTATGAAGGGAAAGATTCGCGTTTCGACCTTTGCTGATGGTAAGCGTAGAAGGAGTGATACATGGCTTTCACCGCTCGCACTGCCACCCCGGGTGCTCCCCGCCCGCCCGGGTCGACCGGCCTGTTGCTGACCTGCGGCGTGCTACCGCCCACGCACGTCCGGTAGTCGGCGATCTGTGCCGCTCGCGTCACTCGGGGGTATCGTCCGAGTTGAGGGCGGGCAACGCATCGAGGCATTGCCATGGAAGCGCTCCCATGCAAGAATCGGCGCACGCGGTTCGGGGAGCCACACCGCGCAGGCAGGGCGTCGAGGGCATCCGGTTAGCCGGACGACAACCGGCCGCCGAGCGGTCGGCCCACGCCGGCCAATCACCACCACCACCGCCCGTCCGGGTCGGGCACCCCCCAATGAATCCCGTGGCGCCGGAGGCCGTCCGTGCAGGACGCCCGCCGGGCCGTCTCGCCGGGCCGTACGCGAGCCCGGTCTCGCCCAAGGAGATCAGTGGCATGAATGTGTGGAGAAGGCTGTCCGGCCCACGCCGGACCCTAGCGCTCGCCGGCGCGGGCGTTCTGGTCGCCGGCGGGCTGGTGACAATCCCGGTTACCGCGGCGCAGGCCGCGACGCAGTGCGACATCGCGTACGCGACCAATGACTGGCAGGGCGGCTTCACTGCCAACATCACCATCAAGAACCTCGGCGACCCGGTCAACGGCTGGACGCTCGGCTGGACCTTCCCCAACTCCAGCCAGCGCGTGCAGCAGGGCTGGTCGGCCACCTTCACCCAGTCCGGCAGCCAGGTCACCGCGCGCAGCATGTCGTACAACGGCACCCTCGCGACCGGCGCTTCGACGACCCTCGGGTTCAACGGCGCGTGGAGCGGCAGCAACCCGAAGCCGACCTCGTTCACCCTGAACGGTGTGGTCTGCAACGGTGGCACCGGCAACCCGACCACCCCGCCGCCCACCACGCCCCCGCCGACGACGCCCCCGCCCACCACGCCTCCGCCCACGACGCCTCCGCCCACGACGCCTCCGCCCACCACGGGGCCGCCGCCGACCACCCCGCCCCCCGGGACCAAGGTCGACAACCCGTACGCCGGTGTACCCGGATACGTGAACCCGGAGTGGAAGGCCAAGGCGGACGCCGAGCCCGGCGGTAGCCGCGTCTCGAACAATCCCACCGCCGTCTGGCTGGACCGGATCGCCGCGATCAACGGCACGCCGAACAGCAGCTCCAACGGTGCCTTCGGGGTGAAGGACCACCTGGACGAGGCGCTGCGTCAGGGCGCCGGTTACATCCAGTTCGTGATCTACAACCTGCCCGGCCGCGACTGCTCCGCGCTCGCCTCGAACGGCGAGCTGGGCCCGGACGAGCTGCCCCGCTACAAGTCCGAGTACATCGACCCGATCGCCGCGATCCAGAGCGACTCGAAGTACCGGAACATCAGGATCATCAACGTCATCGAGATCGACTCGCTGCCGAACCTCGTGACCAACACGTCCGGCCAGGCCGGCGGCACGGTCATGTGTGACACGGTCAAGGCCAACGGCGCGTACGTCAACGGCGTCGGCTACGCCCTCGCCAAGCTGGGCGCGATCGGCAACGTCTACAACTACATCGACGCCGGGCACCACGGCTGGCTCGGTTGGGACAGCAACTTCGGCCCGACCGCCGACATCCTGAAGACCGCCGCCGTCGCCTCCGGCAGCACGGTCAACAACGTGCACGGCTTCATCACCAACACCGCGAACTACTCGGCGCTCGTCGAGCCGAACTTCAAGATCACTGACAACGTCAACGGCCAGACGGTGCGACAGTCCAAGTGGGTCGACTGGAACTACTACGTCGACGAGCTGTCCTTCGCCCAGGCGTTCCGGACCAAGCTGATCTCGGTTGGCTTCAACTCCAACATCGGCATGCTGATCGACACGTCCCGCAACGGCTGGGGCGGTGCCAACCGGCCCACCGGCCCGGGCGCGACGACCAGCGTCGACACGTACGTCAACGGTGGCCGGATCGACCGCCGGGCGCACGCCGGCAACTGGTGCAACCAGGCTGGCGCTGGTCTCGGCGAGCGGCCTCGGGCGAACCCGGCCACGGGTATCGACGCCTACGTCTGGGTGAAGCCCCCGGGCGAGTCGGACGGCTCCAGCGCGGAGATCCCGAACAACGAGGGCAAGGGCTTCGACCGGATGTGCGACCCGACGTACGGCGGCAACGCCCGTAACGGCAACAACCCGACCGGGGCGCTGGCGAACGCGCCGATCTCCGGTGCGTGGTTCTCGGCCCAGTTCCGGGAGCTGATGCAGAACGCCTACCCGGCGCTCTGACCGGACAGCTCATGCGCCAACCCGCCGCCGGCAGTAGGTGAGGCACTGCTGGCGGCAGGTTTCCCCGGGGTCCCCGGTCCGACCATCACGGTCGGGCCGGGGACCCCCCTTTGGTGCCTGTCCCAGCGTCAGGGCACGGTGCGCTCGATCGCCGAACGACCCTGCTCGGCCAGGTCGCGACGGGCCTTCTCCAGGTTCTCCGGCGTGAGGTCCTGCCCGCGGGCCATCACCAGGTCCTCCGGCTCCCAGGGCTGCTCGGAGCCGGTACGGATGTTGTCGCCGCCCGCGCCGGTGCCCGTTCCGGTGGCACCGGTGCCGGCGGCGTACGGATCGCCGATCAGGTCGTCGGTGTCCGGGGCGAGGTCCTTCGGCTGGTCGCGGGGTTCGATGAAGGTCGGTGTGTCACTGTCGGGGCCACCCCCGGTCCGCAATTCCAGGACGGTGCTGTCGTCGTCCACGGCAGCGGCCGTCTGCGGGCTCTCCTCCAACGGCGGTCGGCGGTCGCGATCGGTCATGGTGCTGCCTCCTGTGTCCGACAGGTTGCCTGATCCCCCCTCGCGTACCCGGTGCAGGAGCGCCCATGCGCGACGCCGGCGCCGTCCGTGTGGACGACGCCGGCGGCGGACCGGGTTGATTCAGTGGTCGGACTGCTGCTCGTTCGCGGACGGCGCCTCGGCTGGTCGTAGCCACTGCCAGAGCAGCATGAGCAGCCCGAAGGCGAGCATCACGAGCCCGGCCCACAGGTTGATGCGGACGCCCTCGGCCTTGTCGATCTCGGCCCGGCTGTCGAAGACGCCGATCAGCGTCACGATGACCCCGTACGCCACGAAGAGGCCACCGATCACCCGGCGGATGTCGAACAGGCGGGCGGCGGCGGAGCGGCGTTCCTCCGCCTGTGTCTCGTCGATCAGCGGGTCCTGCGCCGGCTGGCCGTCGTTGCTCATCTGCCGACTCCTTTCCTAGAAGACCGGGATGTAGAAGAGGGCGGCGAGCGCGACCGCGATCACGCCCAGCAGCACGGGGGAGCGGTACCAGACGGCGTCTCCGGCGAGCACGTCGCCCTTCAGGTCGACGCCGCCCATTCCGTAGACCAGTCCGCGCAGCTCCTCGTCGCGCTTGGCTGCCGTGAGCGGAGTGAGGATCGCGGCGACCACCGCCACGGTGACGAACGCGATGCCGGCGCCCCAGAAGCTCTCCTCCAGGTCGGAGTTGAAGTCGATCACGCCGCCCTTGTAGAGCAGGTAGGTCGCCAGCGACGCCAACGTGCCGAGCAACAGTGACCAGAATCCGGCCAGCGCGCTCATCCGCTTCCAGAACATGCCGATGATGAACGTGGCGAACAGCGGCGCGTTGAACAGCGAGAAGAGCGCCTGGATGTAGTTCATGATGTTGCTGAACCCGGACGCGATGAACGCCGTACCGATGCCGATCACCACGGCGGCGACCGTCGCCCACCGACCGATGCGCAGGTAGTACTCGTCGGATCGGCCCCGGCGGACGTACGCCTGCCAGATGTCGTAGGTGAAGACGGTGTTGAAGCCACTCACGTTGGCCGCCATGCCGGCCATGAACGACGCGAGCAGGCCGGTGACCGCCACCCCGAGGACGCCGTTGGGCAGCAGGTCCCGCATGAGCAGCGGAATCGCGTTGTTGTACTGCAGGTCGCCCTTGTCCGCGCCGAGCCCCTTCACCGTCACGAGTGCGACGAGGCCGGGGATGATCGTGACCAGGGGGATGAACAGCTTCGGGTACGCGGCGATGATCGGCGTACGCCGGGCGGCGCTCATGTTCTTCGCCGACAGCGCCCGCTGCACCTCGGCGAAGTTCGTCGTCCAGTAACCGAACGAGAGCACGAAGCCGAGACCGAAGACGATGCCGATCCACTGCGCGCCGAGCGGGTTGTCGGTGCTGCCGGTGTCCTGCCAGGCGTGCAGACCCGCCTCACCGAGCTTCGAGTCCCGGACCGCGTCCATCAGCCCGCCGACCCCGCCGACCTTGACCAGACCGATCACGGTGACCGGGATGAGGCCGGCCAGGATGACGAAGAACTGGAGCACCTCGTTGTAGATCGCGCCGGACAGGCCACCGATGGTGATGTACGCCAGCACGATCGCCGCCCCGACCACGATCGCCGTCCAGAGCGGCCAGCCGAGCAGCGCCTGCATGACCAGGGCCAGCGCGTAGAGGTTCACGCCGGCGATCAGCACCTGGGCGACGGCGAAGCTGAGCGCGTTCAGCAGGTGCGTCGGTCGGTTGAAGCGCAGCCGCAGGTACTCGGGCACGCTGCGGACCTTCGACCCGTAGTAGAAGGGCATCATCACGATGCCCAGGAAGACCATCGCCGGCACCGCGCCGATCCAGTAGTAGTGGACCGTCATGACGCCGTACTGGGCGCCGTTGGCCGCCATGCCGATGATCTCCAGCGCCCCCAGGTTCGCGGAGACGAACGCGAGGCCGGTCACCCAGGCGGGCAGGGAGCGGCCGGAGAGGAAGAAGTCGACGCTGGTCCGGATCGCCCGACGGGCGGCGAAGCCGACCCCGAGGACGGTGACGAAGTACAGCGCGAGAATCAGGTAGTCCAGCCCGTTCATGTTGAGCCGGAGGCCGCCACCGTCCATCTCGTCACCCCTCGTCCGACGTTGGCACCGGATTTGATGCGCGCGCCCTATTACCCCGTAGACGGACTTTCACGCCTGCCTGTCTGATCCGTGGGCTTCCGGCCCTCCCGCGCGGTCTTTCGTGGCGTACCCCCTTTGGGCCGCCTTGGCGGCGGCGGCGGCGGCAGCAGCAGCAGCAGCGGCAGCGGCGGTGCGAGGCCTCGGTGTGGGTCCTTTGCTCTGCTTCAGCGGAGGAAACAGCGCGCGTCCGTTATCCGGACACCGGGTGTTGCCTATGGTGAAGCAGAGCAAAGGGGCTGCTCGGCACCCGGCGCGCTCGCCCGCTGCACCGCCCGCTCGATCAAGCGCCCAACTTGTCGGCGCGGACGTAGAACGGGGCGCCCGGCCGTTGTCGGCCGGACGCCCCGTTGGGTTTGGTCGGTCAACGACCCAGGACGCGGTCCAGGAAGTCCCGGTAGTTGCGAACTGCCATCCGCAGCTGCTCGGTGTCCGCCGAGCCGGTGTCCTGCCATCCACCCAGCGTGTTCTTCTGCGCGGCCAGCGCCGAGGCGAGAGCCTGGATGGCCTCCTCGACCAGCGCCTGCGCCTCGCCGGCCGCGGCCTGCGGATCGTCGACGAAACGTAGCTGCACGTCCCGCCAGCGGTCCCGGAAGCCCTGCGCGGTGTCCCCGTCGAGGAGTGTGGCCGCGTCGGTGGCGACTGTCGAACCGGCGGGCCGCGACGTGCCGGCCGACTCCAGCGAGGCGCCGGTGCCCTCGGTGGCGACCGGGTCGGCGTCCGCGTCCGGGTCGACCATCTCCGGCGAGGCGCTGCCGTACCCGGCCGCGTCCGGATCGCCGGCCCAGTCGGTCAGGTCACTGCGGCGCTCCGGCGCGCCGTCCGTGCTTCCCGGCACGACGACGGTACGTCGGTCGTCGACGTCCAGGTCGGTCTCGTCGCTCTCGGGCGTGGCGTCACCGTCGACCTCCGCGAAGTCGTCGCGGCGGTGCAGTTCGGCGGTGGGGTCGGCACGCAACCCCTCCCGCTCGCCGTCCTCGGCGCCGTCGCCCGGCGCGGCGGTCCGCTCGGCCCGCGGGTCGGGCTGGTCCTGCGGACGCGGGCTGGCCAGGGCGGACGCGGCCACCGCGTCGGCGACAGTCGTCGCACCGAACGCGGTCGGAAGCGGGCCCGGCTCGTGGAATCCGCCCTCGTCGTCGGGCTGGTTCCGCCGGTCGGTGCTGTCGGTCGGCGGGACCGGAACCGGCGCGGACCGGACGGCCTCCGGATGGTCGTTACTCACCTGCTGCTCTTCGTGGCGCATCGGTGGCCTCCTCAGCGGCTCGTGGCGTCGTGCGGAGTGTCCGGGTGGGAACGCTGTTCGGGCGTGCGCTGACCGACGGGCTCCTCGCCGAGCAGGTCGGCGAAGAGCGCCCGGTAGTGCACGACCGCCTGGCGCAGCTCCTCGGTGCTCGCCTCGCCCCGGGAGTTCCGCAGGTGGATCTCGTGCGCGTCCCGGTAGTTGGTCAGCGTGCGGGCGTGCTCCACGGAGAGGTGGGCGATCTGGTCGGAGAAGTCCCCTGTCGGGTAGCCCCGCTCCTCGACGAGCCGGGTGACCAGTTCGTCCGCGTCGCCCACGGTCTCGCCCGGCGAGTCGATGAAGCGGATCTGGAGCTCTTCCCAAGCGGCGGCGTAGCGAGCCCGGGATTCCGGGTTGAGCGGAGTGAGCGTGAGCTCGGCGTGCCGGCGTTCCCGGTCGCGTAGCTCGCGCTCCGCGGCGGACCGGCTCTCCTGCTCCTGGACCACCCGGTCGTACTCCGGCCCGAACCGGCTGCGCAGCGCACGGCGGCGACCGATCGTCCGGACGGCAACGGCGATCGCCGCGATGATCACCAGCACGACGAGCACGATGACGACTATCTGCGTGGGCGACATAAGCTCCTCCTTCGTCATCTGGTATTCCCTCCGCGTACTGATCGCCAATCCCGATCCGAGGGACTTTCCTCGCCGATCGCGGTCCCGGGTCGCCGTAGCTGACAGAAACCTGACTCATTCCAGATAGACGGTGTGGGTGGGCTGTGCACCGGCGTACGACATCGCCGGCAACGTCCGATCCCTTCCCGCCCAGCACCAGCGCCCCGGGCAGTGCGGCGGCGCGGCGTTCGACGGAACGGCGGGAGCGCGCTCCGCAGCACCGGTGTCGCCGCCAGGGCGGTAGTGCAACCGGGCGTGATTACGTATCCTGCCCAAGGCGCGCGCGCCGGTGCCCGGCCCGACGGCCGGGTACGCGATCGGCGAGCGCGCTGCCCGGCGGTGCCGGCGCCCCTCCTGCCACCCCTTTCCGGGCGAGGTCCGATGAAAACCCGCGACTGGCCGATCCGCTCGAAGCTGACCGCGTTGGTCGTCGCGCCCGTGACGGCGCTCCTCGCGCTGTGGATCTTCGCGACGACGTTGACCTTCGGTCCCGCTCTGAACCTGCTCTCCGCGCGCACGCTGCTGTACGACCTGGGTCGCCCCGGCGAGGCGGTGGTGACCGAGCTGCAACACGAGCGTCGACTGTCGGTGGTGCAGCTCGCCGGGGACACCGAACTGCCCGCATTGGCCGAGCAGCGGCTGCGTACGGACCGGGCGGTCGCCGAGCTGCGTCGCCGCGTCGAGGGGGAGGCGTTGCGCGACGCCGCCGACGACCTGCTTCAGGACCGCGTCGACCGGCTGGTCACCGCTCTGGCGGCGCTGCCGACGGGGCGGGACTTCATCGACGACGGGATGATGGACCGCGCGGGTGCCATCGGCCTCTACAGCGGCATCGTCGCGGCGGCCTTCCAGGCGTTCTCCGCGACGGCGAATCTGAGCGATCCCGCCATCAACCGGCAGGCGCTGGCCCTCACCACGCTGGGCCGCTCCCGGGAATTGCTCGGCCAGACAGACGCCATGCTGGCCGGGGTGCTGACCGCCGGGAAGTTCGCCAACTCCGAGCACGCGCTGCTCGTACAGACCATCGGCAACCAGCGGTGGCTCACCGAGAGCGCGGTGGCCGACCTGCCCGAGGCCGCGCGCACCGCGTTCCAACGGCTCAGCGAGAGCCGCGACTTCACCAGCCTGCGGGCCATGCAGGACGCGCTGATCGCGGCCAACAGGTCCGGCCGGCCACCGGTCGACGCCGCGTCGTGGCAGGCCAGCCACGACGCCGTACAGCGGCAGTTGCGCGACTTCGAGCTGGCCGAGGCCGACAACCTCACCGACCGCTCGGTGCCGATGGCCGTCGGGATCCTGGTCCGGCTCGCCGCCGCCGGGATTCTCGGTCTCGTCGCCGTGGTGGTGTCGGTGCTGGTCGCGCTGCGGGTCGGCCGCACCCTGGTCCGGCGGCTCAGCGGCGTCCGTACCGCCGCCCTCGAACTGGCCGAGCACCGACTGCCCGACGTGGTGACCCGGCTGCGTCGCGGCGAGCAGGTCGACGTCGCCCGCGAGGCGCCACCCCTGGAGTACGGTCACGACGAGATCGGCGAGGTCGGGCGGGCCTTCACCGAGGTGCAGCGCACCGCCGTCCAGGCCGCCGTGGACGAGGTCACCCTGCGCCGAGGTCTCAACGAGGTGTTCCTCAACATCGCCCGCCGCAGTCAGGGCCTGGTGCATCGGCAGCTGCACCTGCTGGACCGGATGGAGCGACGCGCCGAGGACCCGGACGAGTTGGCCGAACTGTTCCAGGTGGACCACCTGGCCACCCGGCTCCGCCGGCACGCCGAGGACCTGGTCATCCTGGCCGGCTCCGCGCCGGGCCGGGGGTGGCGCAACCCGGTCGCGATGGTCGACCTGGTCCGCGGCGCGATCAGCGAGGTCGAGGCGTACGACCGGGTGGACATCACCGCCGTGCAGCCGGCCGGCGTGCTGGGCCGGGCGGTCGGCGACATCATCCACCTGCTCGCCGAACTGGTCGAGAACGCCACCGCCTTCTCCCCGCCGGACACCCGGGTGACCATCACCGGTGAGCAGACCCCCGAGGGGTACGTCCTGTCGGTCACCGATCAGGGGCTGGGCATGTCCGCCGCCGCGCTGGAGAACGCCAACACGCGGCTGACGAGCTCACCGGAGTTCGACCCGGCGCAGAGTGCCCGCCTCGGCCTGTTCGTGGTGGCCCGGTTGGCGGCGCGGCACTCCGTACGCGTACGACTGCGGTCCCCCGAGGACGGCGGCGTCACCGCGGTGGTGCTGATTCCCACGGACCTGGTCACCGCCGAGCCGCCGGCCGGCCCCGACCCGGCCTCGCTGCCGGCCGCGCCGGGTGATCGCCGGCTGATCCGACCCGTACGCCGAAGCGCAGCTCCCCGGCCGCGCGCCGGCCGTACCGGCTCGTCCTCGGTCGTGACCAGCGACCCGCCCACCCTCACCCTGCCCACAGGCTCGACGTCCGACGGTTCGGCCGGGAACAGCGAGTCAATCCCGGACACGGCGGCGGACGATCTCGATGGACTGCCCCGCCGGGTACGTCGGCGCACGCCCAACGCCCTGACCCGGTCCACTGCCGCCGACATGCCGTCGCCCCGGTCGCCGGAGGAGGTACGCCGGGTGATGGCGGCCCTGCAGGCGGGTACCGCCCGAGGTCGGGCTACCGTCGTCGCCCCGGGCACGACGGCGCGGCGCGGTGCACCCGCGGCTCCGCCCTCCGCAGCGCCGGCGACCCCGGCCGCTGCGCCGACGGCGGCCCCCGATGCGGTGCCCGCCGCCGACGCGCCCCCGACGGCCTCCGAACCGACCGCGACTGAGAGGGACGCCTAGTGCGGGAAACGACGAAGCAGAGCCCCGGCCTCGACTGGTTGCTCGACGAGCTGGTGCAACGGGTACCGGCCGCCCGGGAGGCGGTGGTGCTCTCCGCCGACGGACTGCTGCTCGGCTCGTCGGCCGAGTTGGAGCGCTCCGACGCCGAGCACCTCTGCGCGCTCGCCGCCGGCTTCTCCAGCCTGGCGCGGGGTGCGAGTCACCACGTGGACGGCGGTCCCGTCCGGCAGACCGTGGTGGAGATGGAGTCGGCGTACCTCTTCGTCACCACCGCCGGGCAGGGCACCTGCCTGGCCGTGGTGAGCGACGCGGACGCGGACATCGGCCTGGTCGCGTACGAGATGGCGATGCTTGTCATCCGGGTGGGGGAGAACCTGACCGCGTCGGCCCGACCGTCCGCGGATGCCGGTGATGCGGACTGAGCCGCCCGGCCCCCAGCACGAGTGGCTGGACGGCGACGCGGGCCCGGTGGTCCGCCCGTACACGCTCACCGGTGGTCGGGTGCGCTCCGCCGCAGGGTTCGACCTGGTCGCGTTCGTGCTGGCCGGCGCCGGCCACGACGCTGCGGCCCACCCGCAGTTACCGCCGGAGCACCGACGGCTGGTGGCGTTGGCCGGTCACCCCGTGTCGGTGGCCGAGCTGGCGGCCGAGCTGGACCTCGCGGTCGGCGTGATCCGGGTGCTGCTCGGGGACCTTCTGGCGCAGGGACTGGTCGCGGTGCACGAACCGCCGACCGGTGGCGACATTCCCAACGACGACATCCTCAAGGCGGTGGTCAGTGGACTCCGTGCGCTATGACCATGCGGGCTCAGCTGTCACCGTCCCGCTGGCACTGAAGATCCTCATCGCGGGGGGCTTCGGTGCCGGCAAGACGACGCTGGTGAGTGCGTTGAGCGAGGTCCGGCCGTTGCAGACCGAGGAGGTGCTGACCGACGCCGGAATCGGCACCGACGACCTCTCGGGGGTGGAGGGCAAGACGACCACCACCGTGGCGATGGACTTCGGCCGGATCACCATCAACGACGACCTGCAGGTGTACCTGTTCGGCACGCCCGGCCAGGACCGGTTCTGGTTCCTCTGGGACGAGTTGGCCTTCGGTGCGCTCGGCGCGGTGGTGCTCGCCGACACCCGACGGCTGGCCGACTGCTTCCCCTCCATCGACTACTTCGAGCAGCGTGGCATCCCGTTCGTGGTGGGGGTGAACTGTTTCGAGGACACCCGTCGCTTCGATCTGGAGACCGTACGCCGAGCGCTCGACCTGGACCCGGACGTACCGATGGTGCTCTGCGACGCCCGGGACCGGCAGTCCGGCAAGCTGGTGTTGATCTCGCTGGTCGAGCACGTGGCCCGGCAGCGCGGCGAGCCGGCGCCGGCGACCTGAGCCGTCGCCGGGCGTCCGGCGCACCGACCGGGCGTCGGAAAGCCGGTTAGCCGGTCGGCGTCGTGGGCAGCTCTGGTTGGATCTACGGAGATGTCGGCGCGAAGGGGTGCAGCGTGACTGGTCAGCACGAGATCGTCCATATCGGGGGTTACACCGCGCAGAGCGGCGGGCGGGCCAGCGGCATCGTCGCTGCCCAGCGGGACCCGGCCACCGGGGCTCTGACCCCTATCGGCACGGTGGCGGTCACGCCGTCGCCGTCGTTCCTCGTGCGGCACCCCACCCAGCCGGTGCTCTACGCGGTCAACGAGTTGACCGACGGCCAGGTCAGCGCCTGGCGGGTCGGACCGGACGGCGCGCTGGACGCGCTCGGCAGCTTCTCGACCGGCGGTGCCGAGCCCTGCCACCTGGCGGTGCTGTCCGACGGGGGGCACCTGGTGGCGGCCAACTACGGCAGTGGGAGTGTCGCGGTCTTCCCGCTGGACGCGCAGGGCGCGCCCGGTGAGCGCACCGATCTCGTGGTGCACGAGGGCCACGGCGCCGACCCGGAACGCCAGGACCGGGCGCACGCCCACATGGTCGATCCGGACCGCGGCGGGGGGCCGCTGCTGGCGGTGGATCTCGGCACCGACTCGGTCTACCGGTACGACCTGGACACCGCGAGCGGGCGGCTGGTGCCGCGCGGTCCGCGGATGCGCACGGTGCCGGGCACCGGGCCCCGGCACCTGGCCCGTCATCCCGACGGCCAGCGCTGCTACCTGGTCGGCGAGCTGGATGCTTCGGTCACCGCGTACGGGTTGTCCGACGATGGCGCGCTGCATCAGCGGGGTCGGGTCGACGCGAGCGGCCGGACCGGTCACGTGCAGCCGTCGGAGGTCGCGGTCGACGAGGACGGGCGTTTCCTCTACGTCGCGAACCGGGGTGTCGGCACCATCGCCGTGTTCGACCTGGCCGGTGAGCTTCCCGCGCTGGTGTCCGAAGTGGACACCGGTGGAGAGTGGCCGCGACACTTCGCGCTGATCGGGGAGCACCTCTACGTCGCCGACGAGCGGGCGGACATGGTGCGGGTGTTCCGGCGGGACGCGAGCACCGGCATCCCGACCCCGGTCGGCGAGCCCGTTTCGGTGGCGAGCCCGACGTGCGTCCTTCCGTAAGGCGGACATTCGACGGACGTGAATGCGAGAGCCGGACCGGTTTGGCGACGCCGTGGGGCGGATTCATCACTCTCTGTCGCTAAATGGTGATCAACTGTTTCTCCTGCGTAACTTTAGTCCGAACGGATGTGGCAGAGACGACACCTAATACGCAAGATGGTCAGCGTGTCTGCAGGCCGCCATCGAATGCGCTCGAAACTTCATCTAGCAGCCGCCGCCGCGACGGTGACGGTTCTCGTCGTCACCACCGGCGTCTGGTTCGGCTACAAGGAGCTGATCCAGCCCAGCTGTTCAGGGGAGATCCGGCTCGCCGTGGCGGTCGCCTCCGAGCTGGCCCCCGCGGTGGACGCCGCCGCCTCCCAGTGGGTCAAGGACGGTGCAGCGGTCGGCCCGACCTGCATCCGTGTCGATGTCTCGGCGTCCGACCCGGTCGACGTGGCCGCCGTGGTGGCCGCGAAGCACGGCGCGGTGCTCGCCGGCGTCGGGCAGGCCAGCGGCACGGCCGTCACCCCGGACGTCTGGGTGCCGGACTCCTCGACCTGGCTGCTGCGCCTCAAGAAGGACGCGACGGCGTTCGCGCCGACCAACGGCGCCTCCATCGCGCGCAGCCCCGTCGTCGTGGCGATGCCCGAGCCGGTGGCCACGAGGCTCGGCTGGCCCAACGCCAAGTTCACCTGGACCGATCTGCTCAAGCAGGTCAACAGCAGCAAACCGCTGCGTACCGGAATCGTCGAGCCGACCCGGGACGCGGCGGGCCTGTCCGGCCTGCTCTCGCTGACCACGGCCGCCAGCGGCGGCGGCGGCGACGCCCAGCGCAACACTGTCGGGGCGCTGCGGGCGCTGGCCACGGGCCGCTCCTCGCTCCGCAACGACCTGCTGGCCCGCTTCCCGACCGCCACGGACCCGACCTCGATCGCCAGCGCTCTCGGTGCGGCTGCGCTGTCCGAGGAAGACGTGATCGCGTACAACAACAAGAAGCCTCCGGTGCCGCTCGCCGCGCTCTATATGGAGCCGGCCCCGATGCCGCTGGACTACCCGTACGCGGTGCTGCCCGGCATCGAGCCGACCAAGGCGGCGGCGGCGAAGGTGCTGTACGAGCTGCTCACCGCCCCGAAGTTCCGTGACCGCCTGGCGGCACAGTCGCTGCGCGGGCCGGACGGCAGTTGGGGTGCCGGCTTCAACGCGCCGCAGGGCGCCCCGAGTCCGGCCGGTGGCGCGTCGAGCGCCCCGGCGGCCGGCGGCACGGCGGCGGGCGGGTTGGACCCGGCCGCGATACAGCGTGTCGTGTCCAGTTGGTCGATCGCCACCCAGTCCGGCCGGATGCTCGCCGTCATCGACGTCTCCGGCTCGATGAAGGACGAGGTGCCCAGCGCCAACAACCGCAGCCGCGAGGAGGTCACCGTGGACGCGGCCCGCCGCGGCCTCGGGCTCTTCGACGACTCCTGGTCCATCGGCCTGTGGACCTTCTCCACCAAGCTCGTCGGCAACCGGGACTATCGCGAGCTGGTGCCGATCGGGCCGCTCTCCGGCCAGCGGGCCCAGTTGGAGGGCGCGCTCGCCACCGTCAAGCCGTCCAGCGGTGACACCGGCCTCTACGACACGATGCTGGCCGCGTACCAGGCGGTGCAGGAGGACTGGCAGCCCGGCCGGGTCAACTCGATCGTGCTGTTCACCGACGGCAAGAACGAGGACGACGACGGTCTCAACCAGCAGCAGTTGCTTGCCAGGCTCAAGCAGATCGCCGACCCGGAGCGGCCGGTCCAGGTCATCATGATCGGTATCGGCGAGGGTGTCAGCAAGGCCGAGCTGGAGTCGATCACCAAGGTGACCGGCGGCGACGTCTTCGTCACCAAGGACCCGAGCGAGATCGGCAGCATCTTCCTCACCGCAATCGCACGGCGCCCACCAGCACCGCGCTGACCCGCCGCACAGCACAGGAACCCGCCGTACCGCCGAGCCGGTACGGCGGGTTTCTTTTATGGCTGCGGGATTGAGGAAAAGTGACGGCAATACGTCGGAAGCAATCGGCAGTCATAGTTGTCAGGGCAGGATGTCGACGTGTTCCGGCAATGTCGGTCCGCCTCTGGCCCGACCTGTCGGCCGGGGCCGTCCTGAGCAGAGTGGGAGGGCCGGTGACCGCGGCGACACTGTTGACCCCCGCCGACAGCTCGGCGACGTCAAAGGACCGTCCGAGCGGCCTGCTGGCCCGGGCCGACGAACGTTCCTACATTCGCGTCCTGGTGGTGCTGGACACCACCATCCTCATCATCGCGCTGTTCGTCGGCTACGTCGGGCGGTTCGGTGACGAGGAGCCGGTCGGTTCCAAGATCCCGTACGTGCTGGTGGCGCCCGGTCTGGTCCTGGCCTGGCTGATCTCCCTCAAGGCGCTCGGGTGCTACGACGACCGGGTGGTCGGCTACGGGGCGGACGAGTACCGGCGGGTCAGCTCGGCGAGCCTACGACTGGCCGGAGCGATCGCCATCGCCGGTTACATCGCCGACGTCGGCGTCTCCCGTGGCTTCCTCGGCATCTCCTTCGCGGTCGGCACCGTCGGGCTGGAGATGACCCGGTTCGCGGCGCGCAAACGCCTGCACCGGGCCCGTTCGAAGGGTGCCGGCTGGTCCCGTCGGGTGCTCGTCGTCGGCGACACCGCGCACGTCCTGGAACTGGTGCACACCCTGCGGCGCGAGCCGTACGCCGGCTACCAGGTGGTCGGCGCGTGCATCCCCGACGCGTTGCTCGCGCCGGTGGCGCAGCGGCTCGGCGACGTGCCGGTGATGGGGTCGTTCCGGGGCATCCCGGAGGCCGCGACCGCGATCGGCGCGGACACGGTGGCGGTGACCGCCTCCGGTGAGCTGACCGCGGCCCGACTGCGTCGGCTCGGCTGGCAGCTGGAGGGGACCGGCGTCGACCTCGTGGTGGCCCCCGCGCTCACCGACGTGGCGGGCCCGCGGATCCACACCCGCCCGGTCGCCGGGCTGCCCCTGATCCACGTCGAGGCACCCGAGTTCCGCGGCGCGCGCAAGTTGGTCAAGGGCTTCGTCGACCGGTCGATGTCGTCGATCGCCCTGGCGCTGCTCCTACCGCTGATCGCGGTCATCGCGTTGGCCATCAAACTGGACAGCCGGGGGCCGGTGTTGTTCCGGCAGGTCCGGGTGGGCCGGGGTGGGCAGGAGTTCGGGGTGTTCAAGTTCCGGACGATGGTGGTCAACGCCGACGCGCTGCTCGCCGAGTTGGCGATCCGCAACGAGACCGACGGCCTGATGTTCAAGATGCGTGACGACCCCCGGGTGACCCGGGTCGGTCGGCTGCTGCGCAAGTGGTCGCTGGACGAGCTGCCGCAGCTGGTCAACGTGCTGTTGGGGCAGATGAGCCTCGTCGGGCCGCGTCCGCCGCTGCCGTCCGAGGTGGCCCGCTACGACGGCGACGTGGCTCGGCGACTGCTGGTCAAGCCCGGCATGACCGGGTTGTGGCAGGTCAGTGGCCGGTCCGACCTGAGTTGGGAGGACGGCATCCGACTCGATCTCTACTACGTGGAGAACTGGTCGCTCGCCGCCGACCTCACCATTCTGTGGAAGACCGCCGGCGCGGTGCTGAACAGCCGCGGCGCCTACTGACCGGCACCGCTCAGAACTGCGGCCCGGTCCAGTCCAGGCAGACCACCACGGCGTCGTCGACCAGGTCGCCGGCCACGAAGGCGCGCAGGTCACCGAGCAGCGACCGGACGGCGTCCAGCGGTTCCATCGGGCCGGTCCGTCGCAGGAAACGGTCCAGCGCCGTCTCGCCGTAGCGCACGTTCCGCCCGGTGGCCTCCACGACGCCGTCGCTGACGACGAACAGCCGGTCGCCGCGTTCCAGCGTGAACGTCTGCTCGTGGTAGTCGGTCGCCTCGAACATGCCGAGCGGGAACTGCGCCTCCAGCGGCTGCTCGGTGACCTCGCCGCGGCGCAGGAGGACGAGCCGTGGCGAGCCGGCGTCCACCACCGTCATCGTCCCGGAGCGCAGGTCCAACTCCATCAGCAGCGCCGAGAGGTGCCGCTTGCCCCGGTACTCGTCGTAGACGGCCTGGTCGGCGAGGGCAGCCTGGTCGCCCAGACCGAGGCCGGCCCGGCGGGCGTTGCGCAGCGCGTGGGTGGCCAGCGACGTGAGCAGTGCTGCCGCGACACCCTCACCGCTGCCGTTGACCGTCGAGAGCCAGAGCCGTTCCCCGTCGTCGGACCAGTCGAAGCTGTCACCGCGCACGGCGTACGCCGGTTCGAGCTGCCCGGCCAGGCTGAACGACGTCCGGACCCGGCTGCGGCCGGGCAACAGGTCCCACTGCATCTCGGCGGCCAGCGTGAGCCGCTGACTGCGCCGCGCGACGCTGTAGACGTCGGTGCCGGGGGAGACGGCGGCCAGCTCGTGTGCGAGCGAGGTGGCGATGTCCGCCAGCTCGCCGAGCACCCCTGCGTCGTCGGCCACCGGCGCGAGCCGCAGGACGCCCCGGCGTTCGCCGCGCATGCTGACCGGCAACCAGGCGACGCCGTCGGCCACGATGGGTGACTGGTGGTCGAACGCGCGCCAGGCGGGGTGCCCCGCACCCCGGAGAGCGTCACCCTCGCTGAGCGGCAGCAGCTCCGCGAGGCGGTAGTCGACCTGGTACAGCTCGGTCTCGCTGATGCCGTACGCCTGGTCGAGGACCCGGCCGACACCACCCACGAGGCGGTCGGCGGGTGTCTCGTTCAGGGTGCGCCGTGCCCGATCGACCGGTTCGCTCATCAGGCCTCCTTGATCAGAGCTCGACCACCAGCGGTTCGGAGTAGTCTCGGGCCACCATGGCCGAACACAACGGTCCACCGGACCCTGCGACGAGTATGGCCGCCGCCCTGGACGCGGCGGCGGGTGCCCTGTTGGGCGTCTGGGACTCCGCCCGCGAGGCGACCGCCAGCCGAGTCTCCGGTGCCCAACTTCGGGCGGTGATGGTCGTGGAGCAGTATGACGGGATCAACCTACGCCGGCTCGCGACCCGACTGGACATGTTGCTGAGTTCCGCCAGCCGGCTGTGCGACCGGTTGGTCGCGGCCGGCATGCTGGAGCGCGAGCCGGGCCGCTTCGACCGGCGGGAGATCTCGCTGCACCTCACTCCCGAGGCCCGCCGGCTCCTCGCGGAGCTGCGCACCGACCGCCAGGAGCGGCTCGCCGCCGTGCTGGCGGCGATGACCCCGGCCGGCCGTGCCGCGCTGGTGAGCGGGGCGCGGGAGTTCGACGAGGTCGCGCGTCGGCAGCAGGCGCGGAGCACGCCGGACGACGACCGGCCGGGTGGGCGAGGGGACTGGCCGCACGACCCGGACCGGCCCGACGGGCCGGTGCGGGAATCGTCGAATCAGCCGGACCGGCCGACCCGACAGGTGTGGCAGAGCGGGCCGGCGGGTCCGGAGCGGACGACGGGTACGCCGCGCGAATGGCCGACCGGGGAACCGCCAGTGGCGCGGACCGCCTGAAGGTCCGGTACGCGGGTCAGCCTGGTGTCGACGCGCACATCGCCAGCATGGCGATGTCGTCGTGAGCCTGCCCGCCCACCCACTCGTCGACCACCTGGAGCAGCCTGTCGATCAGGGCGGCCGGCGGCAGACCGGCCGCCGCGGCGAGCGCGGCGCGCAGCCGGTGCTCACCGAACCTGTCCACGTGGGCCGGGCCGCCGTTCGCCTCAATCACCCCGTCGGTGTACGCGAGGAGCAGGTCGCCCGGGTCGAGGTGTACCCGCACCTCGGTGAACCGGGCGTCGGCCAGCGCGCCGACCGGCATCCCGCCGACCGGAACTCCGGCGACGGAACCCGCGGCGGTGACCAGCAGCGGCGCGGGGTGGCCGCCGCCGGCGATCCGCAGGTCCACCCCCGTCGGCCCGTGCTCCAGCGACCCGAGCAGCAGGGTGGTGAGCTGGCTGCGCCGTGCCGCGTCGGGCGCGTCGAACAGGGTGCGGTTGAGCAGCTCGATCAGCGCCAGCGGTCGCTGCTCGACGAGTCGTAGCGTCTGTAGCGACTGACGGACCCGGCCGGTCAGCACCGCCGCTCCGACGCCCCTACCGGACACGTCACCCAGCGCGAACAGCGCTCCCCGCGGCTGGGGGAACACCTCGTAGAAGTCCCCGCCGATGCGCATCGTGTCGCCTGCGGACCGGTAGCCGCCGGCCATCCGCACGCCCGGCACCGTCGGCAGGTCCGGCGGGAGCAGGCTGGTCTGCAACACCCGGGCCAGGTGGGCCTGCTCGCCGTACAGCTCGGCGGCGGCCAGCGCCGCGCCGGCCCGAGCGGCGAACTCGCGGGCCAGCTCGCGGTCGCGGGGGTCGAAGTCGGCCCGCCCGGCTCGGCGGACGAGCAGCAGGGCGCCGGCCGGCCCGCCGGGGCCGCGCATCGGGCTGACCAGCACCGCGCTCGGCCGGCCGAAGCCGGGCGGGAGCAGGACGGCCAGGTCGGTGACGTCGTCGGCGTCCAGCCCGGGTGTCGGCTCGGTGGGTTCGCCGTCGAGCGCCGCGCCCAGGCCGGGGACGAGGTCGGTCAGCTCCGGTCCGGCCACCCCGGTCACCGGGCCCGGCTCGTCGTCGGCGTACCGCGTGAAGCGAGGGCGCGGCTCGGCCGGCGCGGCGGAACGGAGCAGCGCCACGGCGGCATCGGCCAGGTACGGCACGGCGAGGGTCACGGTGGTACGGAGTGTCTGGTCCCGGTGCAGTGAGAGCCCGAGCCGGCTGCCGGCCTGGGCGAGGAAGGCCGTACGGGAGCGCTCGGCCAGCAGGGCGTCGGTGCGGGCGTGCTCCTCGGTGACGTCGCGGACGTACCAGGCGTACCGGTTGCCCGCGAGCTGCCGCCGGGCACCGTGCAGGTGGCGGCCGTGGTGCTCGGCCTCGAAGGCGCCGGTGCCGTCGTGTACGGCCCGGGCCAGCGCCACCACCGGGCACCGGGACAGCTCGACGCCCGTGACGATCTCCGGGAGCAGGGCTGCCGCCCGGGCGTTGACCAGGGTCACCCGGCCGGTCTCGTCGGTCGTCAGCACCGCCTCGGCGAGCCCGTCGAGCAGCTCGCGGGCCAATGGCGAGTCGGCCGACAGTGGGCTGCCGGCGTGGCAGGTCGGACGGCGCGACGCCGGCTCGTCACCGCCGACCGGCTCGGCGGTGCCGCCCCGTCGGGTCGTGGTCACCGCCCGACGCCGGCCCGCGTCCGACGACCTGTGCGCATGCTGCTCCTCGGCTCCTCACCTGCCGGTCGTTGCTCGATGGCAAGCGTACCGAGGCGCACCGACACGACCGGAGGCCGTCGCCCCCGGTCAGCCGGCGCGACCCAGCCAACCGGCGGGGCGGGCGACGATCCGCCGTACCACCGAGCCGGCCGCGCCCACGGCGGCGGCCTCCGGCCCGAGGGTCGAGGGGCGGACCGAGACCGGCGACCAGGCGGCGGTGAGTACCCGGGCCCCGATCTCGGCGAGCACCGGCGGGCAGAGCCAGGGGGCCAGCGGGGCGTACCCGCCGCCGAGGACCACGGTGTCCAGGTCCAGCAGGTTCACCACACTGGCGACCGCCACCCCGAGGGCCGTGCCGGCGTCGTGCAGCGCGCGCAGCGCGTCCGGGTCACCGGCCTCGGCCAGCTCGGCCAGCCGGGCGGTGGCGGTGTCGGCGGGAAGCTCGGCCCGCACCAGCCCGGCGGCGGTGACGATCGCCTCCTGGCCGGCGTACTGCTCCAGGCAGCCGCGCCCTCCGCAGCGGCAGGGCCGCCCCTGCGGATGCACGGGGAAGTGCCCGATCTCGCCACTCCAGCCGCGTACGCCGCGGAACAGCGCGCCGTCCAGGACGATCCCCGCGCCGATGCCGACCTCGCCGGAGATGTGCAGGAAGCTGGCCGGGCCGGGTGGCCGGGAGTGCAGCTCGCCGAGCGCCGCGAGGTTTGCCTCGTTGTCCACCACCAGCGCCGGTACGCCCGGCACCTGGTCGGTCAGGGCCGGGTGCGCGCTGAGCAGCTGGGGCACCGGCACGTCCCGCCAGCCGAGGTTCGGCGCGAGCCGGACCTGCCCGGAGTCGTCGATCAGGCCGGGTACGGCGAGCGCGGCCCCGGCGAGGGTGAGGCCCTGTCGGGCCGCGTCGGCGCGGGCGTGCCCGGCGAGGTCGACGAGTCGGGCCAGGGCGTCCTCGGGCGCGACGGGGCGCAGGTCGGCCCGGTGCACGGTGCGGTGGCGGACCTGACCGGCGAGGTCGACGACGCACACCGTCAGATAGTCGACGTTGACCTCGAGACCGAGCCCGGCCGGACCCGTGTCGGCGAGGACGAGTCCACGCGCCGGACGGCCGGCCCCGGCCCGGGGCGCCGGATCGGCCTCGCTGACCAGTTGGCCCGCGAGCAGGTCCTCGACGACCGCGGAGACGGTGGCCCGGGTGAGGCCGGTGGCCGTGGCCAGGTCGGCCCGGGACGGGGGACGGTCGGCGGCGGCGATCCGGCCGAGGACCAGGGCGAGGTTGAGCTCGCGCAGGCTTCCCTGACGGGCCGCGCCGGCCGGGGCGTGGGTGGGGCTCACCCCTTGACACTGCCATAGGGCGGGCAAATAATTCAATCGCTGAACAAATACCTGACACCACCATCCCGGAGGTCACCCATGGCACCTCGTCCCACCCCCGCCGACAAGTTCTCCTTCGGGCTCTGGACCGTGGGCTGGCAGGCCCGCGACCCGTTCGGCGACGCGACCCGTCCCGAGCTGGACGCCGTCGAGGCCGTGCACCGCCTCGCCGAGCTGGGCGCGTACGGCATCACCTTCCACGACGACGACCTGATCCCGTTCGGCGCGGACGCCGCGACCCGCGACCAGCACATCGCGCGGTTCCGCAAGGCCCTCGACGAGACCGGCCTGGTGGTGCCCATGGTCACCACCAACCTCTTCACCCACCCGATCTTCAAGGACGGCGGCTTCACCAGCAACGACCGCGAGGTCCGCCGCTTCGCCCTGCGCAAGGTGCTGCGCCAGGTCGACCTGGCCGCCGAGCTGGGCGCGAGCACCTTCGTCATGTGGGGTGGCCGCGAGGGTTCCGAGTACGACCTCGCCAAGGACGTCCACGCCGCCCTGGACCGGTACCGCGAGGCCGTCAACCTGCTCACCCAGTACTCCATCGACAAGGGCTACAACCTGCGCTTCGCGTTGGAGCCCAAGCCCAACGAGCCGCGCGGCGACATCCTGCTGCCCACCATCGGGCACGCGCTCGGCTTCATCTCCCAGTTGGAGCACCCGGAGTTGGTCGGCCTCAACCCGGAGGTCGGGCACGAGCAGATGGCCGGGCTCAACTACGCCCACGGCATCGCCCAGGCGCTCTGGCAGGGCAAGCTCTTCCACCTGGACCTCAACGGCCAGCGTGGCATCAAGTACGACCAGGACCTGGTCTTCGGTCACGGTGACCTGATGAACGCGTTCGCCCTGGTGGACCTCCTGGAGAACGGCGGCCCGAACGGCGGGCCGACCTACGACGGTCCCCGGCACTTCGACTACAAGCCCTCGCGTACCGAGGACATGGACGGTGTCTGGGCGTCGGCCGCGGCCAACATGAGCACCTACCTGCTGCTCAAGGAGCGCGCGGCGGCGTTCCGCGCCGACCCGGAGGTCGTCGAGGCGCTGGCCGCCAGCAAGGTCGGCGAGCTGAGCACGCCGACGCTCGGCGACGGCGAGGGCTACGAGGAGTTCCTCGCCGACCGGTCCGCGTTCGAGGACGTCGACGTCGACGCGGTGGCCGCCCGGGGCTTCGGCTTCGTCCGGCTCAACCAGCTCGCCGTCGAGCACCTGCTCGGCGCCCGCTGAGGCCCCGCCATGCCGCTGGTCGCGGGCGTTGACTCGTCCACACAGTCCTGCAAGGTGGTCATCCGGGACGCGGAGACCGGCGCCCTGCTCCGGCAGGGCCGGGCGCCGCACCCGGACGGCACCGAGGTCGACCCGGAAGCCTGGTGGAAGGCGCTGCGCAGCGCCGTCGACGAGGCCGGTGGGTTGGCCGACGTCGCCGCGGTATCGGTCGCCGGCCAGCAGCACGGCATGGTCTGCCTCGACGAGGCGGGCCGGGTGGTCCGTCCGGCCCTGCTGTGGAACGACACCCGCTCCGCCGACGCCGCCGCCGACCTCGTCGAGGAGGCCGGCGGCGGCGAGGCCGGGCGTCGCTTCTGGGCCGACGCCACCGGCAGTGTGCCGGTGGCGAGCTTCACCATCACCAAGCTGCGCTGGCTGGCCCGTCACGAGCCGGAGCAGGCCGCCCGGGTGGCCGCCGTGTGCCTGCCGCACGACTGGCTGACCTGGCGGCTGGCCGGCGCGCCCGGTCTGTCGGCGCTGCGGACCGACCGGGGTGACGCCAGCGGCACCGGCTACTGGTCCCCGGCCACCGGCTCCTACCGCCCGGACCTGCTGGAACGGGCTTTCGGTCGGCAGCTCGTGGTGCCCGAGGTGCTGGGCCCGGCCGAGTCGGCCGGCCGGCTGAGCGACGACCTGGGCAGCGCGGTGCTGGGCGCGGGCACGGGCGACAACGCCGCCGCCGCGTTCGGCGTCGGCGCCGGGCCCGGCGACGTGGTCGTCTCGATCGGCACGTCCGGCACGGTGTTCAGCGTGGCCGACGTGCCGGCGGCCGACGACAGCGGTGCGGTGGCCGGCTTCGCCGACGCGTCCGGCCGCTTCCTGCCGCTGGTCTGCACGCTCAACGCCGCGCGCGTGCTGGACGCCGCCGCCACGATGCTCGGCGTCGACCTGGACGCGCTCGCCGAGCTGGCCCTCTCCGCACCCGCCGGAGCGGACGGGCTGGTCATGGTGCCCTACCTGGAGGGTGAGCGCACGCCCAACCGTCCGCTGGCCACCGGCGCGGTGCACGGCCTGACCCTGCGCACCTCGACCCCCGCGCACCTGGCCCGGGCCGCTGTGGAGGGCATGCTCTGCGCCCTCGCCGACGGTCTGGACGCGCTGACCGCGCAGGGTGCCACCGTCCGCCGGGTCATCCTGGTCGGCGGTGGGGCACGGTCGGCAGCGGTCCGCCGCATCGCACCGCAGGTCTTCGGCTGCCCGGTCGTCGTCCCACCCGCCGGGGAGTACGTCGCCGACGGGGCCGCCCGCCAGGCCGCCTGGGTCGCCCTGGTCGGTGCGACGGCACCGCAGTGGGAGGTCAAGGGCACCGAGGAGTACGCGGCGGAGCCCGTCCCCGCCGTCCGTGAGCAGTACGCCGCAGCCAGCGGACTGGTGCTCGACCGGCGCTGAGCGTCGGATCGACCGGGTGGGCGTCGGTCAACGGTGATCGACGTCCACCCGCGTGCCAACCGGCTCGGCCGAGTCTGATTGGCTGCTGGTCATGACGGTGACCAGTGGCGGGCGGGAGCAACGCTCGCACGGCCGGGGCGGCGGCCCGGTGCACCGGCTGTACAGCGTCGTGGTGTTCGTGGTGCTCGCCTCACTGGACAACGTGGCGATCGGGCTCGTCCCCCCGCTGTACGGGCCGATCGCCCGGACGTTCGACGTCTCGGCCGGGCTGCTGGGCCTGGTCACCGCCGTCAGTTTCCTGGTCAGCGCGGTCGCGGCGGTCGGCTGGGCGTACGTCGGCGACCGCAGCGACCGCAAGCCCCTGCTCATGGTGGGCACGCTGCTCTGGGCGGCGGGCACCGGCGGCAGCGCGCTCGCCGGCGGGTACCTCACGTTCCTGGCCACCCAACTCGTCGCGGCGATCGGCCTCGGCGCGGTGGGCTCGGTCGGCTTTTCGGTGGTCACCGACCTGATCTCACCGGCCCGGCGCGGGCTGGTGATGAGTTTCTGGGGGCTCTCCCAGGGTGTCGGTACGCTCGCCGGCACGCTTGTCGGCGGGCTGCTCGGGGCGACCGACTGGCGGCGGCCGTTCCTGCTGCTGACCGGGGTGGGCGTCGCCGCGACCCTGGCGTACCTGTTCACCTACGACGTCCGACGCGGTCAGAGCCAGCCGGAGCTGGCTGGCGCGCTGGACGCCGGGGCCGAGTACGACTACCGCATCAGCCGGGCCGATCTGCCACGCATCCTGGACCGGCGGACCAACCGGTGGCTGATCCTGCAGGGTCTGACCGCGCAGGCCGCCTTCGGCTCGCTGGTGTGGCTGCCGAGGCTCTTCGCCGAGCGGGCCGAGGCCCAGGGCTACTCCGAGTCCACGGCGGTGGTGGTCGGCAGCGTGTTCGCCACCCTGTTCCAGTTCGGCGGTGTGCTGTCCATCGTGGGTGGCCTGACCGGCGACGCGGTGCAGCGGCGTACCCCTCGGGGTCGGGCCCTGGTCGCGGCGGTCGGCATCCTCGCCGCGCTGCCGTTCTACCTGGTGTTGTTCTTCGTGCCGGTGACCATCGACGTGCCGGACGGCGCGGGCGGCGGCGCGGTCGTCGGCGCGGTGCTGGCCAGCGTGATCACCGAGCCGTCGGTCGGGCTGAGCCTGCTCACCGCCGTGGTGGCGCTCGCGTTGACCTCGGCCAACTCGCCGAACTGGTTCGCGCTGATCGCCGACGTGAACCCGCCGGAGCACAGGGGGAGCGTCTACAGCCTCGGCAACCTGGTCAACGGGGTCGGTCGCGCGGCCGGCAACGGGCTGGTCGGGGTGGCCTTCCAAGCGCTGCGAACGGCATTCCCTCCACCACTGAACTTCGCCGTCGGGCTGGCCGCGTTCCAACTCTTCTTCATCCCGACGGGCGTCATGTACTGGCTCGCGTCCCGCAGCTCACCAACGGACATCAAGAACGTGCACGGCCTCCTGGAAACCCGCGCCAAGCATCTCTGACCCAAACCCCCTTCCCACCCCCACCCCCACCCCGCGATCTTGCACTTTCTGTCGCGACAAAGCGCCCATACCGGTTCATCTCGGCGACAGAAAGTGCAAGATCGGCGCTGTTGCGGTGGGTGTGGGTCAGCTGCGCAGCCAGACTGTCACGTCGGTGGGGATCGCAATCCCGGTCAGGGGTGCGCTGGTGGCTAGTACCTCGGCGTTGGGCGGGAGCGGCACGGGGGCGTCGCCGAAGTTGGTCAGCACGGTCAGCTCGCCGTTGCGGAACACCAACGTCTCGTCATCGGAGGACAGCCACTCGAGCGTGCCCCGGCCCAGACCGTGGGCACGGCGCAGCCGCAGCGCCTCGCGGTACAGCTCGTACGTCGAGCCGGGCACGTCGCGCTGCCGGTCCAGCGCGTACTCCGCCCAGGACGGCGGCTGCGGCAGCCAGCTCGCGTCGGTGGGCCCGAAGCCGTACGACGGGGCGTCGGCCTCCCACGGGATCGGCACCCGGCAGCCGTCGCGGCCCCGCTGGGTGTGCCCGCTGCGTGCCCAGGTCGGGTCCTGTCGGGCCTCGTCCGGCATCGTGGTGTGCTCGGGCAGGCCCAGCTCCTCGCCCTGGTAGAGGTACGCGGAGCCGGGCAGGGCGAGCATCAGCAGGGTGGCCGCCCGGGCCCGGCGCAGACCGAGCGCGGCGTCCGGCTGCGGGTCACCGATGCCGATGCCGTTGGGCCGGCCGCCACCGATCGCCAGACCGAGCCGGGAGGCGTGCCGCACCACGTCGTGGTTCGACAGCACCCAGGTCGTCGGCGCGCCGACCGAGTCGGTCGCCTCCAGGGACCGGGTGATCACCGCGTACTGGGCCGGAGCGGTCCACGCGGCGAGCAGGTACTCGAAGTTGAACGCCTGGTGCATCTCGTCCGGGCGGACGTAGCGGGCCAGCCGCTCGGCCGGCTCCACCCACGCCTCGGCGACCAGTACCCGTTCGCCCGGGTAGCTGTCCAGGACCTGCCGCCACTGCCGGTAGATCTCGTGCACGCCCTCCTGGTCCCACATCGGCGGCCGTGGCTTGTCGATCTCGTTGCCGGAGAGGATCTCCTGGGGCTCCTGCCAGTCGGGCAGGTTGGCCTGCTTGATGAGGCCGTGCGCGACGTCGACCCGGAACCCGTCCACCCCGCGGTCCAGCCAGAACCGCAGGACGTCCAGGAACTCCTCGTGTACCTCCGGGTTGTCCCAGTTGAGGTCCGGCTGGCCGGTGTCGAACAGGTGCAGGTACCACTGGCCGGGCTGCCCGTCCGGATCGACCGTCCGGGTCCAGGCCGGGCCCCCGAAGACGCTCTGCCAGTCGTTCGGCGGCTGGTCCCCGGCCGGGCCGAGGCCGTCCCGGAAGATGTACCGGGACCGCGGGAGGCTGCCCGGGCTGGCGGCCAGCGCCTCCTGGAACCAGCGGTGCGCCGACGAGGTGTGGTTGGGCACCAGGTCGACGATCACCCGCAGGCCGCGGGAGCGGGCCTCGGTGAGGAGCTTGTCCGCGTCGGCGAGGGTGCCGAACAGTGGGTCGACGTTCCGGTAGTCGGCCACGTCGTACCCCGCGTCGGCCTGCGGGGACGGATAGAAGGGGGACAGCCACACCGCGTCCACCCCCAGCTCGACCAGGTGGTCGAGACGGGCGGTGATGCCCGGCAGGTCGCCGACCCCGTCGCCGTCGGAGTCGGCGAACGAGCGTGGGTAGATCTGGTAGATGGCGGCCTCGGTCCACCAGCCGGTGGGGGTCTGCTGAGTCGGGTCGGTGTTCAGGGTCGTCTCCCGTGTCGTGCCGTGGTTGATGTGTCAGTGTGCCCGGGGCGGTGCGGTGGACTCCCGGACGACCAGCCGAGTGGGCAGGATCACTGGCGAGTCGCCGTCGGCGGTGCGTTGACCGACGACCGGACCCAGGTTGCGGTCCGCGAGCGGATCGAGCAGCATCCGGGCGGCCAGGCGCCCCTGCTCCGCGGCGGGCTGCGCGATGGTGCTCAGCCCCAGCACGCCGGCGAGGTCGTGGTCGTCGATGCCGACCACGCTGACGTCCTGCGGTACGCGCAGCCCGGCATCGCGCAGGGCCGTCATCGCGCCCATCGCCATCTCGTCGCACGCGGCGACGATCGCCGTCGGCGGCTCACCGCGCGCCAGTAGCTCGGCGGCGGCCCGGTTGCCGCCGTCGATCGTGAACGACGACTCGACGTCCAGGCCCGGGTCGGGTCGCAGGCCGGCGGCCCGCAGCTCGGCCTGGTAGCCCCTGCGTCGGTCGAGGTGGGTGGTGTACGCCAGCTCGTCGTCGGGGTCCCCGGAGATGTGCGCGATCCGGTGGTGGCCGAGGTCGATCAGGTGACGGGTGGCCATCCGCGCGGCGGCCACGTCGTCGATCCGTACGCAGGGCCAGTTGGGCACCCTGCTTCCGGAGCTGATGGTCACCCCGGGCAGGTCCAGGGCGGCCAGCGCGGTCCGGTCGGACGGGCGCAGCGGCGTGGCGACCAGCATGATGGCGTCGACCCGCTTGTGCAGGTTGGCGGTGCGCAGCACCCGCTGGCGGATCTGCTCCCGACCGCCGAGGTTGTAGAGCAGGAGGTCGTAGCCGGAGTGGTGGAGGTACTCCTCGACGGCCTCGACGACGGTGCTGAAGAACCAGCGGGTGATCCGGGGTACCACCACCGCGACCGTGCCGGTGCGACCACCGGCCAGTCGGGACGCGCTCGGCGAGACGGCGTAGTCCAACTGCTCGGCGGCAGCGAGTACGCGGCGTCGGGTGGCGGCCGAGACCGTCGGCAGCCCGCGCAGCGCCCGCGAGACGGTGGCCGTCGAGACCCCGGCCAGCCGGGCGACATCATCTATCCTCGTCATGGTTCCCCCGCTCGGTACCCATTGCCCGCCGCCGCCCTCAGGGGCCGGGCGGCGGCGGGCAGGCGGGTCAGCCCTTGACGCTGCCGGCGAGCAGACCTCGCACGAAGAAGCGTTGCAGGGACAGGAATACGACGAGCGGTACAACGATCGAGACGAACGCGCCAGCGGTGAGCCGTTGCCACTCGTTGCCCCGCGTGCCGGCCATCTCGGCGAGCCGGACCGTGAGCGGGGCGGTTTCGTTGCCGCCACCGGCGAAGATCAGCGCGACCAGCAGGTCGTTCCAGACCCAGAGGAACTGGAAGATGCCGAACGCGGCCAGCGCCGGGGTGATCAGCGGCAACACGATGGTGCGGAAGATCTTCGGGTGGGTGGCCCCGTCGACCCGGGCCGCCTCCATCAGGTCTCCGGGGAGCTGCGAGATGAAGTTGTGCAGCAGGAAGACCGCGAACGGAAGCGCGAAACAGGTGTGCGCGAACCACACCTGGGCGAACTTCTGTTCGTCGACCAGGCCCCAGGCCGGCATCAGGGTGACGCCGCCGAGGGTGACGCCGGTGGAGAAGAACTTCAGTAGCGGCACCAGGGCCATCTGCAGGGGAACGATCTGCAACGCGAAGATCGCGATGTAGAGCCAGTCCCGCCCGCGGAAGTTGATCCACGCCAGCGCGTACGCGGCGAGGGACGCAAAGGCCAGCGGGAAGAGCACCGACGGGATGGTGATCGCCAGCGAGTTGATGAAGTAGCTGGCGAGCTGCCCCGACGACGCCGACCGCCCGAAGAGGACCTGCTGGTAGTTCTCGAGGGTGAACTGCGGGTTGGTGAACGCCGTCCACCAGCCGGTCGTCTTGATCTCGTCTTCCGGCCGGAGGGAGGAGATCAGCAGGCCGAAGGTCGGAATCGTCCAGACGACCGCGATGACGATCGAGACGAGCGTCGCCGTACGGCTGTTCAACCGCTTGCGAACCCGCCTGGCGGTGGACGTGGCGTCGGCGGTCTTCTGGGTGCCGGCGGCGACGGTGGGCGTTGCGGTCGTCATCTCAGCCCTCCCGCTGCTGACGGAGGTTGCGGATCTGGTAGATCACGACCGGGATGACCAGGATGAAGAGGAACACCGCGAGCGCGGAACCCTGCCCGTTCTGGCCGTACCGGAAGGCCTGGTTGTACATCTCGCTGGCGATCACGCTCGTGTCGTAGTTGCCGTTGGTCGAGGTCCGGACGATGTCGAAGACCTTGAGCGTGGCGATCGTGAGCGTCACCACCACGACGATCAGTGCCGGCCGGATGCTCGGCATGGTGATCTGCCAGAACATCTGCCATGGGCTGACACCGTCGAGCCGGGCGGCTTCGACGATGTCACCGGGGATGGCCTTGATAGCGGCGGAGAGCACCACCATGGCGAAGCCGGCCTGGATCCAGACCATGATGACGATCAGCAGCAGCGTGTTCAGGGGTGATTCGAGCAGCCACTGCTTCGGCTCACCGCCCAGGCTGACGACGATCTGGTTGAGCAGACCGATCTGGTCGCCCTCGCCGCGGTACGCGTAGACGAACTTCCAGATGATGCTGGCGCCGACGAACGAGATGGCCATCGGTAGGAAGATCAGTGACTTGGCGACCGCCTCGAAGCGGGCCTTGTCCACCAGCACGGCGTAGATGAGGCCGAAGGCGGTTGCCACCAGCGGGACCAGGAGCACCCAGACCAGGGTGTTGATCAGGACCCGGAGCATCGAGCTGTCGGAGAACATCCAGCCGTAGTTGCGCAGCCCGACCCATTCGGTGCTGCCCCCGTTCATCAGGGAGAGCAGCATGGTGCGGATGGCCGGCACGACAAGACCGATGGCGAGCAGCAGCAGCGTCGGCAGCAGGAAGAACAGCGCGAAGAGCCCTTCTCGCTGCTTGGGGCGCCGGGTCAGTGGCGTGCCACTGACCGAGGCGGCGACGAGCTGAGCTTCCCGCCGTCGGGCGAACCAGGCCGGTACGACATCGAGCAGCAGGAGCAGACCGCCCACCACCAGCACGAAAGCGACCAGCCCGTACATCAGCATGAGGAGCTTCGGCTGCTCATCGGTGAAGTCGAACTCCATCAACCCTCCTTCTTGGGTCCAGATCGGCCGGTGGCCCGGCTCGCGGACGCGAACCGGGCCACCGTGATCACTTCGGCCAGCTGCTCTCGATGCCCTGGAGCACCGGGGCGGTCTGCTTGCCGTTCAGCCAGTCGACCATGCCCTTCCAGAACGTCCCCGCGCCGACGGCGGCCGGCATCAGGTCGGATCCGTCGAAGCGGAAGGTGCCCGTCTTGTCCTGGAGGATCTCGACGGAGAGCTTGTCGATCGGGCTGGCCACGTTGGCGATGTCCAGCTTGTTGTTCGCCGTGACCCAGTTACCGAGCTTCGCGCGGCTGTTCACGTACTCGGCGGAGGCGAGGTAGGTCTGCACCGCCTGCACCTCGGGACGGTCGGCGTACGCGACGACGAACTCGCCAGCGCCGAGGACCGGCTTGCCCTTGGCGGGGTCGATGGCCGGGAAGTAGAACGCGAACGCGTCACCGTCCGGGGCCACCTTGGTGCCCTCGGGGAACTGGTTGGCGTAGAACGACGCCTGCCGGTGCATGGCGCACTTGCCGGTGGTCACCGGCAGACCGGCCTCACCGAAGGCGGTGGTGGTGATGCTCTTGACCCCGCCGAAGCCGCCGTTGACGTACTTCTCGTTCTTGAGGATGCTGCCGGCGCGGTCGACCGCGTCGACGATCCTCGGGTCGTTGAAGGGGATGGCGTGGGTGGTCCACTGGTCGTAGACCTCGGGGCCCTGCGTCCGCAGGATCACGTCCTCGATCCAGTCGGTGGCCGGCCAGCCGGTGGCGTCACCGGACTCGACGCCCACGCACCACGGCTTCATGCCGCTGGCGGCGATCTTGTCGCTCAGCGCGATGAGCTGGTCCCAGGTGGTCGGAACCTCCCAGCCCTTCTCCTTGAAGGTCTTGGGCGAGTACCAGACGAAGGACTTCACGTTCGCGCCGAGCGGCACGCCGTAGAGCGTCCCGTTGACGGTGCCGTACTTCAGCCAGTCGGCCGGCATGTTCTGCTCGGCCAGGGCCTTGGTGTCGGCGCTGAGGGACTTCAGCTTGCCGGCGTCCGCGAACCGCTTCACGAGGCCCGGCTGGGGCACGAAGGCGATGTCGGGGGCGTTGCCGCCGTCGACCCGGACGGGGAGCTGCGCCTCGAACTCGGCGCTGCCCTCGTAGGCGATCTCGATGCCGGTGCAGTCGGTGAACTGCGACCAGGACCGCTCCAGCAGGTCGGCCTCGGCGTCACGGATCGACGCGTAGATGGAGACCTTCTTGCCGTCGTGGCCCTGGTACTTCTCGTACGGGGCGCACTCCGCGGAGCCCGCCTTGTCGCTCTTCTTGTCATTGCCGGTACCGCAAGCGGTGGCGCTGAGCGCCAGCCCGAGTACACCGGCGATCACGAAGGCCTGGCGTGGTCTGGTAAAGACCGCCATGCCGTCCTCCTTCCTAGCCGGCGTGGTCTCGCTGACGACCCGCGCCGGTCCGATTGGGCGTGCACACATGTAAGCGCTTGCATCGGGTCTGGTCCACCCCCTGCCAGACACGAGCGAGTAACAATCCGGAAACCTTCGAGTTGCCTGGTGGGCGCGCTACAGGGACAGGCTGGGGACTCTTTCGAAGATTGACGATATCTGTCAGGCTAGGGCCACCTCATCGAAGGTTTTCGACATAGGAGGAGCTGTATGCGCAAGCGGTGGATGAGCCTGCTGGTGACGGGTCTGCTGGTCGGTGCAGCGCTGGTGCCGGCGACCCCGGCGCTGGCCGCGCCGACCTTCAAGGTGCCGTTCCCGTGCGGCCAGTCCTGGTCCGGGCAGACGCGGTCGGACCACAGTCCGGCGTACGCCGTCGACTTCAACCGCACCGACGACCTCGGCGACCCCGTGGTGGCCAGCGCCCCCGGCACTGTCGACCGGGTCACCGACCTCGGCGGCACCAGCTACGGCAAGTACGTCCGGATCGACCACGGTGGCGGCTACACGACCTACTACGCCCACCTCAACGGCTTCAACGTCTCGGTCGGGCAGACTGTCGGCTACGGCAAGGTGCTCGGCTGGGTGGGCAGCACCGGCGGATCCACCGGACCCCACCTGCATTACGAGCAGCGCCTCAACGGCAGTGACATCCAGGTCAGGTTCAACGGCACCCTCGCGCTGTACTGGGGCAGCAAGAGTTACACCAGCAACAACGCCTGCTCCTCGGGCACCGGCAACGCCACTGTCGACACCAGTGGCACGCCGCTGACCGTCCGCTCCGGCCCCGGCACGGGATACGCCTCGGTGGGCACCGTCGCCGACGGCACCCGGGTGACCATCGCCTGCCAGACCAGCGGCACCACGGTCACCGGCACCTACGGCACCAGCTCGATCTGGGACCGTGTCGGCAGCGGCCGCTACATCGCGGACGCGTACGTCTACACCGGCTACGACGGCTACATCCCGGGCATCCCCCGCTGCTGACCTCCTGTGGTCTCCGGCGGGGTGACCCGCCGGAGACCCGCCGGTCAGTCAGACGTTGAGCCTCCAGATCGACAGGTTCAGCGCGGCGGCGAAGGTGACCCACGCCCAGTACGGCAGCAGCAGCGCCGCCGCGACCCGGGACACCCGGGCGAAGAGCACCACGGTGAGGCCGATCGCCAGCCACATCACGACGATCTCGGCGAACGCCAGTCCGTACCGCCCCGCGCCGAAGAACAGTGGCGTCCAGATGGCGTTGAGCACGAGTTGGGCGGTCCACGCCCACAGGGCGGGGGAGAAGCCGACCCTGCGCCAGGCCAGCCAGCCGGCGACGGCGATCAGCGCGTAGAGAACCGTCCAGACCGGGCCGAAGAGCCACGACGGCGGTGCCCAGTCCGGCTGGCGCAGGCTCGCGTACTCGTCGGTGGTGCCCCGCACTCCGAGCCCGCCGATCGCGGCCGCGACGAAGACCGCCGCCGCGAAGCCGGCGAGCGCCCAGCGCGACCGCCGGCCGGAGGCGGGCCGTGCCTCGCGAGATATCTCCATGGTCGAGATATTTCCACCGAGCGTCAGGTCAAACACAAAAAAGGCGCCGGGGTCGCTGCGGCCGGTGCTTCTGTCGGGAGGACGAAGCTCCGGTCGCGGCGACCCCGACGGGTTCCGGTTTTCGTGAAGAGTGTGGTTGGAAGGACGAGCGTCAATTGAAGATGCTGACACCACCCGGGCCGACCAACAGCCCGACAACGATGAGGACGATGCCCCACAGGATCTGCCGGCGGAACAGCGCGAGGATGCCGAAGACCACGAGTACGACTGCGAGAATCCAGAGAATCAGCTCCATGACCTCTGAATACCCGACCCTCCGATAGGGGAAACCTGGTCCGTGTCGAGTTGGTCCCCGACATGAAAGACGCTGTACGCCTGCTTGATCACCGGGTGCGCCACGTTGCGGACGCGTACCCCTCCCGGGGTCGTGCCGCGCTCGGTGCCGGCGTGCGCGTGCCCGTGCAGGGCGAGGGCGGTGGGGGCCGAGTCGATCGCCTGTCCCAACTGGTACGAGCCCAGGAACGGGTAGATCTCCAACGGCTCACCGAGCAACGTGTCCGGGACCGGGGCGTAGTGCGTGAGCGCGACCAGCATGTCGCAGTCCAGCGAGCGCAGGGCCGTGCCGAGGCGGTCCGCGCTCTCGTTGGTGGTCCGGACGAACGCCTTCATCTCCGGCTCGCCGAAGTCGCTCGCGCATCGGCCGGCGAACCCCCCGCCGAAGCCCTTGACCCCGGCGATGCCGAGCCGCCCGCCCGCGCAGTCCAGGACGACGCCGTTGCCCTCCAACACGGTGATGCCCGCGTCTTCGAGCACCTTCACCACCTGTGGCACCTGGTCACACTGGTGGTCGTGGTTGCCCAGCACGGTGACCACCGGTACGGCCAACCCACCGAACTCCTGTGCCACGCAGCGCGCCTCGGCCTCGGTGCCGTGCCGGGTCAGGTCGCCGGCCAGCAGCAGCACGTCGGCGCACTCCGGCAGCTCCTCCAGGGCCGGGCGGAACCGGCCGACCACGTCCTCGTCCAGATGCACGTCGCCCACTGCGGCGATCCGGATCACCATGAAACCTCCCTCAGGGCAGTTGCTCGATCTCCGTGGGCGCCTGGACGCGGATCACCCCGATGTCGCTGGTGATCGGCACGTCCGGGAAACGCTCGGACACGAGACGCAGGATCTCCTCCCGCCGGTGCGGGCTCTCCACCTCGCCGTAGAGCACGAGGGCGTCCTCCCGCCGGATCACTGTGATCCCCTGCTCGGCGACGGCCGGATCCTCGGTGAGCAGCCGTTGGATCTCCGCTTCGACGTACTCGTCGGGTGGCGCCGCGCCACCGGCCTGATCGTTCGTCACGGTGTCTCCTCTCCTGCCGGGGTGCCGGGCTCCGGCACCACCTCCAGCCGGTCCAGCAGCACCAGGAACGCCTCGGCGTACGGCGAGTGCTGCGTCTCCTTGCGTACCCGTTCCCAGTCGATCTGCTCCCGCAGCGACCGGGCCAGCGGGAGACCGCGGGCGAAGTCGCAGTAGTGCTGGGAGAAGCTGAGCAGTTTGTGCACCATGAGCTGGGTGGCGGACAGGACCGGCATGCGGATGGCGTCCACCGGCCGTACGACGGTGTCGGCGAACGTCTCCTCGGTCACCGGCGTCTCGATCGGCCGGTGGATCAGGTCCACCATCCGATCTTCGTCGAAGACCTTGACCAGCCAGTCCTCCGGCGGCCGTTCGGCGCGGAAGCCGGCGGCCACCAGCGCCTCCAGTGACCGTTCGACGTCGGCCTCGCGAATCAGGAAGTCGACGTCGTGGTCGCTGGAGTGGCCGCCGTGCGCGTAGACGGCGAAGCTGCCGCCGAGGGCGAACGGGATCTCGGACTGCTTGAGCACGGCGGCGACCTTCTTCAGGGTGTGCACCAGACTCTCGTCTCCGCGCTCAGCCATCTGGATCTCCCGTCGGTCGTGTGGGCGGACAGGCGGTTGGATTCGAACCCCCGTACCCGGCATTCCGGTCGCCCACACCTGCTCTGGTCGCGGTCGGGTGCCAACCGGAACAAACGGTATTAACCACGCAGGCCGCAAGCGTGGGTCGGATATCCTGTCGAGGGTGGCCAGACCATCGGGGATGCGACGCGGCAAGACCCGGTTGCGCACCGTCGCACTGATCGGCATCGACGGCTCGGGTAAGACCACCCAGGCACACCGACTGGCCGACGCGCTGACCGCCGCCGGCCGTCCCGCCACGTACCGCCGCAACGCCAGTGGGCGTCGCTGGCTCGGCCGGCTCGCCCACCGTCTCGGCCTCCCGGACGCGCAGCGACTCGTCGGGCGTGACGGTGTCCTGGCGGTGGAGTCCGTGCTGCGCTGGCTGGCCATCGCCGTGGCCCTGCTGAGCTGCCTGCTCACCGGTCGGACGGCCGTCATGGACCGCTATTCGGCCTGCCAGTACGCCAGCATCCGCGCTCACGGCGGGCACCGCTGGGAGCGCCTGGCTCGGGCCGGCTACCGACTGTTCCCGACGCCGCAGGTCACCTTCCTGCTCGCCGTCGACCCGGCTGAGGCGTACCGGCGCATCGAGGAGCGCGGCACCGACCACGAGTCGATGGGCTGGCTGACCGCTGCGGACACCGCCTACCGGACCCTGCCCGAGTACCCGAGCTTCGTCCTGGTCGACGCGGGTCGTTCGGCCGAGGAGGTGACCGAGCAGATCCAGGCGCACCTGTCCTCCTGGTTGCCGTCGGACGCTGGACCCGACCGGGCGCGGCCCTCGACCGTGGCACCGTCGGCGCACCCGCCGCCGGCCAGTGCGGCCCGGGACAGGGATGGGCGTGGCGGCGGACCGTTGCTGGTTCAGGCGCGTCCGTAGACCGGGACGGTGGCCCCGGTGGTCGGCGCGGAGTCGGTGGAGGCGAGAAAGCGGATCACCGGCGCGATCTCGGCTGGGGTGACCCAGCGGGAGTGGTCGGCGTCGGGTTGCGCGGCCCGGTTCGCCGGCGTGTCGATGACGCTGGGCAGCACCGAGTTGCAGCGGACGTTGCGGGAGCGGTATTCGACCGCGACGGCGTTGGCGAAGGCCAGCACCGCCGCCTTGGCCGTGACGTAGCCGGCCGCTCCGGGGAACGGGGTCACCGCCGCGCGGGCGGAGACGCAGACCACCGCGTCGCCCCCGGCCGCGACCAGGTGCGGCAGGGCGGCCTGCGTGACCAGGTACGTCGGGCGTAGGTTGACGGCGAGTATCCGCTCGAACTCCTCGACCGGCGTCTCGTGCACGAGGCCGCCGCTCGCGTACCCCCCGACCAGGTTGACCACCGCCCGTAGCGGCGCGGCCGGGTCGGCCACGGCAGCCTCGACGACACGGGCCACGTCGGCCGGGTCGGTCAGGTCCGCGGCGAGCCGGACCAAGCCGTCCGCCGCCGGCTCCGACGCGGCAGAACCACCCCGCAGCGGTACGACCACCCGCCACCGCCACCCTCCACCTCGTCGATCATGAAGTTGTTGCCTGTCAGGCCGGCGTGTCGTGGCAACAACTTCATGATCGACCGGTCGTCGGGCGGGGGCGGTTTCTGCCGAGAGCAGAGGGGTTCGTCTTTTTGGATGGCTTTGGCGCAGGATCTGGGGATGGCGCGAATCTTGGTTCTTGGAGGCACTCGTTTTCTCGGTCGGGCTGTCGCTCGGCTCGCCGTCGCGCGGGGGCATGACGTGACCTGCGCGGCCCGGGGCGTGTCCGGCGCGGTGCCGGAGGGGGTGCGGTTCGTGCCGGTCGACCGCGACGACCCTGGGGCGCTGACGCCGCTCGCCGGCCAGGGTTTCGACGCGGTGGTGGACGTGACCCGCGTGATCGGCCACGCCCGGCACGCGCTCGCCGCGCTGGCCGATCACGTCGGTCACTGGTCGTTCGTGTCGACGATGTCGGTGTACGCGGACAACACGACCCCGGGTCTCTCCGCGGCGAACGCGCCGGTGTTGCCGCCTCCGCCGTCGGACGTGGACGGACCGGGCCCGGATTTCCGCTGGTACGGCGAGTGCAAGGTCGTCATCGAGCGGCTGGTACGCGAGCGGGTGGGTGAGGACAGGTCGTTCATCTGCCGGGCCGGGCTGATCGTCGGCGCGGAGGATTCGAGCAACCGCTTCCCGTACTGGGTGCGACGGCTGGCTCGTGGGGGCGAGGTCCTCGCGCCGGGGCGGCCGACCGACCGGGTGCAGTTCGTGGACGTCGAGGATCTGGCCGGCTGGCTGCTGCACGCCGCAGGCACCCGGCTCGGCGGCACGTACGACGGCATCGGGCCGACGATGTCCCGGGCGGAGATGCTGGCCGGGGTGGCCGCCGGTCTGGGTGTCGCCGATCCCCGTCTCACCTGGATCGACCAGGACTTCCTGCGTGCACACGACGTACGCGAGTGGTGGGGGGAGCGGGCGCTGCCGCTCTGGGTGCGGCTGCCGGAGTTCGCCGGCCTGATGGACCGGGACGTCACCGCGTCCCTGGCCGCCGGGTTGGTCGTCCGTCCGCTTGCCGACACCGTTCGGGCGACGGCCTCGTGGATGAGCGCTCACCCGGGCGACGTACCGCAGGGTGGACTCGACCCGGCGGATGAGGCGGCGATCCTGGGTACGTGGGAGGCTGAGCGGAACGCGTGAGCCGGACGGTCGACACGCGTCCCACCACAGACGGTGATGGTTGACGGTCACGCTTGGTGAAAGTAAGTTTCACCCGTGGCGAAGAGTCCGAAGATTTCTGCGAGTCACGAGCCTGGTGGGCTGATCGTCCACATCAGCGGGCTTCTGCCGTCGCTGTCGCCCGCCGAGCAGCGGGTCGCCCGGCTGGTCGTGTCCGACCCGGCCGCCGCCTCCCGCAGGACCATCACAGACCTCGCCACCGCAGCGGAGACATCCGAGGCGACGGTCATCCGGTTCTGCCGGTCGGTCGGGATGGACGGCTACCCGCAGCTGCGCATCCGGCTCGCCGCCGAGGCTGCCCGCCGCATCGAGCCCCCGGACGCCCGGGTCGTCGGCGGTGACATCCCGCCCGGCGCCGACCTCGCCCAGATCATCGCCACCATCGCGTTCAACGACGCGCGGGCCGTCGAGGAGACCGCCGAACAGCTCGACCCGGCCGTCTGCGAGCAGGTCGTCGAGGCGATCGCCGGTGCCGGCCGGATCGACATCTACGGTGCCGGGGCCAGTGGTTTCGTCGCCTCCGACTTCCAGCAGAAGCTGCACCGCATCGGCCGGATCGCCTTCTACTTCCCGGACGTGCACACCGCGCTGACCTCGGCGGCCCTGCTCGGTCGCGGCGACGTCGCGATCGGCATCTCACACACCGGCACCACCTCCGACGTGATCGAGGTCCTGGAGCAGGCTCGGACGCGCGGTGCGTCCACCGTGGCGTTGACCAACTTCCCACGCTCGCCGATCACCGAGGTCGCCGACTTCGTGCTGACGACCGCGGCCCGCGAGACGACCTACCGTTCGGGTGCCACGGCCAGCCGGCTGGCGCAGCTGACCGTCGTCGACTGCCTGTTCGTCGGGGTGGCCGCCCGTAACCGGTCCCGCGCCCGCAAGGCCCTCGAGGCGACCGCCGAGGCGGTCCAGTCGCACCGGGTGGGCGCGAGCCGGAGGCGGGCATGACGCCCGGTTCGGTGGAGCCGGACAAGGACATGTCAGCACCGCCCGCCCGGCCGGCGGTCCGGGTGGGCGCGCCGACCGAACGGCGCAACCCGCTCAGCGTCGACCTCGACCTGATGTCGACCCGGGACGTCCTCACCGTGATCAACGAGGCCGACCGACGGGTGCCGGCGGCGGTCGCCACGGTGCTCGACGAGATCGCCGCCACGGTCGACCTGGCCGTCGCGGCCCTGCGTGGCGGCAACCGGGTGCACTACTTCGGTGCCGGCACCTCCGGCCGGCTGGGCGTGCTCGACGCGGCCGAACTGGCCCCCACGTTCAACTCGCCCCGGGACTGGTTCTGCGCCCACCTCGCTGGCGGCCCGGACGCCATGGTGCGCGCCCTGGAGGACGCCGAGGACGACGACCAGGGCGGCGCCCTCGAAGCGGCCGGATGTGTGCGCGCCGGTGATCTCGTGGTCGGTCTGGCAGCCAGCGGGCGCACCCCGTACGTCCTCGGGGCGCTCGCCGCGTCCCGCGCCACGGGTGCCTCGACCGTGCTGCTCTGCGCCAATCCGGAGGCGGAGGCTGCCCGGTCGGTCGATGTGTTCATCGGGGTGGACACCGGACCCGAGGTGGTCACCGGGTCGACCCGGATGAAGGCGGGCACAGCGCAGAAGTTGGTGCTGAACGCGTTCTCGACCGCCGTCATGGTGCGCCTGGGTCGGGTCTACTCGAACCTCATGATCGATATGGTTGCCACCAACGCCAAGCTTCGGGGCCGAATGATCTCGATCCTGGTCGAGGCCACAGGCTGCTCCGAGGAAATCTCCCGGCAGGCCCTCGGCGAGGCCGGGGGTGACCTGAAGACGGCACTCGTCACCCTGGTGTCCGGTGCCGAGGTGCCCGCCGCACGAGCCGCCCTCGCCCGCTCCGCGGACCAGGTACGCGGAGCCCTCGCGCTGCTCGCCTCCTGAGCCCGCCCACCCAGGAAGCGAATGAGGCTCCGGATTGTTCATCGGGGCGGAGGGTAATAACACCCCGTGGATGAACCGACCGGTCCGCCGCTGCGTATCTGGCAGTGACCAGGATCGCAGCAGGGTGGTGACCCGGGTCGCTGTGTCAGCACGGCGGGCGGTGTTGCCTATGGTGCGGGCGATGGTGATCCGTCGATCCACCAGCCCGTTCGAGGTGCCCAGCGACGTGCCACCTGACGGGTGCTGACAGCAAACATGGACCGTGCTCTCAGCAATTACTCAGGCATTCGTGACACTTTCGACTCACGGCATGGAATCCCTGACACGTCTCATCTGTTGTGTAGGTGTCAGCACCGGTGGGCACAGCAGAAGTTACCAGGGGCTGACCGGACGTGGGGAATGGCAAGGAACCGGGCAACCGGCGCGAGCGAGGGGACCGTGGGCAACGTGGACAAGAACATCGGCATGCGGACCGACGAGGTTGCCGAGGAGCGCGACCTGGTCGGCGTCTACCTGCACGAGATCTCCCGGACGCCACTGCTGGACGCCGCCAAGGAAGTCGATCTCTCCAAGGCGATCGAGGCCGGCCTCTACGCCGAGCACCTGCTCGGTGAGGATGCCGTTCCCGACGGTGTCGACCGGGATGACCTGGATCGGTTGGTCGTCGAGGGTGAGCGCGCGAAGGACCTCTTCATCCGCGCCAACCTGCGACTGGTCGTGTCGATCGCGCGCCGATACGTGCGCTCGGGGATGCCCATGCTGGACCTGATCCAGGAGGGCAACACCGGCCTCGTCCGGGCGGTCGAGAAGTTCGACTACGAGCGTGGTTACAAGTTCTCCACCTACGCCACCTGGTGGATCCGCCAGGCCATCAGCCGGGCGATCGCCCAGCAGGAGCGCACCGTGCGTCTGCCGGTGCACCTGGTGGAGGACGTCAACCGGATGCGCAACGTGATCCGGCAGCTCACCCGTGAGCTGGGCAGCGACCCGGAGCCGGAGCAGATCGCGGCGTCGCTCGGCGTTACCGTCGAGCGGGTCAACGAGCTGCGTCGCTGGTCGCAGGACACCGTGTCGCTGGACACCCCGGTCGGCGACGACGGCGACACCAACCTCGGTGACCTGGTCGCCGACAGCGACGCGCCGTCGCCGGAGGACATCGTCCTCAGCGGCCTGGAGCGGCAGCGCATCGAGGGACTGCTCAACCACCTCGACGACCGTTCGGCGGGCATCATGCGGGCCCGCTACGGGCTGGAGGACGGCCGCGAGCACTCGCTGACCGAGGTCGCGTCGCGCTTCTCGCTGTCCCGCGAGCGGATCCGGCAGTTGGAGATCCAGGCCCTCGGCCGTCTCCGCGAGCTGGCTCGCGCGGAGGGGCTGCAGGCAGCCTGACCTGGTAGTAATGACGGCGAACGGCCGGCGTCCGATAGGGGGACGCCGGCCGTTCGCCGTCTCCGGGTCCGCTAGCGGACCCGGCCGTAACCGTGGATCGACATCAGGTTCATGCCACGCTTGAGCACGTTGCGACCCGCGCTCGGCGCGTCGATGACCTGCCCGTCGCCCACGTACAGGGCGACGTGCCCGAGACCGCTGTAGAAGATGAGGTCTCCGGACCGCAGGTCGCCTCGGCCGATGTGCGCGACCGCGCCCCACTGCATCCGTGCGCTGTGCGGCAGCGACCTTCCGGCCGCACGCCAGGCCGCGAGGGTGAGGCCGGAGCAGTCGTAGCCGTTGGGCCCTTCACCCGCCCAGACGTACGGCTTGCCGATCGCCCCGAAGGCGTAGCGCACGGCCGCGCCGGCATCACCGGCGACGGCCGGTACGTTTCGGGCCTCGGACTTCGCCGTCGTGGGCGCCGGACGCTCGGTGGCCGCCCCGTACGCCTGCCGGCGCAGCTCGTACAGCTCGGCCAGGTCCTTCTCGATGCGCTTCTTGCCGGCTGCCAGCTCGCGGGCCTGTGCGGCCTGCCGGGCGAGCGTGGCGTCCAGCCGCGTCTTCTCGTCGAGGAGTCGCCGCTGGTTGTCGGTGAAGCCGGAGATGCGCTCCTGGCGCTGTCGGGTCAGCTGGTCGAGGGTGCCGAGCCGATCCAGCAGGGCCGCGGCGCCGCCGGGCCGTAGCAACGCGTCGGCGGTACGCAGACCCCCGCTCTTGTACGCGCTGTTGGCGAGTGCGGTGACGTCCGCCCGGCTCTGCTCGGCCTGCTCTTCGAGGGGGCCGATGCGGGCCTGTAATCGGGCCACCGCGGTTTTGTTGACCTTGATGTCCTCCGTGAGCTTGTTGTACGACTCCACGACCCGCTCCAGCTCGGCCGAGGACGTCTCGATCCGGCGGGTCAGGTCGGCGGGGGACGGCTCGGCGTGCGCCGCCGCCGTCGGGGCGATCAGGGCGGCCGACAGGCCGACCAGCGCCACGGTACGCAGCAGGGTTCTCAGGGATGACAAGAGCGAGAGGCTCCTCTCCCACGGCCGCCGACGGGGCTGCTGACGCCCTCGGCGACACCGGCCGGGGTCGTCCGGGTGGACGGCACTGGACCGGACCGGCCTGCTCAACCTAACCCGGGACGGTTGTGCTGCGCAGTTGAAGTAGGGGCGAATGTTGACCAAGTGGCAGGTAGGGCCGCTGCGGGAGGACAGCGTCAACGGGGCTGCCGACACGGGAGCGAAGGGCAAAGCGGTCCGTTTTGCAGCTACTGACTGATATACGACTTTCGTCGTTCCCGGCGTATGCCGCCGGTTAACCGTCCGCCATAACCGATAAAACCTGAAATGGATCCTGTTTCCGAGCGATGTCGCCCGGACGGGTGGGTTTACCGCTCACGTAAATCCCCAGGTGGAGTGGCGGTGCCCCAACACAATGGAGCCCGGAGCCGGGAATCCCGTCGTCGGACAGTCACACCCGTAGCCACGGACCCGGCCCGGCAGACCGCCCAGCGGGAGGAACCGTGAATCGTGAAGGCGCAACGACGCGACCGCAGCGAACGGTGCCCGGCGCCAGGTCCACGCTGCTCTACGCGCGACCCGGCATCATCGTCACCGTCGACAGGTTCACCGTCGGCCGCACCAGCTACCGCATCCTCGACCTGACCCACCTGCGTACCACCCGGGGCCCGCACGACCGGATCGCCGTCCGGGCCGTCGTGACCACCGGCTCCATGATCGGCATGGTCGGCCTGCTCCTCGGGTTCAGCGGTGGCCTGCAACGGCTGACCGCCGAGGCGTACCTCATCCTCGGAGCGGTCCTCCTGCTGCCGGCCGCGCTCGCCCTGGTCGGAGACCGCTGGCGGCCCCCCCCGTACGAGCTGTGGGGTTGGCACCGCGGCGCGGAGGCGCTGCTGTTCAGCGCCGACGACGAGCAGCAGTTCGGCCAGGTCACCCGGGCGCTGCTGCGCGCCCGGGAGGTCAACCGGTACGGCGACTGGGTCGACCCGATCGCGTCGGCCGACCCGTGGCGGCCCGACCGCTGACCGCCCGCCCCGGGCGTCGCCGTTCAGCCGGCGACCGGCTCCGGGGTACGGGCGGTGGGACGGTCGAGCCAGGCGGTGACCCAGCGCTCGACGTAGAACGAGACGAACGGCACGGTGCCGGCGAGCATCACCAGGAGCATCCGCTTCAGCGGCCAGTCGGCCCGGCGGCTCAGGTCGAACGCGGCGACCAGGTAGATCATGTAGAGGAAGCCGTGCGCCGGGCCGACCGTCTCCACGACGACCGGGTTGTCGAACGCGTACTTCAGCGGCATGCCGATCACGACCAGCACGATCAGCACCACGCCCACGATCCAGGCGATCACGCGGTACCGGGTAAGGGCTGCGCCCACCTTCGTCCGTCCTTCCGAAGCCCGGCTCAGCCGGGGTAGTCACCGGGCCGGGCGCCCGGATTGGCGTTCAACCATGACAGGTAGTCGTTGTACGCGGCCAGGGTCGCGTCATCACCGGGCGACGCGTCGACCGGCACCCTCGTCACCCGCACCGGTCGGCGTACCGCCGGTCGGGAACCGGCGGTCGCGGCCGGCGGCGGCTCGACGGCCTGCTCCGCAGGTGGCTCGGTGCCTCCCTGCGCGGCCCGGCGGGCCAGGCGCACCTCGCGCCACCAGACGTAGACCACGAAGCCGGCGAAGATCGGCCACTCGACGGCGTACCCCCAGCTGAGGTTGTTGCCGGCCGTGGCCCGGCTGATCTGCCACCAGCCCAGCCCGAGGAAGCTCCCGACCAGCACGACCATGGCCACGTGACGTGCGATCCACGCCGGGGTCCAGAGCCACCTCATGGCGTCGAGGGTACCGGGAACGGCGGCGCTCTCCGACGCGGCGTCGTAGCTGCCGCGGGTGGGATGGTTTGGCGTCACCCGGTGTGGGCATCCGTCTAGACGCCAGCCCAAACGAGACCAGGGGGGGCGATGATGACCGGATCGGTACGCGAGGACGGCTTTGCGTCCAGCGGCGGCACGGAGATGAGCCCGGAGCAGCGGGTGCCCGAGTGGGGCGGCGACCACCTCGCCGACCCCGGCGGCGTCGACCTCGACGGCGACACGGTCGGCGTGGACCCGACGGAACTGACCGACGACGACCTGATCCGCGAGATGCACAGCCTGCACCGGACCCGGCTGGACACCCTCAGGCACGCGGCGGACTCCGCGCTCGCCAACCACCTGCGGCGCACCGCGGAACTGGAGACCGAGTACCTGGCCCGCAATCCCGGCCGGGAGGTCGACCCGAGCCGCCTGCGGGACGCCTGATGGCGGCGCGAGCCGTACGCGGCATGTCCGCGCCGCCCGAGGTGGTCTTCAACACGGCCACCGACCCGGCCCGCGCCTCGGCCTGGTTGCCGGCGCCGCTGCGGAGCGACGGGAGCCCTCCCGCCGAGGTCAGCGGCGAGGAGTTGCGGGCCCGGTGGGGCGAGGCCGGCTGGGCCGCCGAGATCCGGGTGGATCCGGCCGACTCCGGCGGCGCGCGGATCCAGCTCGACCTGACCGACGGCTCGGGCGCCGACCCGGACCAGTTGGCCGACGAGGCGCTGACCAACCTCGCCCGTGAGGTCGCCGACAACCTCCAGGCCGGCTGAGACACGGCCACTCGGAACGTTCACACCACGACGGCATGGAAGGAGACCGGTGACCGAGACTGGCCTGCGACAGAAGGTGGCGCGGCTACGCCGGGCGTACGCGCCGCACGAGCACCGACCGCTCGGTGGCTACCTGGCGGCGATGGGCACCTACGCGGGCGTGACCGCTGCGCTCGCCGGTCTGGTCAAGGTGACCGGCCGACCGGTGCCCGAGCGTCCCGCCACGGCCGACGTGGTGCTGCTGTCCATCGCCACCCACAAGCTCAGTCGGCTCCTGACCAAGGATGCCGTGACCAGCCCGCTGCGAGCCCCGTTCACCCGCTACGACCGGCCGATCGGCAGCGGCGAGGTGATGGAGCAGGTCCGCGACTCGGGCAGCTCCACGCGGCACGCCATCGGCGAGCTGCTGAGCTGCCCGTTCTGCCTGGCGGTCTGGGTGGCCACGGGGCTCACCGGAGGTCTGGTGCTCGCCCCCCGGCTCACGCGCCTGGTGGCCACGGCGCTCACCGCCGTGGCCGCGTCCGACTTCCTCCAGATGGCGTACGCCTCGGCGCAGCAGGCCGCCGAGGGCGGGCACGACGACTGAGCCGACGACGAGGACGGACAGCGGGGGCCGACGAACCGCCGGCCCCCGCTGTCGTGCACGTGTCAACGCTGCATACCGGACCAGCCGTGCGGCGACTCCGGCTCGCGTTCGTCCTCGTCCGCGCCGGTGATGATGTCGCGGTCAACCGCCGTGCGGTCGTGCTCGTTGGCGAAGTCCGGCTCGGGCGTGGTGTCCCTGCCCTCCGGCGGCTGGCCCAGCGCCGAGACCTTCTCGTCGTGGTCCTCGTGGTGCGTCATGGTGTGTCGTCCCTTCGGGTCGCCGGGCTCGATGACTGCGCTCGTACCGCTCAGCCGACGTTGCCGCCCAGCAGGTCGCTGGCCTCGTCGACCGCGTACTCGCCCTCGGGCAGCGCGTCGATGCGCGCGAGCAGGTCCGGCGGGAGTTCGGCGGCGACGGCACGGCGATAGATCTCGCCCTGGGTGATGCGCTCCTGGCCCCGGTAGAGGTCGTCGAGCAGGTCGTCGAGGTCGCGGGTGTCCGGCTCGTCGGCCACGGATGCGTCGTCGGTCACGCTGATCAGCTACCCGGGCCGGAATCGGTCAAACGTCACGCCCGTCGCCCGGCAGGCACGCCGGCCGCAAGCCGATGACCTGGGGGAGTACAGACAGCGCCGCCCCCGGCCTCGTGAGCCGGGGGCGGCGCTGGTGTCGGTGTGTAGGTCGCCTCTCGGCGAGTGGCGCGACGCGGCTCCAGCCGAACGGTATTCCGCGAGGGCTATTTAGGTGAGGCCCGGGGACACTGAGCACACCGACACCTCAGTAAACCAGGCCCCACCCGTTCGTGTTCCGTGCACCGCAGTGCCGACCGTCACATTCCCGCGGCGGGGGCGGGCAGGGCGGCCCGGCGGGCGCGGACGGCGGCGGCCAGCCCGTCGAGCACCTCGGCGGTGTCGTCCCAGCCGAGGCAGGCGTCCGTCACCGAACGGCCGTACACCAGCTCGCGGGTGGGATCGAGGTCCTGCCGGCCGGGCAGGAGGAACGACTCCAGCATCACACCGGTGATCCCGCGCTGGCCGGCGGCCAGTTGGGCGGCCACGTCGGCGGCGACCAGTGGCTGGTTGCGGTGGTCCTTGCCGCTGTTGGCGTGGCTGGCGTCGATCACCAGACGCTCGGGCAGCCCGGCAGCCCGGAGCAGGTCGAGCGCACCGGCCACCGACTCGGCGTCGTAGTTGGGCCGACCGCCACCGCCCCGCAGCACCAGGTGACCGTCGGTGTTGCCCCGCGTGTGCATGATCGCCGGGGTACCCGAGAAGTCGATGCCCGGGAAGACGTGCGGCACTCCGGCGGCCCGGATCGCGTCCACGGCCGTGCCGATGCTGCCGTCGGGGCGGTTCTTCATGCCGATCGGCATGGACAGGCCGGAGGCGAGCTGCCGGTGCACCTGGCTCTCCACGGTGCGGGCGCCGATCGCGCCCCAGCCGACCGTGTCGGCGATGTACTGCGGGGTGATCGGGTCGAGGAACTCGCAGCCCACCGGCAGGCCGAGGCGCAGGACGTCGAGCAGCAGCGCCCGGGCCCGGCGCAGACCGGTGTTGACGTCGCCGCTGCCGTCCAGCCCGGGGTCGTTGATCAGGCCCTTCCAGCCGACCGTCGAACGGGGCTTCTCGAAGTAGACCCGCATGACGATGAGCAGGTCGTCGGCGAGCCGGTCGGCGGCGGCGCGCAGGCGCTCGGCGTACTCCAGCGCGGCGGCCGGGTCGTGCACCGAGCACGGGCCGACCACCACCAGCAGGCGGTCGTCCTCGCGGTCGAGAACACGGCTCACCGCACGGCGGTGCTCTAGCACGGCCGCGGCGAGCGGAGCTTGAAGGGGCAACTCGTGGTGCAGCAGGGCGGGTGTGGTCAGCGGCACGACACGGTCGATCCGCTGGTCGCTGACCCGATCGGTCTCCGGGGTCGTCACGGTGGGCATCCTTTCGCCGACCGTGCCCGGGGCCGGTGCCCGGGACGAGCCGGCTGCTCGTACGCAGAGGGGCGGGAACGACAGCTCCTGCCCGGCCGGCTCGGTCCTTGGTGACGTCAGATCATGGTGAAGTCACCGGCGTGCGAGCCGGCTGCCTAAACCATCGATACGTCCTCATCACCGGGCCAGCGTACCCGACCGGGCGGACGTCGCCGGCCCCTCGTCCCAAGATGCGGGGGAAACGTCGCGTGCCGAGTGCGGGCCCGGGGTAACAGGGGTGCCATGACTGACGAGCAGAGCGATCAGGAGCGGGCGGAGTCCCGCGCGCACCACCTCCTCCCCGAAGAGGTGGCGGCAGGCAGCGACGATCCGCAGGCGCAGGCGGAGGCCATCCTCGCCGAGTCGGACCTCCGCCAGGCGGACCAGAACGCGGCCCCGGACACGGTGCTGGAACGGCGGACCTCCGATCAGACCGTGGTCGCGGTCGAACCGCCGGACTGAACCGTCGCACCACGGGCCCGGCGTGATCCCCGGTAGGTCTGCTCACGCAGCCAGGTGAGAGGGCCTGCCGCCCGCAGCCCGGCCGGCAGGTTGCGCACGGGGTCGAACGCGAGCGCGGCGTCCTGACGGGCGTCGAGCGGGACGCCGATGCCGACCTGGCCGACCGGCCGCCACAGCCCGACGGCGGACGCGACCGCGAGCACCAGGCGCGGCGCGTCCGTCCGGGCCGCGGCCGTGACGGCGGCCAGGGTGCGGCCGAGGTCGACCGACTCCGGGTCGGCCAACGCGGCCAACCAGAGTCGGCGTCGGTCCGTGCGATAACCCATGATCGTGCTGTACGTCCCGGAGAAGCCGCGGCGGGGCAGGGGCAGATTCCGCAGCACCGGAGGCGCCCCGCTGGAGCTGACCAGCAGGTCGAACGGATGCCCCGCCTCAGAGTGCACGCGCAGCGCCAGGCCCAGCACGTCCGGCCACCCGCCCGGTGTGGGCGTCCCACGGGACAGGCGGACCGTGCCCGCGTACACACCGGGGTTGTCCAGGAGGTCGACCCCGACGGGCGGTCCGGGCGTACCCCAGATCGTCACGTGCGCGGCGAACGACGCGCCCGCCGGATGCAGCAACCGGCCGCGGCGCAGGCGGCCGAGGGCGGCGCTCGCGCGTTCGACGGCGCGGGCCGCCGGTCCGGCGGCGTGACGGGCGGACTCCTCGCGGGTCGGTCGGGTCATACCCCCTGCGGTACCCCGAGCGGCCGACTCGATGCCGCCGCGCGGGTCGGCTCGCCGACCTACCGCACGTCACCTTTCCGCCCCCGAGATCGGATAGCGTCGTGCCATGCCCGACAGTGGTTACCCCTGGCCCATCGAGACGTCCCGACTGGACAACGGCCTGCGTGTGGTGGTGAGCGAGGATCGCACCGCGCCCGCGGTGGCCGTCAACCTTTGGTACGACGTCGGATCCCGGCACGAGCCGGCCGGGCAGACCGGCTTCGCCCACCTCTTCGAGCACCTCATGTTCGAGGGCTCGGTGAACGTGGCGAAGACCGAGCACATCAAGCTCATCCAGGGCTCCGGCGGATCGCTCAACGCCACCACCAACCCGGACCGGACGAACTACTTCGAGACGGTCCCGGCCGAGCACCTGGAGATGGCGCTCTGGCTGGAGGCCGACCGGATGGGTGGGCTGGTCCCGGCGCTCACCCAGGAGACGCTGGACAACCAGCGCGAGGTGGTCAAGAACGAGCGCCGGCAGCGCTACGAGAACGTCCCGTACGGGGACGCGTGGCTGCGGTTGCTGCCGCTGCTCTACCCGCCCGGCCACCCGTACCACCACTCGACGATCGGCTCGATGGCCGACCTGAACGCCGCCGATCTCGCCACCTTCCAGGCGTTCCACGAGATGTACTACGCGCCGAACAACGCGGTGCTCACCGTCGTCGGCGACGCCCCGGCCGCCGAGGTGTTCGCGCTGGCCGAGAAGTACTTCGGGGCGCTGCCCGCCCGCGACGACATCCCGGCCGCGCCGGACGGTCGCAGCGTCCCGGCGACCGGGCAGCCCGCCGTGGAGACGGTGACCGCCGACGTGCCGGCGCCGCGCGTCTACATCGCCCATCGGGGTCACCCGTTCGGCAGCCCCGGCCACGACGTGCTCACCGTGCTGGCGACCGTGCTCGGCAGCGGCCGTGGCAGTCGGCTCTACCAGCGGCTCGCCGACGGCGAGCGGATCGCCCAACCCGACCTGGTCGGCGCGTACGGGGTGGACCTCGCGCACGCCCCGGCGCCACTGATCGCCACCGCCACCGCCCGCCCCGGCGTGAGCGCCGAGCGACTGGTCGACGGGCTCGCCGAGGTCGTCGACGAACTGGCCACCGTGCCGGTCACCGCCGCCGAACTGGACCGGGCCAAGGCGCTGCTCAGCACCGCCTGGTGGCGGCAGATGTCGACGGTGGACGGCCGCGCGGACACGCTCGGGCGGTACGCCACCCAGTTCGGTGACCCGGCCCGGGCCGCCGACCGGCTGCCCGCCTGGCTCGCGGTGACCGCCGAGCAGATCGCCGAGACGGCCGCCGAGGTGCTCGGTGCCGCAGACCGGGTGACCCTGACCTACCTGCCCGAGGAGACCGCATGACGCTGATCACCGACCGTCCCGGCCCGGGTGCCGCTCGCCCGTACCGGTTCCCACCGGTGGTCCGCCGCGCGGTAGCCGGTGGCCAGGTGGTCGCGGCACACCTGCCCGGGCAGAACCTCGCCGTCGCGCTGCTGCTCCTCGACGCCGGCGCCGGCCGCGAGCTGACCGGCAAGGAGGGGTTGGGTGGCGTCCTCGCCAAGGCCCTCGAGGAGGGCACCGCCCAGCGGGACGGCACGGCGTACGCGCTGGCCATCGAGGCGCTGGGCACCGAGCTGGTGACCGGGCTGGACTGGGACTCGTTCCAGGTCAGCGTCCAGGTTCCGGTCGACCGGCTGACCGCTGCCGTGGAACTGCTCGCCGAGGCCGTCCGGACGCCCCGCCTCGACCCTGCCGACGTGCGGCGGGTCCGCGACGACGAGGCGAACGCGCTGCGCATGGACTGGGCCAATCCCGGTCCGCGCGCCGACGCCGCGCTGCGCGCCGACCTGTTCGGCGCCGACACCCGCTGGGGACGACCGATGTACGGCGACCCGGACTCGGTAGCCGCCCTGGACACCGAGGACATCACGGTCTTCCACTCCGAGTGGTTCCTGCGGCCGGGCACCCTCGTCGTCGCCGGTGACCTCGACCGGATCGACCTGGACGCGCTGGCCCGAGCGGCGTTCGCCGGCACCGGAGGCGGCCCGGCCGAGCAGAGCGGCCCGATCGAGGTGCCGCTGCACGCCGGCAGGCGGATCATCCTGGTGGACCGGCCGGGCTCGGTGCAGTCCACGCTGCGGCTGGGTCACCCGTCGCCGCACCGGGCGCATCCCGACCACGTACCGATGAGCCTCGCCGGCACGGTCCTCGGCGGGGCGTTCACGTCCCGGCTCAACCACCTGATCCGCGAGGTGCGCGGCTACACGTACGGCATCCGGGGCGAGTTCGCCTCGTCCCGCCGGTTCGGCCGGTTCGCGGTCAGCTCCGGCGTGCAGACAGCGGTCACCACGCCGGCCCTGGTCGAGGCGGTGGGCGAGATCGCCCGTACGCAGGCCGAGGGCGTGACCGAGGACGAGCTGGCCGTGGCCCGTTCCTGGCGGGCCGGGCAGCTCTCGGTCGAGTTGCAGAGCCCCCGGGCGATCGCGTCCGCCCTGACCACGCTCGTGGTGCACGACCTGCCGGACGACTACCACGCCCGGCTGCGTGAGGAACTGCTCAACGCCGACGTGGACCAGGTCTCCGCCGCGGCGGCCGCGCACCTGCACGCGGACGCGCTGACCCTGGTCATCGAAGGCGACGCAGCGGTCATCCGCGAAGACCTGGAGTCCGCAACCCTAGGAAACATGCTCCCCTAACCCCCCCCGCCCCCCTCCCCCCGCCCCCGCCCCCCTCCCCCCTGCCCCCCTGCCCCCGTTGATCATGAAGTTGTTGCCACGACACGCCGTACCAGGTGACAACAACTTCATGATCAACGCGGGAGGGGCGCGGGAGGGGCGCGGGAGGGGGGCCGGGAGGGGGAGGGGGTGGGGTGGGGTGTGAGGTGGGACCCGGGGGGTGGGAAAGGGTTCCCGGTTGTGGGGGTGGGGTGGGTAGCCTCCGGGCATGAGGATCGGCATTGTGGGAGCCACCGGCCAGGTCGGTGGCGTGATGCGGCAGGTGCTGGCGGAGCGGGAGTTCCCGGCGGAGCAGGTGCGGTTGTTCGCCTCGGCGCGGTCCGCCGGGCGTACGCTGCCGTGGCGCGACGAGGAGGTCACCGTCGAGGACGCCGCGACGGCGGACTACTCCGGGTTGGACATCGTGCTCTTCTCGGCCGGTAAGGGCACCGCCAAGGAGTTGGCTCCCCAGGTCGCCGAGGCCGGCGCCGTGGTGATCGACAACTCGTCGGCGTTCCGGATGGACCCGCTGGTGCCGCTGGTAGTGGCCGAGGTCAACCCGCACGCCGCCGCCGACCGCCCGAAGGGCATCATCGCCAACCCCAACTGCACCACGATGGCCGCGATGCCGGTGCTGCGCCCACTGCACGCCGAGGCGGGTCTGATCGGGCTGGTCGTCTCGACGTACCAGGCCGTATCCGGCGCCGGGCTGGCCGGCGTCGCCGAGCTGGACGAGCAGGTCCGCAAGGTCGCCGAGCATGCCGCCGGGCTCGCCTTCGACGGGTCGGCCGTGGAGTTCCCCGCGCCGCGCTCGTTCGCCGAGCCGATCGCCTTCAACGTGCTGCCGCTGGCCGGCTCGATCGTCGACGACGGTTCGTTCGAGACCGACGAGGAGCAGAAGCTCCGCAACGAGAGCCGCAAGATCCTGGAAATTCCCGACCTGAAGGTCTCCGGCACCTGCGTCCGCGTACCGGTCTTCACCGGCCACTCGCTGCAGATCAACGCCCGGTTCGCGCGCCCGCTCACCCCGCAGCGGGCCCACGAACTGCTCGCCGACGCACCCGGGGTCGCGCTGACCCCCGTGCCGACGCCGTTGCAGGCCGCCGGGCAGGACCCGACCTACGTGGGTCGCATCCGCGCCGACGAGACCGTCGAGTACGGCCTGGCCCTGTTCTGCTCCAACGACAACCTCCGCAAGGGCGCGGCGCTCAACGCCGTACAGCTCGCCGAGTTGGTCGCCGCCGAGCGACGCTGACCGTCACCGTCGAACTGCGGGCCCCGACCGTTCACGGTGGGGGCCCGCAGCCCATGACGGGACCGACAGGTCGGAAGCAGGAGCGCTCGGCTCGTGTTTGGATGGACGGAGCCGTCCCCGCCACCTGGAGGAAGCCGTGCCGGAAGACACCAACCAGCAGGCGTTGACCGACCTGATCGGCGGTCGTTCGATGGGTGTGCTGGCCACCATCAAGCGGGACGGACGACCGCAGATGTCCACTGTGGTCTATTCGTTCGACAGTGCCGCCGGCCTGATCCGGGTGTCCGTCACCGACGGCCGGGCCAAGACCGCCAACCTGCGACGGGACCCGCGGGCCAGCTTCCACGTCGCCAGCGAGGACGGTTGGGCGTACGCGGTGGTGGAGGGGCGTGCCGAGCTGACCCCTCCGGCGGCCGACGTGGACGACGCCACGGTCGAGGAGTTGGTGGGGCTCTACCGGTCGTTGCGCGGCGAGCACCCGGACTGGGCCGAATACCGCAGTGCCATGGTCGCCGAGCGGCGGCTGGTGCTGCGCCTGCGCGTGGAGCGGATCTACGGGATACCGCCCCGCGGCTGACGGCCCGGTGGAACATCGAGCGCCCCCGGGCATGGCGGCCGCCGGGTCAGCCCGGCTCGATCACCGTCACCCGAGGCCAACGCTGCGCGGGCCGGTGGCGGGCCAGCCGCTGTCGGGACAGCGCGACGTCCACCCGGGCCGGGTTGTGCCGCCACACCCCGCCCAGCAGGTCCGAGAGGCCGTGCGGGGCGCAGATTTCCAGCTCACCGGTGGCCGGTAGGCGTACGGCCACCGCAGTGGCGTACTCCGGCCAGGTGGCCACCGCCTCGGCGACGCTGCGGTACGGGGCGATCGGCTCTCCGCCGAACTTCGAGGCGTACCAGGTGTGTACCGCCGCCTGGTTGCGCGCCTGCCAGGGCGCTTCCGGCCAGGCGGCGGCCAGTCGGGCGGTGGCCCGCTGGTCGTCGTCGCGGGACAGCCTCGCCGGGTCGAAGAAGACCACGTCGACGTCGTGGACGGTCGTCGGGTCGAATCCGTCGCCGTAACGCTCGCCCCAGACCAGGTCGCGCAGGGCGCCCGCGCCGATCCAGGCGTCCGGCAGACCGGAGTCCCGGGCCACGGTCAACGCCCGCGTCAACCAGGCGTTGCCGCCGATCAGGTCCCGCAGCTCACGCTCGCCAGTCAGCACTCGTCGACGCTAGCGGGTGTGATCCAGGTGTGTCCGGTCACCCGTCGCTCGCGTTCGGCAGCGACCGCAGCCATCCCGACCGATGGCGTTACCCCCTGCGGGGCGGCGGGTAGACGAGCCGTGCCGACACCGAGAGGGGAGCACCATGACAACGGTCGGAGAGTTCATGACGACCCGGTTGGTGACGATGGACGGCAACGACACGCTGATCGCCGCCGCGCAGGAGATGCGCGACAGCGCCATTGGCGACGTGGTGGTGACCGATGGCGACAGTGTCGTCGGTATCGTCACGGACCGGGACATCACGGTCCGGGGTGTCGCGGAGAACATGGACCCGGGCTCGACCCGGCTGAGCGAGATCACCAGCCGCGATGTGATCACCGTGAGCCAGTACGACGACGCGGTGTCCGCCGCGGACCTGATGCGTACCTACGCCGTACGCCGACTGCCGGTGGTCGACGAGGGCCGCCTGATCGGCCTGGTGTCGATGGGTGATCTCGCGGTCGAGCGGGAGCCGCAGTCGGTGCTGGCCGACATCAGCGCCGACGACCCGAACAACTGACCGAAGAGCGCCGGAGCGCCGGTCCTCCCATCCCGGGAGGACCGGCGCTCCCACACCCACCCCACCCTCTTGATCACCGGGGCGGAGCGGGGGCGGAGCGGGGTGGGTCACCCTTTTTGGGCGAGGTTGGGTTTGTGGGGTGCGGGGACCCGTGCGGGGACGTGCGGGGCTGGCCGCGAGGGCGGCGGGTGGGATTCCGGGACCTGGCCGACTGGGAGGAGTGGACCCGATGGTGGACGCGACCACGAGGTTCTTCGAGGACCTGGACCGGCGGGGGTACGAACCTCTGCTGGCGAAGACCGCCGGGACACTGCGGATCGACCTGCACGAGGGGGCGCAGACCCGGCACTGGCTGCTGAAGATCGACCACGGGCGGCTCGACGTGAGTCAGGAGGACCGGGAGGCCGACACGGTGATCGGCGCCAGCCCGGTGCTGTTCGACGAGATCGCGTCCGGTCGTGAGCACGGCCTGGCCGCCCTGCTGCGCGGGGACATGACGGTGTCGGGGGACGCCCGGTTGGTCGTACAGGTGGAGCGGATCTTTCCCGGGTCGCCGGACGCCCGTGGGCCGCGTCGCCGCTTCGCGGGGGAGATGCGCTGATGGGCCAGAGCAACACGATCCGGATCCTGGACGGCAACACGTTCGTCGTCTGCCAGGACACCGGCGACATCGAGGCGACGCCGAGCGAGCCGACCGGGCTCTTCTCCATCGACACCCGGTTCCTGTCCACATGGGTGCTGAGCGTGAACGGAGAACGCCTCAACTCGCTCTCGTACGACGACCTGCAGTACTTCGAGTCACGGTTTTTCCTGGTGCCGGGGATGGCCACGCACTACGTGGACGCGAAGTTGTCGATCATCCGTGAGCGTGCGGTCGGCGGCAGCTTCCGGGAGGAACTCACCATCCTCAACCACGACGAGAATGCGGTCGACCTGGAAGTACGGATGGACGCGGCGTCCGACTTCGCCGATCTGTTCCAGGTCAAGGACGAGATCCTGAACAAGAAGGGCGAGATCTACACCGAGGTCGAGGCCGACAAGCTGCGCCTGGGCTATCGCCGGGGCAACTTCCGGCGCGAGACGGAGATCTCCTCGTCGGTGTCGGCCCGCTACGACAACCGGGGTTTCGCGTACACCGTGCACCTGGAGCCGAACGAGCAGTGGCAGGCGACGATCCACGTGGAGACGCGCGCGGTCGGGCCCGGGGACCGGGACCTGCGGATGGGGCTGCGGGTGCACGGCGTCGAGCGGCTGGCCCTGCAACACGACCTGGAACGGTGGATCGCCGACGCCCCGAAGGTCAACAGTGAGCACGGTCGGGTCGCCAGCACGTACCGGCGCAGTCTGATCGACCTGGCGGCGCTGCGTTTCTCGCCGCTGTCGCTCGGTGGCGCGACGCTGCCCGCCGCCGGCCTGCCCTGGTTCATGACCATGTTCGGCCGGGACAGCATCCTCACCTGCCTACAGACGCTGCCGTTCACGCCGCAGCTGTCGAAGACGACGCTGCGCATCCTCGCGTCCCTACAGGGCAGTCGGTTCGACGACTTCCGGGACGAGGACCCGGGGCGGATCCTGCACGAGATGCGCTACGGCGAGACCGCCGCCTTCGAGGAACAACCGCACTCGCCGTACTACGGATCGGTGGACGCCACCCCACTGTTCGTGGTGCTGCTCGACGAGTACGAGCGGTGGAGCGGGGACGTCGCGCTGGTCAAGGAGCTGGAACAGGAGTGCCGGGCCGCGCTCAAGTGGATCGACAGCTACGCCGACCTGGTCGGCACCGGCTACATCTGGTACGAGCGCCGCAACACCGAGACCGGCCTGGAGAACCAGTGCTGGAAGGACTCCTGGGACTCGATCTCGTACTCCGACGGGACCCTGCCGCCGTTCCCGCGCGCGACCTGCGAGGTGCAGGGGTACGCGTACGACGCGAAGGTCCGCGCGGCGCGGATGGCCCGCAGGTTCTGGAACGACCCGGAGCTCGCCGACCAGTTGGAGCGGGAGGCGGCGGAACTGAAGGAGCGGTTCAACCGGGACTGGTGGGTGGACGACGGCGAGTACTACGCGCTGGCCCTGGATCCGGACGGCCGCCAGTGCGACATCCTCAGCTCGAACATCGGCCACCTGTTGTGGAGCGGCATCGTCGATCCCGAGCGGGCCGAGAAGCTGGCGGCGCACCTGGTCGGGCCGCGCCTGTTCTCCGGTTGGGGGGTGCGGACCCTCGCCGAGGGGGAGACACGCTACAACCCGATCGGCTACCACAACGGCACGATCTGGCCGTTCGACAACTCCTTCATCGCGTGGGGGCTGCGTCGCTACGGCTTCGCCGAGGAGGCCGCCACCATCGCCAACGGCATCCTGGACGCGGCCACCTACTTCGACGGGCGGCTGCCGGAGGCGTTCGGCGGCTACCCCCGGGAGCTGACGAAGTTCCCGGTGGAGTACCCGACGGCGTGCAGCCCGCAGGCCTGGTCGACAGGTACGCCGCTGCTGTTGTTGCGCACGATGCTCGGCCTCGAACCGCACGACGGGCACCTGGCGGTCGAGCCGCGTCTGCCGGTCGGGATGGGCCGCATCGAGGTCCTGGACATCCCGGGCCGGTGGGGGCGGGTGGACGCGTTCGCCCGCGGCCGGCTCGATCTGCACAGCCTCGCCGACTGAGCTTGGAACGACACCCGGCGGCACCGCACACGCCGCGTCGCCGCCGGGTCGGCACCCAGGCGATCTCCAGCCGGGCAGGGTAGATTCTGCGGATGCCGGAGCTCGTGTACCCGCCCGTTATCGCCGCTGCCAAGACGCTGTTCCGGGTCCTCGACCTGAAGATCACCATCGAGGGCGCCCACCACGTACCCCGCACCGGCGGCGCGGTGTTGGCCAGTAACCACGTCAGTTACCTCGACTTCGTCTTCGCGGGGTTGGGTGCGAACGCCTCGGGCCGACTGGTGCGGTTCATGGCCAAGCAGTCGGTCTTCGCGCACCGGGTCTCCGGCCCGCTGATGCGCGGCATGCGCCACATCCCGGTGGACCGGCAGGCCGGCGCGGCGTCGTTCCGGTCGGCCGTCGACGCGCTCAAGCGCGGCGAGGTGGTGGGCGTCTTCCCGGAGGCCACGATCAGCCGGTCGTTCACGGTCAAGGAGCTCAAGAGCGGCACCGTGCGGATGGCGCGTTCGGCGAAGGTGCCGGTGCTGCCGGTCGCGCTGTGGGGCACCCAGCGACTCTGGACGAAGGGCCGTCCCCGTACCCTCACCCGGCGTCACACGCCGATCACGATCCTCATCGGCGAGCCGATCCTGCCGGCTGACTTCCCGGACCCGAACGTGCTGGCCGCCGAGTTGACCACCCGGCTGAGCGCGCTCGTCGAGCGGGTCCAGCGCGAGTATCCGGACGCGCCGACCGGCCCGGAGGACACCTGGTGGCTGCCGGCCCACCTCGGCGGGAGCGCACCGACACCGGAGGAGGCCGCCGTGTTGGACGCCGCCGGTGAGGAACGCGCGCCCAGCGTCTGAGGCACCCGGCGCGAGCCGGGCACCCGCGCAAGCTGTCAGCGAAGCCCGGATGTGCCGTCGGCGAAGCCGTCCCAGGAGCTGGGCGCCGGCCCGGAGCGGTAGTAGTCGTCGCGGGAGCGGAACTCGACCGGCAGCGAGCCGGGCAGCGTGATCCGGGTTTCCCCGGCGAGCAGCGCAGGGCCGGCCCGCAGCAGCAGCACGTCGCGCTCCTGCGCGGAGAGGTCCACGAGTTCCGGACGGGTGAGCCGGAACGTGGCCACCGCCCGGCGTACCTGCCGGGCCAGGGCCACGACCTCGCCCGGTGAGCCGCCCAGTGCCAGCGCCGGCTGCTGGATGGTACGCAACGCGTCGCAGACGATCATCAGTCGTGCCGGGTCGGTGGGCGGCAGCTCCAGCCGGGACGGCCACTGCCAGCGGATCTGGCCGGTCATCAGGCCGGTCAGTCGCCCGGAGCGCCGGGAGCGGGGTGTGTCGTCGGCGACCAGGGAGAGCTGCGAGCCGGTGCCCACCCAGCAGATCCGCTGGTCGGTGACGGTCACCGAGACGGGACCGGGGAGCTGCCAGGCGCGCCGTGTCTCCGTCGGCCCGAGCAGATAGCCGGCGACGAGCAGCCGGTGTCGACCGAGCACCTTCTCGCCGGGCAGCGGACGCATGTCGTACCGCCGGTCGAGGGTGGGGCCGGCGTCGTCGTCCGGCGCATCGAATCGGTGTGGGCCTATGAAGAAGGGGGACGCGTCGCCATGCATCGTCACGACCTCCCGGTGAGTGGCTATGCGTCGAGCTTCGCCGATTCGCCGGCTACTGTCATGACGCCCGTTAGGGGGTCGGCCGGTCGTGTGTCGCCTGTGACCGGTAGATGCCGATCTCCTCCGGGCGGACGAGGCCGTCCTCGATCGCACGGGCCAACAGTGCCGCCTTTGTGGCTGCCGGGCGGCCCGCCCGGGTGTACTTGATCCGCGCCCGGTCGACGTACTGTTTCACGGTGTGCTCGCTGATCCGCATGCGACGGGCGACTGACGCCTTGGACATCGACTGGAACCAGAGCAGCAGCGCCTCGCGCTCCTTGTCGGAGAGCATGGGCCGGTCCGGTCTCGGATCGCCGACCATCGCGCCGGCCAGCGCCGGCGGCACGTACGGGCGGTCGCTCGCCGCGGCCAGCACGGTCGCCACGCAGTGCTCGCGGCCCTCGTGCTTGGCCAGGAACGCCACCGCTCCGGCGTCCAGCGCGGCGAGCATCGTCTCCGGGTCGGTGTGCTCCGAGTAGACCACCACCCGCCGTCCGGTGGCGCTCAGCTCGGCCAGCTTGTCCAGGGCCATCCGGCCGTGCAGGCGCAGGTCGAGCAGGACGACGTCGGCGTCCGGCGCCGCGCGCAGCACCTCGTCCGGGTCGTCCCCGGTGGCCAGCACGGCCAGTCGCGGTTCGCTGGCGAGCCAGGCGCGTACCCCTTCGACGACCACCGGATGGTCGTCGACGATCGCCACCCCGACCGGCCGGTCACCGGTCACCCCGACCACCGGGTCTGCGCCCATCTGATGTCCCCGTCCCGTTCGTATAGCTGTTGCACCGGCCCGTCCTCGTGTTCGGTCGGAGGGCCGGTCGCGTCCGGCCCCTCCCGGTCCGGCGTGACGAGGCTGACCACCACCTCGTCGGGGCCGGCCACCACGGTCAGGCGGGCCCAACCCCGGGCGTCGGCCAGCAGGCTGGTGAGTGGGTCGGCCAGCCGGCGACGGATCTCCACCGGCAGCGGGGGCGGGTTGCCGATGGCGACCAGGTCGATCGGCAGCCCGTTGCGTTCGGCCAGGTCGGCGGCGGCCCGCAACTCGTGCAGCAGCGGGTCGGGCACGTCGTCGGATTCGGCGATCAGGCGGCGCAGCCGGGCCGCGGCCAGCACGCAGCGGCGCTGTACCTCCGGGTCGTCCGGGTCCGCCTCCCCGGCAGCCAACTCGCCGAGCACCCGCCCGGACGCCGTGCCCACCAGGGCGAGCCGGTCACGGCGTTCCTGCCGGCCCCGCTCGGCGGCGGCCCGTTCGGCGGCGAGCGTGTGCATCGCCGTGGCTGCCGCGGCCCGGTCCCGGGCCAGGCCGACGATCACCGCGCTGCCGGCGAAGACCGCCACCGGCAGGGAGAAGGTGCCGTACACGTACATGGTGTAGCGGGCCAGGTCGGCCGTGCTCGGCGCGTACGCGAGGACGGCGGCGAGTGCGATCAACGCGTGGGTGGTCAGCAGGGCGACGAGGCCGCTGACCCGTCGTCCCCACCGGGCCAGCACGAAGAACCAGCCGAGGGTGCCCCACACCCAGTTGGCGGCGGTGAACAGCTGCCGTTCGCCGACGGTGGCGAAGACCGCCGCGTCGACGGCGAGCAGCACCCCGGCCAGCGGCCACGGCGGCAACGGCGCGCCGCGCAGCAACCGGACGCCGGCCACCGCCCCGGTCACGGCGACCAGGACCCAGCCGCCCAGCACCACAGTGGGCGCGGTGAACTGCGTGCGGGTCGCCAGCACCGCCGGCAGTCCGATCGCGACATGCCAGGCAAGCGCGATGGCAACGGCGACGATCCGGGCCCCCCGGTCGGAGGCCTGGGCGACGGCGGCCGGCGCGGCGAGAGCGGTCGGCTCGGGTGTGGACCCGTCGGCCGGGCGGGGCCGCGGCACCGGCGCCACGCGGAGGTCGGCGCGGTCCGCCGACGCGCCGAGGTCAGCCGACACCGGGCCACTCCAGCCGGATCCGGGTGCCCGCACCCGGCGCGGACCGCACCTCGGCCCGCCCGCCGACAGCGGCCATCCGCCCGCGGATCGACTCGCGCAACCCGTACCGGTGGGCGGGGACCGTCTCCGGGTCGAAGCCGGGACCGTCGTCGACCACCTCGACCACGACGGCGACCGCGTCGCGGTTCAGCCGCAGCGTGGTCCGCGCGCCCGGGGCGTGCCGGACCACGTTGGACAGCGCCGCGTAGGCGCTCTCGGTGATCGCGTCGGCCACCCCGGCGGGCACCGCGCAGGCGGTCAGCTCCAGGTGGACCGGCAGCTCGGGCAGCCGGTCGGGCACCGAGCGTAACCGCTCGTCGAGCAGCACCGGGCCGTCACCGGGCGCCGGGCCGAGGTCGGCGACCGCGACGAGGGTACGGAGGTCGGTGGCGCACCGCTCACGGAACGAGGCCGACGGGCCGGACACCGCGCCCAGCCCCACCATGGTCAGGGTGCCGAGCACGGTGTCGTGCAGGTCCCGATTCTGCTGACGCTCCGCCTCCCGGGCGGCCCGGGCGACCAGCGCCTCCCGGGTGACCCGCTGGTGCTCGGCGAAGGCGTGGTCGGCCCGCCCGATCCGGCGGCGCATCACCCCCGTCATCATCGCGGTACACCCGGTCTGCACGAGCAGGGTGGCGGCGTGTGCCTGGGCCTCGGTGGCGTTGCCGGCCGCCTGCGCGCCCGCGGCGTACGCGGCGGTGACCAGCAGCCCGACGGGGACCGACCAGCGGGCCTTGGCGGTGGCCTGGGCGTTGATCACCGTGGTGCTGGCGAGCACCGCGATCCAGCTGCCCTCGCCGGGCAGCACCTCGGGCGCCACCAGGCGGGGGATGAGCAGGCAGGCCACCACTGTCACCGCGACGTCACCGGCGACCAGCGCGGGCCCGATCCCGTGGCGCAGCGCGCGGACGGCGTACCAGACCGACCACCCGGTCAGCGCGGCCACGCCAGGTAGCAGCAAGGCCTCGTCGACCGGCGGGGTACGCACCGACAGCGCCACGGCAGCACCGACCAGTCCGCACGTCAGCCGCAGCAGGGCCGGCAGCGTGGTGAAGATGAAGCTGAACGCGCCGCCGGCCGGACTGTCCAGGGCGGGCGGTGGCATGGTCGGGGCGGCAGTCGCCGGCATCGGGAGGTGTCCTTCCGACAACGACCCGGTCCGGGTCCGCACGGCGGAGATCGACATCGGAGAATAGCATGGCGTACGGTGAGCGTTCACCCACTGTACGCGCTGTGTCGTCTTGTCATCACTCTGCGCTGCGGGGCTGGATCAGGTCCCACCGGTTGCCGTACAGGTCGGCGAAGACCGCCACCGAGCCGTACGACTCGTGTCGTGGCGCCTCCAGGAACCGCACGCCGGCCGCGACCATGCGGGCGTGAGCTGCGGCGAAGTCCTCGCTGTACAGGAACAGGCCGACGCGTCCGCCGGTCTGGTCGCCCACCCGCGCCTGCTGCTCGGCGGTGTTCGCGCGGGCCAGCAGCAGCGCCGTCTCGCGGGCACCGGGAGGGCGCACCACCACCCAGCGTGAGCCGTCCGGGCGGGGAGTGTCCTCCACTAACTCGAAGCCGAGCCCGCCGACGTAGAAGTCGATCGCCTCGTCGTACTCGTCAACCAGCAGGGCGACCAGTCCCAGATGTGCCATCCGGCCATTCTGCCGACGGACGCTCCCGCCCCGGCGGGCGGCGTCACCCATGGTCGGCGACATCACGCGGGAACCCCGTCGGGCCCGCACCCGTCTGATCCCACGGCAGAGAGGTGGTGAGCGGGATGCGCTCAGGCGGGACGACTCTGGTGGCGGCGCTTCTCGGCGTAGGGCTGTGCGGCCTGGCACTGGCCGGCTGCGCGGGCCCGGCCAGCACGCCGAAGGGCCCCGGCCCGGCCGAGATCGTCGAGAAGTGGACCTCGTGCGCCGAGATCGCCCCGCAGGCGGGCGCCATGCTGCCCGTACCCCCGGGGGCGGGTGGGTCGGCCACGCCAGCCGGGATCGAGCCGCGGGTCGGGCGGATGGATCCGGATTTCGTCCCGCTCGCCGCCGTGCTGTGCGGCCGTAACGTCGTGCCGGGAGCCGGTGGCGGCCGGGAGCAGGTGGCCACCGAGCGCCGCGCCGACGACATCGGGCCGCTGGTGGCCGCGCTGGGCCTGGCCGACCAGGAGAGGGGCCCAGGGGAGATCGCCTGCACCGCCGACCTGCTCGTCCCACCCTGGCTGGCGCTGCTCGACGACAAGGGTCGGTGGCTGCGGCCGTACCTGCCGATGGATGCCTGCGGCAAGCCGCGCCCGGAGGTACGCGCGGCGGTGGACGGGCTGCGGTTGACCACCGTCGACAGTCGTACCGTCGGGGTTGTCGAATCCTCGGAGGCCGAGGCCGCCGGGTGCGCGCAGCGCTGGTCGGACATGGTGTGGGTCGAGGGCACCGTCGGACGTCCCGGTCGCGTCGCGCCGGCCGCCGTATCGAAGGCCGGGCCGCTGCGCCTCTGCGTCTACCAGGTGCCGCCGTCCGAGCGAGGCGGCGGCAAACCCGCCGGTGACTTCGTGTACGGCCGGCCGCTGCCACCCGAGCGGCAGGCGGACGTGCTCCGGGGGCTGGCCGGCACCCGACCGGCGGCCGACTGCGCCACCCCGGCGTCCCGCTTCGCGGTGCTCCGGGCCGCCGACGGAAGCGGACCCGAGTGGTACGTCGAACTCGACGCCTGCCGGCGCTTCCTGGTGGTGGCACCGCCCGGCGGGTCGCAGCTCGGGCAGGGCGACGCCGCGCTGGCGGCGCTGCTGGGGCCGAGCTGACCAGCCCTTACTGGATCGGCAGGGCCTTCGTGCCGCCGCCGGCGATCGAGCGCTTCACGGTGGTGCCACCGGACCAGTAGTAGCAGCGCACGCCGCGATCACCGCGCTCCCACAGCAGGCGGTTCGGGAAACGGTACGAGGTGCCGGTGCGGTAGACCAGATTGGCGTCCACCGGCACCTTTGCGTACCGCGCGATGACCTTCCGGCAGGCCGCGTGGACGGGGTCCTCGTCCCGGGTCGCATCCGCCCAGGAGCGATCCGGGGCCGTCCAGGTGCCGGCGTACTCGAACTGATGTCCGGTGGTGCAGGCGACCGGCCGTAGCAACTTCCACTTGTCTTCGGTCATGCACCCGTAGTGCAGCGGGGAGCGGCTGGCCAGGGCGTTCCGCAGCGAGCCGGCCCGTTCGATCGCCGCGTCACTGTCGCCGTTCGGGCCGCTGACCTCGTTCAACTCATAGATGTCGCACCGGTACCAGCGCGCCCCACCCGACCAGGCGGCCGGCGACGCCGGCACGACCTGTAGCGACAGTCGGGCATCACGCCACTCGCCGCCCACGAACTTCTTGGCGCGGCTGTCACAGTCGGCGAAGGTCGACCGTAGCGTCGCCGACTCCGTCTTGGGCGGCGCGGTGCGGTCGGCCAGCGCGCCGGTGAAGGTGCCCACGTAGAAGGTCTCGACCTTGTGGGTCTTGACGCAGTCGACGGGGGAGTAGCTGACCAGGTACGACGTGGCCGCGTCGATGAGGTGGCACTCGTCGGCCTTCGGGACGAACTGCTGCGCCGCCGCCATCGGCCGCCAGTCGTCGGACAGGTCACCGTCCGTGCCGGCCGGCGTGCCGCAGCCCGCCATCGCCACCGTGATCAACGCGGCCGTGAGCGCCGCCCAGCCGTACCGTCGCATGTGTTTCTCCCCGTGCCCCCGTGTGGAACGCGCGCATCATATGGCACCGACGCGACGGGTCGGCACCGGCTTCCGGTGCCTTTTGGTTGGCCTTACCGCCAGGTGTCGTCACCCTGCCGGCGCGCCCCGTCCATCGTCGTGTCCCTGGTGGTGCCCGGCCATCGCTATGGCGAGCAGGTGGGAGAGGCGGTACCGCAGTACCCGTGTCTGCCGGATCGAGAGAAGCAGGCGGGTTGCGGCGTCGTCTTCGATGCGCACCATTGGCTGGGCGGACGGGTGCAGGGCCTGGATCAAGACCGCGTGCACGCTCGGTGCTTCCGCCCGGTCAGTGTCCACGCCCCGTACACGAGAGTGGTGCTGACCTCGACGCGCGCAGTCGTCCCGGTCGCACCAGCGCGGATGCGTCACAGCGGTCAGGGCGTCGGCAAGATTGCCGGTCGGGAAGACGAACAAGTGCCCGCAGGACCGCACGACGTCTGGTGCCATGCCGATCAGGTGGGCTTCCAAGCCGGCGCGTGCAATTGCTGCTGTCGCACGGATGGTGTGGTCGACGCAGGTATACGCGCAGGCGTCGAGGGACTCCGCGTTGTACAGCTCGATCCGGATGGTCGCGGGTTCTGGGCAGGCTGGCAGGGTCGGTAGGGTGCTCACGGGTCGCCTCCTCAGCAGGCGATCAAGGCCGAGATGCTTTCCCCGTTCGTGCGCGCTCGGCGGGCCAGTCCAACGAACGCTCGCAAGCGAGACAGCATGACCTCTGGCCGCACGTCGCTGTAGCGGGACAACTCCTCGATGCGTGACCACTGCTCGGCCAGGCCCGGCAGGCGGCCGTCGGGGATTTCCGCAAGCACGTCACGGGTTCGATCGCCCAGCACGAGAACCCACGGCCCCTCGTACTCACGGTCCTCACCAGCACCCTCCGGCCAGACAAGTCGTTCCTCGACAAGGTCGGCCTTCCAGGGCACGTCGAGGGCGAACGAGACGACCTGGCCGAGGACGACGGCCGGATCGATCCCCTTGCCGTCCACGGCATCCTCGACGGAAGAATCTCCATCGCACACCACCGGGCCGCCGCCGGTGCAGACCATCAGCTTCGCGACGGCCCCGGCTGTCGTGTCACCACCGCTGGGCGACCGGGAGAACGTGTACGCGGCTTGCGTCACTTTTCTGACCGGTCGGGTCCGTGCGTCAGCAATCGCGCAGGTCCATCCCCGGCGGCCGGGTCGCTCGCATGGTCGGCGGAAGTGGCCGCGCGACTATCCTGATCGCCCCGACCGTGCGCCGAACACATCGCTGCGGGGCCGGTGTGATCAGCGCTGGGTCTCGTAACTGGTCAGGAGCACGCCGTTGGGGAACGTCCGGGTCTCCACCAGGGTCAGGTTCACCCAGTTGTCGATGGCTGCGAAGAACGGCCTGCCGCCGCCGATCAGGACCGGGTGGGTGACGAGCGTGTACTCGTCGATCAGCCCTTCCCGCATGGCCGCAGCGGCGAGGGTGGCGCCGGCGAGGTCCATGGGGCCGCCGTCCTCGCCCTTGAGTCGGCAGATCTCGGTGATCGCGTCGCCGGTGACCAGCCGGGAGTTCCAGTCGACAGCGTCGATCGTCGAGGAGAACACCACCTTCGGCATGTCCCGCCAGCGGCCGGCGAACTCGACCGTCGGCGGTGTGGCACCGGGCTGCTGGTCGGCCGTCGGCCAGTGGGAACTCATCGCCTCCCACAGTCTGCGCCCGTACAGGGCCGTGCCCGTCGCCGCCACCCGATCGGACCACCACTGGAACAGTTCGTCGCTCGGCACACCCCATCCGAGATCGTCACCGGGCGCGGCGACGTAACCGTCCAGGCTCACGTTCATACCGAAGGTCAGTTTCCGCATCGTGCCAGCCTGTCGTGAATCGGCGGCCCGCGTACAGACCAACACGGCGCATCGACGCGAATGGCTGATCAGGTGGCGGTATCGTCGCCGCGTGGAGCGCGATGAGACGTCGACGGGCTGACTTGCTCACCAAGCAGATCAAGGAGGCCAAGCTCCGACCTGGACGGCACTGCACGAGCCACAGACAAGCGGTGTGGCGCCCGGAGGTGTCCGGATGGCGTCGGCGCGACGGCGGCAGTAATTTGACAGCGGGACCATGCTCGTCCGTCCCGGGGCCGGTTCTCCGCGCTGGTTCGACGTTCATCCGGAGGTTTCTCCTGTGCTGGCAGACAAGAACGACACGGGGGGTTGACGCCATGCATACGTACATCGCGGCGCCACCGGAGGCGATGCTCCACCGACTGCTACTACGGGCGGCGACGCACATGCCCGACGAGGCGCTGGTGAAAGCCCGCCTCGCCCTGGCCGAGGGCGACGTAGCAACAGCGGCGGAAGTAGTCGCTGACGCCAACCCCGAGTTGCATCAGAATGATCGCCAGCTACTCGGCCTGTACCTTCCCGAGGGTGTGGAGCCACCCGTGCCGGTGTCGGCCGCGGTGACCGGGATCGCGTTCACGCCCGTTGAACCGGGTTCCGTACCAGCCGAACAGATGCCGCCCGTACTGGACCTCACCAGCGGGCCTGAGCCGGCCAGCGACGCGGCTATGGACGCGGCCGACCGCGCCGCAGTAGCTGAGGCAGCTCGACTCGCGGGCGCGGTCGCGCTCTGGCGTTCCTGGCGTGGGCCCGGCGAACGGGTGTATGTGCTCGAGCTCGATGCCCCGGTGACCGAGCTGGCCGAGGCGACCGGTGCGGTGATGCAGGCGTTGATCGCTACCGGTGTGGAACTGCCGCTGGTGGAGTCCTATGCGACGGGTACGGAACAACCCGCACATCTGCAGCGTGCCCGAGCGTCATCGGCGTTGCTGTGGGCCGCCGAGGTGGTCGCGCCGATCGAGTTGGCCCGTGTCTTCGACTCCGTGGACGCCGTCGGGGGACCACGTTTCGCCGATGACCATGGGCGGATGTCCGATCCGGAGCGGCGACAGCTGCTGCGCTACCTCGACCAGGGTGTCGGTGTGCTCGAAACCACCGACCTCATGGCGGACGTCGTCGATCCGTATCGGGGTGACGTGGTGCCGATGTCGTACCGAACCGACGGGACGTTCGTGTGGACCGACACTGTGACGTACTACCTGCGCGAGTACGGGCTCGCTCCGGATCCCAGCCTGGTTCAGCAGGCACAGCGCAACACCTACCGAGTGCCGCAGGTCGGGGACGTGGCGCTGCACCGTGCGCTCGCCGAGCTGTTCCGTCCGGTTGACGACGATCCCGTGTGGACTGCGTGATCACCGACGGGCGATACCGCCTCCGCTGACCGCGTGCCCAGGCCCCGCCCGAGGTCAGGGGTACGTCAGCAGTTGAGGATGCCGTTAGCCAGGATGTGGAGTTGGGCGTCGTTGTCCCGCATGATCTGGCGCAGGTCGGCGATGGCGTCCACCCATTGTTGTTTCTGGGCGACGGTGAGTTTGCCGCGGTTGGCTTCGATGAAGGCATTGGCGTTCTCGAAGTTGCCGGCCTTGACCTCGCCGATGACGGTGAGTACCGAGGCGGAGATGTCGGTGACACCGACCTTGGTGACCATGTCCGCCAGTTGGCCGGTGGTGAGGCCGCCGTCGACGTCGACTGGCGTGTTGAGCTGTCCGGCGGTGTCCAGTCGGCCCACCGAGTCGAGGAGGACCTTGGGTCGTTGGGTCTCGTCGGCGGTCGCGTAGTCGAAGACGACATCTTCGTGGCCGACCGCGCCCAACTCCAGGACCGGCGCGAAGACACTCAACTCCGGCTGGTTGGGTACCCGGTCGATCATCTGCTCGACCTCGGTCAGGTTCGCCTTCATCTGCTCGGCCGACCAGCGCGCCCGTAGCCGTTGGAAGACGGCCTTGCTCGTCTTGAGGTCCACCGCCCAGATCAACTCGCCGAGCGCGTCGTCGACACGCGCCACGGGATTGCTCGCTTGGGCCTTCTTCGCCGCCGTGCGCACCACGTCGGGCGTGATCACATCCAGAATTTCGGCGGGGGTGTGGGGCTGCCCGTGCTGGCGAGGAGAGGCGACGGTCCATCGGTAGGTGGTATCAAGACCCATTCTGGAACTGTCGGACTTCTGCGTGGTCGTGTGCAGGATCGTCACACCGTACCTGTCTGTCACGGCAAGGAGATCCAGAGTGACCGGCCCGCGGGTGATCACGACGGGGGGATTGCCGCGTTGGGCGAGCTGTTCGAGCAGATAGTTCACCGTGGCGATGTCGGCGGGCAGCAGGTCGTGGCCGACGCGCGGAGTGTCCAGAAGGATCACCGGGTGTTCGGCGTCAGCCATCGCGGCCAACTCACCGATCATGCGGTCCGGCACTCTCGCAGTGTTCGAGGAAACGACGTACACGTCGCCGTGTGCCGTGACGTGCCAGCGGCTGGATGACGATCCCGTCGCCAGCGGACCACCGGTCAGTCGCAGCGGCCAACTCGGCTGCGCGATCGCCTCCACCGGTTCGACCGCCTCCACCGGAGAGCTCGGCTCTTCGGCGGCGATCGCGGCCGGTGCGGCGCCCGGATCGCCGAATTGGTGGTACACGTCGTTGGGGGCGTCCAGAGCGCTGTCATGGATATCCAGCCCGAGGGCCTCCGCGCCGTGCCACGCCGGTGATTGATGGAGGCGCGGGTACGGCGTGCCGGGTAGTAGCGGCGTGTCGAGATCCTCGATCTCGGTGAGGTGCGGTCCATCCTGTGCTGTCGGCGTCGTGCGGATGCGGTGGAACGTCCCGTTGCCAGGCGTACCGGGTCGCATTCGGCCGTCTCTGCCAACAGCGACCTTGGGCGCGACGAAGGCGTGGCCGATGGCGGAGGTCCAAACCGTTCCGTTGGCGGCGACGACATCGATGCCATGCATCAGGGGGTGCTTGGACAACTCGGCAGCCGGTGATTGCGCCTCGGGCGCGGTCACGAAGTCGCAGGAAATGACGTCGACCGGTTTGCCAAAATCCGGATGCAGGCGGATGGACGAGGCGATGTCCGGCACCGAGAAGGCCCTCGACGCGTTGTCGACGAAGACACGCAGCCGTGACGGGTCTGGCGGGAAGGCTTGGGCGAACCGCAGCTTCTCGGCGTAATCCCTGTCGGCTGGGTCGGCCAGCACGAGCCCTGCGGGAACCCGTCGTAGCGCCGGCCGACGCTCGTGGCCGAAGCGCAACAGAGCCTCATCTGGCACACCGAGACGACCGAGGATCGCGTACACGTCGGTCTCGTTCTTGGCCTGCGACACAGGCAGATCCATACCGACCGACTCGGCGCCCCGTAGCACCTCGTACAGCGAGTGTTCGTCGGTGACCAGCATCCAGGCCGTGATCCCGAGGAGAAACTCGTTGCGTGACTGCGCGGGCAGGCCAAGCATGTCGTACGCCCACAGCAGCCGCACAGTGGTGCCCGAAATCGCGCTGACGGCCGGGATGCCGGCCTGACGCATGGAATTCGTCCATGGCGCGGCCGACGAGGATTTCATCATGTACTTCGCACTGCCGGTCAACCAGGGCAACGGGAACTCTGGTCCTGACTCACCCTCACCCAGGCGAGACTCGAGCGCGTCAATCGCCTCGTCGTCAGGGGCGTCCAGAGTCGGCTTGAACGGAAGGTTGCCGGCTTCCCGCTGGTATTGTTCCTCCAACGGGTGCAGGCCCACGTTGAGGTCGTCGAGTTCTCGCCTGGTGGTCTGACCATAGAGGCCGAGATTGAACTTGTACGTCGCATGCGGGACGCGCGGAATTTTTCCGAGTTGGCTCAGCCCGATGGATAGTGTCTCATATTTGGGGTACGTGCTCATGATGTCGTAGATGTTGCCGAACGCGAACGGGTCTTTGGCGTAGGGTTGCGCATTGGCTATTGGCGCGGTAATGACGTTCATGGCGGCGCGCTGCCAACCCTTGTGCTGTGCGCTATACCGCTGCAACAGTTCGACATTTAGCTTGAGCCGGTGAGCCTCGTCCCAGGCGCCGTCCTCGACGATGTCTAGGATGACGGTCTTGAGGGTGGCTGTCTCCTCGTTCTGCTTGTAATATGCGGCGTTGTAAAAAGCCGTCATCATCATCCGTAGGTTTCCCCGGTTCAGTACTTGAACAATCTCCTCCTCGCTTAGTGTGTCGCCGACCTGTCCGGCGCTGGTGGGATCGTCTTGGACGAACGCCCGCAGCGGCTGTGCGTCGCGACGGTTGTTGAGCCGCGACCCCGACAGCACCGCGCGCAGACGCCGTACGGCCATCCGAACGACGGCGCGTACGCGTGGAATCTGGTAGAGGTGCGCCCCGACGTACCGCTCGAAATTGCGATCGGCGATCTCCTCGCCGCCCCACTCGGTCAACACTGGCAATTCCAGCTGGTCGGCCAGATTGCCTATCACCTCACGTTGACTCGCCGCCGCCTCGCTCAGTCGTTGCAATTCTGGTCCCAGCGTCACCGCCCGCTCCAACTCGGTGAGCGCTTCCCGCAACGCCCGTTGAGCGACGTCGAACGATTCTGTTGCCTCTTGGGCTTTCCTTGCTGCGTCCCTCGATCTAGCTGAAAGGCGTTCTTGAATCTTGGTGACGGATTCGATGAGACGGACCCATCTGGCCTCCGCGCTCCTGACAGCAGAAGCAGCCATAGCATCTTTTGCGGAACTATTGCTCGCTCTGGCGAAGGCACTCGCCAGATCTTCGTCGGCCTTGTTCCCCTTCAGTTGGCTATCTCCGAGAGCCTCCAGCGCCTGGTTTCCTACGAGGGAAGCCGCCGCCGCCGCCCTCTCGGCGACGCTAACCTGCGTCCGAACGTCCGCGATGCGGGACGCCGCTCTACTTACCCGATCGGCGGCCTGCTTGACAGACTCCCTGTGCCGTTTGACAGCGGACTTGACCTCCGCCGTTTCGGTGACCAGTTGTCTGAGCCGAGCTACCACGGGGGCAGACTCTTCCGCATCGATCTCTGACGCCTGCTCGAGTGCTATTCGGGCGGCCTCGGCGGCGGCAGCAACCGACGCCTCGGCTCTGTTCGCGGCGGCCGTTACAAGAATGGACCTGCTGTTGGCCGACACATGTTCTATCCTCAGTTCGTTGGCCTTTATGCCAAGGGCCTTCACCGTCTTGCTGTTGCTCTTTGTCTCGCGCTGAACATTGGTGACCACCGCCTGTGCGTCGCGGAGTTCGACGCGCAGTGCGTATATCTCCCGCAACACCCTTCCGCGGACGAAGGAGAAAATTTCTCGGGCGATACCGCTCGGAGCAATCTCGTGAGCAGTGATCTCCTCGATGCCGTTGACCACTTTTCGCGAGCTGACCTCGAAGGCGGAGGTGGGAAGGAGTAGCCGCTCCTCTTCGTTGCTATGCACAGAGAACGGCGTGATGTCGCGGCCGCTGAACTCCGCCAGGTGCAGGGTGAGTTTCACTGTCCTGGTGAGGAGCGTTTTTCGATATAATTTAGAGAAATGTCCGTCAAAAACTCCTTCGCTAGCCGACGTGCTTCGCAAGCTAGGCAATCTTAGGGTTGCGCCATTGTACTCGGAGAATCCGGCTTTGAGCTTGCGGTCGATCCGGAATGCCTTACCATGAGCTGCCGGCAGAATCGTCAGTGCGTCAACCACCATATCGAAGTGTGCACGCGCCTCGGCTTCGAATTGTGCGGCAATCTGCTTCCCCCGGGCATACATCAGCTTCTCGATCGCACCTCTGTTGCCCTGCTCGGTTTCCAGGTGCCACCTTGAGTCAATTAGCTCCGCATCCCGCCAGATGAGTCTAGGCGGCGTGTCGCTGAAGTTGACTCCATATGCCGACTTGATCATTTCGGTGACGCGCCTCTCTATGGCTACGTCGAGTTCTGACCTGACCGTCCGGGCGGCTCGGTGGAACAGGCCACCCGGCGGGGCGACCGCGTTGATCAGCGCGTGGTTCGTTCCCGTGTAGGCCGCGAGCGCCAACAGGTGCGCGATGGTGAGCTTGGTCTTGATCAGTAGAGGGTCGGCGCCTGATTCATCGAACCATTTAGTCAGCCACATTGCGTTCTCTGGCTTGGGCCCTATACTATTATTCTCATAATCTTCGAGTAGTGCTTTGATGGCTTGCGCGTGTTGGAACTCCTCGGGGCTAATGCCCTTGAATACATTAGCTTTGATCAGCTCGTAATACGCTGCCTCGTGGGGCAGCATCTCCATGCCCGCCAGTGTGAGAGAGAGCCGTGACACGCCGAGCCGTCCGAGTTCTTCGTACACCAGTTCAGGGGAGGGGGCGGCGGATACGGCCACCGGCGTCCGGCTCTCCTCGGCGACCCGAAGGACTTCATAGAGGCGGTCCGGGCCAGCCGGGGCGGTGGCGACGAGTGCGAGGACGAAGTCATTGCGAAGGGCCGGGTCGAGGTTCAGCCAGTCGAAGGTGCGCAGAAGTCGGTCGGCGTAGTCGAGCGCGTCGCCCCCGCCCCCATCCCCGGTGTACCAATCGGCGTGGTCCAGGTCGCGAGCTGTTCTTGCGAAAGGATCGCGAGTAAGGTCGGCCGCATTCTTCAACGGACCGCGCAGGGGCAGCCACGAATCTGCTAACTGTCGCATCGCCTCGTGGTCGACGCCGATCCGTTCGGCGTACTCGGGTTCGGCGAACAGTCCGGCCGCCAGCCGGGTGAACGTGGGCGCCTCTCCGACCACCCCGTCGCCGACCGCCAGTGCGAGCGCCGCCATCAGCGCCTCGGCATCGTCCAGCTCGCGGGCCGTCGCCAGATCGCGGGCCGTGGCGCCATACCCGGCATCTGTTGCCGCTGCCTGGCCCATGACCGTTCCCAGCCGTTCGACCGCCTGCCGGGCGGCGTTGATCACCCGAGGCAACCGGGCCAGATGGCCGGCTAGGGCGGCATCGAATTTCTCGGCCTCGACCCGGTACTGCGGCCACTCTGTGACGGGCCGGACCTGGTACGGGCGCGCTCCATGCCAGGAACTCCAATCGTTCCGCTGCAGGTGCCCCGGGGACGGCTCCATCGTGCCCGGCAGAACCGCTACCCGGAGATCGATCACCTCGGTATCGGTGGGCCCCACCTGCTCTTCGCTGACCGGTGGGGGAGTGCGGAACGCGTAGAACGATTCGCCGGCCGCGCCAGGGGATTGTGGGCGCATCTTGCCGTCATCGTGGACGCGGGAACCGGATGCGATGACGTGGCCCTGGGGCGAGGTCCACACGATCCCGCTGGCAGCACGCACCTCGATACCCAGCATCTGGTCCTGCCGGGAAAGTGTCGCCGCGAGCGAGCGTAGGCGGTCCACGGCGGCGCCGACCACCCCGGCGGCATTGCAGACGACGACGTCCACCGGCGCGCTGTACCGGGGGTCAAGCGCGATCATGGGGGCGATGTCCTCGGCCGCGAATCCGGCATCCTCGTGCATGAATACCCGCAGGTGAGTCTGGCTCACGGGCATTCGCGCCGCCGCCTCCATCACCGCGGCGTAACGAGGCGCCGACGGGTCGGCGAACACCAGGCCGGCCGGCACACGACGCACGGCAACCGCGCCACCGTTCGCAGACGCGGTGTACCCGACGTGTTCGGCGGGCCACGCGAGCACCGCACCGGTTTCAGGGTAGGCCTCGAACGGCACGACCTGCGGACCACTGAGGTCGAGTGCTCGAGCAGCGCGGAGGAGGACCGGCAGGCCGAGTTGCTCGGCGCGGACGGCCGCCGCCTCCAGGCCGGGCTCCAGTCCCAACGGCACATGCACCATCTGCGCGGCCACGGCCTGCGGCTGGCGGCGGAGGGTGTTGTTGACGCGCACGTCGCCTATCGCGGCAGGCTCGACGTACACCTGGTGGAAGTTGGCAAGGGGCACCGCGTCCCACACCTCGGCCGGAACGGGACCGCCACTGATGCTGAGCGATTGGCCGGCGGGCACCCAGGTGCTGACGGCTTCGATGCAGTCGGTGCCGACAGCACCTGTCATCTCGCTGCTCCTCCACAGAGTCGCGCTGCGGTGCCGGCAGCCAGTCGAGGGAGGTCGGTCTCAGGGGTCGTAGCGGCGAGCCGGGCGTGGGTCTCAACGGCCGGGCGAGGTACTGGGTTCAATATCTGAGCGTCCACTGGGGTCTCTCAGCAAGTCACGCGTGATCCCTACGCCTGGGCGGTGACAGCGCCGGGTTCCTCGATCAGCTTGTCCGCGAGCGCGAGGAGCCCGGCGCTGTTCGACGCCTTCACC